>JAEUQE010000049.1 GCA_016789785.1 Bryobacterales bacterium
ACCGACTCGGGTGGAGCAGGGGACGGAGCCCGCTCCGCCAACTCGGGACCGAGCACAGGACGGAGGCGATAAAACGAGGCGCGGGATACCAGCAGGGAGTTGCAAGCTGACCGGCCTCCCACCAGGGGGGCCAACTGCGTCACCGCGTCCATCAAGGTTTCTCCTGAGGGTCCGCCGTCGGCAGGGGCCAGCCCAACAGTGCACCCCCTTTTTTTTGAACATCGATGACGATCTCCGCTTTGCGGAGTTGTTCGGCCAGGCGCTGGTTTTCACCGCGCAGTTTCCGGTTCTCTTCCTCCAGCGGATTGCGTTTGGACTTAGGGCCGCGCTTGTGGGGAGTGAGTCCCTTGAGAATGCCTGTACGCCGCTCGCGGCGCCAAGTTGCCAAATGAGAGGAATACAATCCTTCGCGTCGCAGCAATGCCCCGACGGCACCAGGAGTGGCTGTGGCGCTATCGGCTTCGGCCAGAATACGCAGCTTGTACTCGGCAGTAAAGGTGCGCCGCTTGGCGTCGGCCACCACCTCCGGGTTGGGGCGAGGAGCGGCCGGCACGGCCGCGACGTTTTTGCCAGCCGCTGCACTCCGGTCGGCCTCGCTACGCTCGGCCTCCCTGCGTTCCGCGTCTGGCAAAAACGTGGAAGAAGCCGAAGAGATTCCATTCTTGTTCACGCTGAATCCTATTCTCGCCCTGCTCAGTAATTAAGACCAGGAAAAGTGTCTCAGCTATATTGGCACGGAGGGGCGGCTTGGGTTCTCGGATGAAGTTGCCGACGACATGTCGCTCGCTGCATGGCTTCACGACATCGGCAAAGCTGATCCGCGTTTTCAGTGCATGTTGCGGGGTGGGAGCGCGATCACTTTTTATCGGGATGGGGGCAGGATTCTAGCCAAGTCGGCGATACCTTCTGGCAGCAGGGCTGAACGCCAGCGGGCGCAGAGGCTGAGCGGCTATCCGCGAGGTGCGCGGCATGAAGTGCAGTCTGTGGCAATGATACAAGGCGCCATGAGGCAGGTAGCAGCAAGAGCGAGTGATCTCGACCTTGTACTGCATCTGGTGGCGAGCCATCACGGCTACTGCCGCCCCTTCGCGCCGGCGGTAGATGATACCGACCCTGCAGACGTCGCTATTGAGCAGTACACCGCCGGGAGGTTTGGTACGTTCAGTTTTGGACCCGTTACATCAGCCAACAAACTGCACCGGTTGGACAGCGCGCTTGCTGACCGCTTTTGGCTCTTAATCGCAAAGTATGGGTGGCTCGAACTTTGCTGGTTGGAGACAGTGTTTCGGCTGGCGGACCATCGCGCAAGTGAGTCGGAAGTAGGAGACTGAGCATGGAGCCTCTAAAACTGCCTGGACTCGATGGATCTCACCTGTTCGGTTTCCTTGCTACCCTCGGGCGTATGCGGCTTCTAAATCAAGCTTCGTTGCTATCCGGTGACTTCCAGCCGAGTTTGCGCTTTGACCAGCGCGATTGTTGTGCTGTCCTCGAAGGGGCCCCCTCTGTCGAGTTTGTGGAAAGGGCCGTTTGTAAGCAGATGCTCGCTCTCCGGTATCGTTTGAGAACCGACTTCCAAAGACTGAACCGCCCGGCGGACCTTGCGAAGGAGATGATCGAGGAGATCGCTAAGTCAGAGAATCGGTTGACGTTGGACGAACTCGCCGGATTTGGCTGCGATATTGGCGGGGAGGTTCATGAGTCCACGCTCTGTGCTGCTAACGGTGCAGGCCACCAGAAGCTGATTCGTTCGATGCGCGATGTTCTCGCGCTCCTGAGGCAGTATCCCCATCTGCTTTCGGAAGCACTCAACCGCGCTTGGTTGTTTCAGTTCGAACCCACGCCTCAGGATCGAAGGAAACTCGCTCTTGGGAACCGGAAGCCTACGCTCCGGCTTGACCCATCTGATGAACGGTTGTATGCGCTTCGCCTCGACGACCCGTCGTCCGATGATACAGCTTACCGGACTGAACTCGGCGCCCAGGCTCTTGCGGCTGCCGCCTTCGGTGGTCTTCCCGTGGTACCACGGAGTCGTCATTCCGCGACGATTGGTTCGGAGCGAAAGATTGCGATCGGATCGGAGCGAAAAAAGACGAAGGACTACTTCTATTGGGGACTGTGGAGTGTACCGGCAAGCTACCCGACCATACGAAGTTACCTGGCGACCGGCATGCGCGATCCAGGCGATGCCCGTTCGAGGGGGGGGCGCGGCGTTTCGCGCAGCCCGCGTAGCAGGCCCAAAGGGAAAGCTATCGTTCTCCCCGACCGAGCCCTGGTGGTGAGGCGCGTGCAAACGGTTGCCTCGGTCCCGCAGACTGGTGATCCGAAACGGCCATCCCCACTCCTGGGATGGGCACAGCGGAAGGTTACGCCCCGCGGGCCGATGAGAATCGCGAAACTCCGGGAAGTTCGAGCACCCGGTGGCCGATGCGAGTATCCGGGCGGCGAGGTTCCGATATCGGCTAACCGTGCACTGAGCTTCGAAGGGAACTGGCGACCGGCCGTGACTCGCGACGTTGACGAGCGCGTGAAGCTCCGCAACGAGTGTCGCAAAGCAACCTCCGCGCGCCGAAGGCCCTGGGTGGAGCAGAACTCGGCTGGTGCGTGGCGGCGCTCGATGCTCTGTCGGCGCCGAAATACAGACGTAACGCCCCGCGGTGGTGTTGTGGCTAATCCGCTTCACATTGCCCGAACCGCTGGCCTCGGCCACGACCTGATTGCCACAGCGGAGAGCCCTGCCGATCAGGTGGAACTCCCCCGTCCGGACCGGTGCCCCAAAGCCTGGCCGGATTCAGCGAGTCTGAATCACTTCCCGGCTTTTTGCGCACCCGAGTCGCGGGCACTCGCCGAACGGATTCCCACTCGAAGAGAACCAGCGTCTCCGCAAGAAGGCTCTTGCCGGCGGTGGCGCCGGGATTCGTTCCAGCCAGCTATTCGATGACTGGCAGGCGATCAAAGGTTTCCGCTGGGAGGATTTTCGGGCCAGCCAGCCTTTCCGCGGGGATCTCCTCCTGGCGGATGTGAGCTCGACCGCATCTCTCAGAGCGCTGCCACAATCTGGACGCACTGCCGCAGGCCGTGGGGTCGGGAGTGCGGCCACAACGAAGACAACTTCGCGCACTCGCGCCAAACTCCAATCAGCGCAGCGCCGCGACATACTCGCCGAGCGCGATGAGGTTCCGCGCGAAGTCGGCCGAACTGAGGATCCGTTCCGGCGGACGCTGTGCCCCGAGGAACACCTCCACCGTGTCGTTCTCCTTGAGCGGGATGATCTGCGAGCTTGCATCCACGTTGTCGCCCGCTGAACCATCCGACCTTCCCCGGCCGATGCGCAACACCATGTCCTTGGCTGCGTAAGTGAACATCAGACGGTCGGCACGGCCGATCGTCCCCATCTTCGTCCACGCGCCACGCTCATCCATCGCTGCCATCAGCCGCCGTGCTTCCGATGCCCTGGCGGCGAGCGAGGCCGCAGGATGTTCCCGTTCGCTCCATGGCGACAAGCCGCGTAGTCTATCCGGCCGGCGAATGGACTTCGCATCCAACGCCGCGAGTTTCCGAAAATCCTCTTCGAACTCCGCCATCCACGCACCGATCACCAGCACGCCGTAATGCGTAATCACCGACTCCGGCGTGTAACTGATCTCGTAACCATCCAGCATGCGGCTGCCGAGTCCGGCCGCCGAGATGCGCGAGCCCTTCGTGATGTAGAGCGGCTTGTTGGTGCGCAACTCGTAGAAGCGCGCCAGCACCGGACCCGGTGGCAGACGCTGGAACACTTCGGCTTCGCCGCGTGGCACGACAGACCGCTTCAGATACGCGAGCGCCTTGCCCACCGGATCCAGATAGCGACGGTCCCCCGTCTCCCGGTAGAGCGCCATCAACGTACGCATGATCCCGTGCGTTTCACCGCCGGTCACCGAAGGCGGCTCGAACACGCGAGCCCACGCGGGCTGCATGTTGGCGTCATACTGCTGGGCCCACGCGGGCTGCGGCTCCGGCATCTGCGCAAGCAGAATGAACTGCCCGCCCTTTTCAGCCGACTGGCGGTAGCGCGGATCCTTGTAGATGCGCGCCGCTTCCAGCATCATGTCGATCGCGTCGACGTTGGTGTTGTCGTTGAACGTGTAGTGGTGCTGATAGTCTGGTCCGGGCCACTTGCGATCCCAGGAATCGGGATAGGATGCCCGCTTCACCGGGAACTTCGACGCATCGGGCGGCTGGCGGAACCGTTGCGGCCATGCGCCGATGGGATACTGCGCGGCCAGCAGCTTGTCCAGCGCGAACAACGCCGCTTCGTGAATCGCCTTGTCCTCGAAGCGGAGTGCGCGATCCACCCGCATCAACACGCGCACCGCGCCTTGCGTCACGTTGTCGTCGAGATTGGTGACGCCGCGCTTTTGCTCTCCACAATTGGCGTCAGCCCGGTACTGATACTGCTTGCGCTTTTCGGGATGGAACTCGATCAGGTAGTCCCAGCCGCCGCTGCATAACTGGCCGCGAACCAATGCGTGCGCGGCGGCGCGGGCATGCTGGAGATACTCGCCATCGCCGGTCATCTCCCACGCATCGAGATACGCCAGCGCGACGATGGGCGTGGCCTCGCGTTGCACTTCCACCTGCGTCGGTCCCTCGGCAGATTCCGAGCGGCCGTAAGTCAGGTCGGCCGTGTAGTAGTAATGATATCCGCCTTCGGTGGAGACCTTGTGACGGTAGAAGTCGGCGGCCCGCCGCATCGCGCGCAGCACTTCCTCGCGGTTCGGCGATTGACCCCACAGCGGTACACCCGGCAGTAACATCATCGCAGCGGCGAGCCACACCATGCCGCTCATGGAACGAACGCTCTCCCATTTCTTCATCGTGCTTCCCTTTCGGTCCCAGATGAACGCACCGCGACCCCTCAGCACGCGGTTCCCGGTATCGCGCTAAAAGTCGAGCCGGATGCCCGCGCGGAACGAGCGTGCGCCCGTGGCATCGAGTCCCGCGCCGCTGCCGCTGGTGGATGTGATCGCGCCGACACCGCCGGCGGAGGTGATGTTCGTGAACGCCGTGCTCGTGTCATCCGGTACTCCGTAGTTCGGATGATTGAAGAAGTTGGTGCCGGTGATTTCGAGCCGCAGACGGGCGCGCTCGCGGATGCTGAACTCTTTCGCCAGACCCACGTTGACGGTCTCCGAACTCGGCCCCTTGATGACGCCTTTGGCCGCGCTGCCGAAGGTTCCCGCCGCGGGCGCGGCAAAGGCTGTCGCATCGAACCAGCGTGCCGTGGTCCGCTGATCGCCCGGCAGGTTCGCATCGCGCAGATGATTGGGGCGGCGAGTGACATTGGCCGCAGTGCGGTTGTTACTGAAGGCGGTGCCTGTGGGATCGGGCCCGGTCCAGAACGGAGTGAGGAACTGACCCGAGTAAGTGCTGACAACGGTGGACCATTCCCACCCATGGAACAGCGCCTTCGTGATGCCTTTCGACCCCTGCGCGAACGGGAGTTGGTAGATGAGGTTGCCGGTCCAACGGTGCGTGGGAATATCGAGCCAGACGGCCCGCTCACGCTGCCGGTCGAAGGCGTTCTCCGGCGACTCCCCGCGTTCGAGGTCGCCGATATCGCGAGCCCAGGTCCACGAGACCTGATAGGCGAGGCCCTTCGTCCAACGGCGCTCCGCTTCGAGCATGAGACCGTTGTACTGGTGGCCCGCGCCATTCGAAATGTAAGTGATTGCCGGATAGCGTGGGAACGCGCGCGGTTTGTCGACGAACGGCCGGTTATCGGGCACCGGCTGGTTGATGTTGTAGCCCCATTCGCCCTGGCGCGTGTTCGTCCCGACGTAGGAAGCCCGGAAGCCCGTGTTCCAACGCTGGTGTTCCATGGTGAAGTTGTACTGCATGGAGTAAGGCGTGCGCAGGTCGGCGCGATAGGCCGTTGGCAAGCCGATGGTGGCGGGACCAGGGACGCTCGCCGGGAAGACCCGCGGCAGTAACAGATCCGGCACGGGAGTAGAGTTATTGTAGGCGGGCTCACTTACTGCAAACGGTGCGCCGCCGGCCGAGATGTTACGCGGCACAACGTCATAGAAGAAGCCCCAGCCCGTGCGAATGACGGTGTTCGGTCCGAGCGGCCGCCAGGCGATGCCGATGCGTGGCGCCCAGTTGTTCCATTCATTCCGCAGAACGCGCGACGGATGATAGCCCGCTTTGGAAGCCTCCACCACCGGCACATAGCCGGACGGCAGCAAAGGGCTGACCTTGTTGAGCGCTCCATCCGGCACCACGATGCTCCCGGTCGCGATATCGAAGAGCGCTTGCAGTCCGTTGCGCTCGGTGTAGGCCGGATGGAACTCGTAGCGCATTCCCATATTCACGGTGAGGTTCGAGCGCAGCTTGAATTCGTCGGTCACAAAGAAATCCCAGTTCCAGCGAATGCGGTCCTGGAACAGTGCCGGAGCGGCGCGCTGCGAACTGGTTGGGATGCCCAGCAGGAAGTCGGCATACGGATGCCCGGTGTAACGATTGGAGAATGTGCCTGCGCCGAATAGCTGGTTGGGCATGTTCTGGTCCTGATACACGGTGCGTCCGGCCATGACACCCGCTTTGAAGTTGTGGCGGCCGCGGAACCACGAGATCTGGTCCTGGAACTGTTGCGCGAAGTTGAGGAAGCCCGGATGGCGCCATGGGGTTTGCGACAAGCCCGTGATGCCGACGTTCTGGAAAGTCACATTGTAGACGCCGTTGATGTCGGGCACGCCCGGCGCCAGTCCGGTGAGCCCGAGATCCCTCACTACTTCCATGCCCATCAGCGGACCGTTGCGTGGATTGTCGTTCCAGGCGTAGCCCCAGCGCGCTTCGTTGATGAGGTTGCTGCGGAAGGTGGCGGTGTACGATCCCTGAATGGCCCGCGTGTCGCGCGTCTGCCAGCGCCGCCCTACTGAGGGCAACTGGCTATCATAGTCGCGCGAATGCGAACGGTTCCAGGTGTAGCGTCCAAAGACGAAGTGCTTCTCAGTGAAGCGGTGGTCCATGCGGGTTGTCCAATAGGTGTTCGGGTCGAAAGGCCGCGGCAACTGGACACGGTAGTTGCGCGCTGCGAACACGTTGGGATCGCCGAAGTTGGGCGCCGGGTAGAAGCGCTCCTGAATCTTCTTCGTCACCGGGTTGATGCGTGAGGCCGGCAGGATGTTGCCCGCAAAGGGAGCGTTGTTCGCGAACGGATCGCGGATGGCAGGGTCGCGCGTGAAGTTGCCTTCGCGCCACGGCACAGTGGGCACCGACGGAGTCAGGTTCGAGAGGATCTGCGAGCCTCGCGTGGTTTCGAGCGAGTAGAAGAAGAAGCTGCGGTTGCGGCCGTCGTAGACCTTGGGCAGATAGATCGGCCCGCCGATGGAGAAGCCGGGGTTGTGGCGGACGCCGGTGCCGCGTTGGGCGGCGAACGTGTCGCGAGCGCGGAACCATGGCGTCGAGTAGTAGTCGAACACGGATCCTCGCAACTGGTTGCTGCCGCCCTTGGAGACGATCGTCACCTGGCCGATGGCGCCGAATTCCGCCGTATTATTCGCCATGTCGACGCGCACTTCTTCGAAGCTCTCGATTTGCGAGACGAGCGGAGAGATCTGCGTCCCGTCGTACTGGTTCGACAAGGTGATGCCGTCGATGGAAGCGTCGGACTGGTTGGCGCGCGATCCGGCAAAGCGGCGCGTGGATGAGCCCGCACCCGCCTGCACCACGCCTGGCGACAGGCCCACGAAATTCCACAGCGATCGCGTGTTGAGCGGGAGCACCATGAGTTGCATGGCATCCTTCTGGTCGGAGATGCGCGCGGTTTCGGTTTCGATGAGTGTCGCGCCGCCGATCACTTCGATGCGCGTTTCGACGGCGCCCACCTCGAGTTTGATGTCGAAGCGGCGCACATCGAGCGAGACCAACTGGATCTGTTGGACCACATACTCCTTGAACCCTGTGGCGGTGACGCGCAGCGTGTAGGTTCCTTGAAGCAGTTGTGAGAAGGTGAAGCTGCCCGCCGCGTTGGACTCGGCGTTGAAGACGTAGTTGGATTCGGTGTTCGTCACCACTACCTTCGCACCGGGAATCACTGCTCCGGTCGTATCGGTGACGGTGCCGGTGATGTTTGCGAAGGTGGTCTGCGCATGGGCCGGTAGGGTGGCCGCGAGCAGCGCGAAGAGAAGGACCAATTGATAGGACATTGCCTCAGCTCCCTGACCGGGGAGGCTCGATCGGCTCGCCCGGTCATGGAGAGTATACACCCGCGCAGGGCGATTCGATATACTGTCTGCCACTTCAACGCCGAGGTGTTCTATGCCCGCTCAAACCACGCGCCGCGACATGATGACCATGCTCGCCATGGGAGCCGCCGCGCAAGCGCAATCGGCGCCGGCGACTGCCGAACGCCCGAACATTCTGTTCATTTACACCGACGACCATTCGCACCGTACGCTGAGCTGCTACCCCGAAGCCTATCCTTGGGTGCGCACGCCGAACATTGACAAACTGGCTCACCAAGGCATCCGGTTTACGGCCGCTTACAATGGCGCGTGGTGTATGCCCTCCCGTGCGACGCTTCTCACGGCCACTATCAGCACGGTGTCGAGTCCATGCGCATGGAAGGGAGCTACCCGGGCAGTGAATACGACCCTTCAAAGTGTCCCTTCTGGCCCAAGGAGCTTCGGGCGAAAGGGTATGTCACCGCCCAGATCGGCAAGTGGCATACGGGTACCGACACGGGCTTTGGCCGGGACTGGGACTACCAGTTAGTCTGGAACCGTCCCAAATATACGGAAACCAGCACGCATTATTACTACGACCAACCGATCACTCATCACGGCGGAAAGACCGAGATCCTGAAACGTTACTCCACGGATCAGTATACGGACTGGGCCTGTGACTTCATTCGTGGCAACGGCCGCGACAAGAACAAGCCCTGGTACCTCTGGCTTTGTTACGGCGCGGTGCACGGCCCCTACACTCCGGCCCAGCGCCACCTGCAGGAGCTTGCGGGCATCGACCTCGACACACCCAAGGACATCTTCCCGCCGCGCCCTGGCAAGCCCGATTGGGCGCAGAAAATCAGTCAGTGGCAGAAGGACGCCAACGGACGTCCGGTTGCGGGTAACCGTAAGTTCATTGACTGGGTGCGCCAGTATCATCAGGGCGTATTCGCGCTGGATGAAGCCGTGAAGCGGCTGATGGAGGTACTGGAAGAAACCGGTCAGCGCAAGAACACGCTCGTGCTATTTACCTCCGATCAGGGGCTGGCCTTCGGGCAGCACGGCTTTCGCGGCACGAAGATCGCGGCCTATGATGCGAATGTCCGCTCGCCGCTGATTTTCTCCATGCCGGGGCGGATTCCGGAGAACCAGGTCTGCAAGACGCCCGTTTCCGGCGTCGATCTGGTTCCCACCATGCTGCGTTTCGCGGGCGTACAGCCGCCGTGGCCGATGCATGGGCGCGACCTGACGCCGCTGCTGAGGAACCCGTCCGCCAGGTGGGATCATCCGGCGATGCTGGTTGCCACGGGCCAGAAGTTCGGCTCCGACACGAACAACATCCCGCAAGGGGAAGGTGCGTTCCACGGAGGTGTGCCCTGGTATGTCATGATTCGCGACCGCCGCTACAAGTACGTGCGGCCTCTGATTGAGGATCTGGAAGAACTCTACGATCTTGACACCGACCCGGAGGAACTCGACAATCTCGCCATTCAGCCCGCGCACAAGCAGCGCCTTCGGCAGATGCGCGCTCAGGCGATCTCAGAGCTTCGCCGTACGAACTGCGGGTTTGTGGACCGTATGCCGCGAGTAAGGGAAGGGTAAGGCCCGTTCGCGGTGGTAAGTCCCGCTACCCAGACGCCGTTTTGTAAATGTTTGTGAAGGCCGAGTGAGTTCGGCCCGCGCGGTGTTCTTGTACTTAAGAAAAACCGTTCGGAGGAATTCATGAGCATTTCATTGAAGCTTTCACTGTGGATTGCGGTTCCGTGTCTGCTTGCCGCCCAGGACGTCACGGTTTCGGTGCAGCAAGGGGTCCTGCGGGGCCAGCTCCAACAGGGTGTTCGCACGTTTCTGGGCGTACCCTTTGCCACGCCACCGATCGGCGACCTGCGATTCCGTGCACCGGAGCCTTCCAGGCCATGGACTGGCGTTCGCACCGCCACAGCGCTGCCGCCAGCCTGCCCGCAACGTGACGATGACGGCAAGTTTCTCGGTTCGGAGGACTGCCTGTATCTGAACGTCTGGTCCCGCGAGGGTGCCGTCAACGCCCCAGTAATGTTCTTCATCCATGGAGGCGGCAACGTGCAGGGATTTACGGCGAATCCGCTCTACGATGGTTCGCGCATCGCCCGGGAAGAGGATGTGGTGGTGGTCACCGTGCAATACCGTCTTGGCGCGCTTGGCTATCTCGTGCATCCCGCGCTCGACGAACCGGCCGGCAATTACGGTTTGCGCGACCTTGTCCTCGCCCTCCATTGGGTGCGTGACAACATTGGGGTCTTCGGGGGCGATGCGCGGCGTGTGATGGTGTTTGGAGAGTCCGCCGGTGGCGTGAATACCTGCATGCTGGTGGCGTCGCCCGCCGCAGCGGGCCTGTTCAGCCGCGCGTTGATGCAGAGTGGCGCTTGCCGTGCCGAAGCCAAGAGTGGCGCGATGGAACGGGGCACGAACTTCGCATCGGGCCTGAGCTGTTCTTCGGCCGAGTGTCTGCGAGGGTTGAGCGCGGAGGCAATCGTGGGAGCGCAAGGCGGCGATCCGGTGGATGGCAACGGCACGGTGACTCTGTCGTTTGGTCCGAGCGTGGACGGCTACGTGTTGCCGGCGGCGCCGCTTGATCTGATTCAAGCGGGCCAACACAACCGCGTGCCTTTCGCCATCGGAGCCAATGCGGATGAGACGGCGGTGTTCACTCTGCCCCTCACGGAGGCAGCCTACCGGGCAACGGTGGTGCGGGCGCTCGGCCCCGTCATCGGCGCGCTGGTGCTGCGGGAGTATCCAGTGACTGCGTATGATTCGCCGCGGCAGGCGCTCATCGCGGTGACCACTGACTCTCAGTTTGTGTGCCCTTCGCGTGCCATTGCGAGGGCGGTTGCGAATGCCCAGGAGGAGCCCGTTTACCGCTACTTCTTCACGCACAGTTCGCCAGCGCAAGCGGTCCCGGCGGCGTTTCACGGCCTGGAACTGGCTTACCTGTTTCAACGCTTCAGCGAAGGCGCAGCAGGCAGCGACCTCGCGGTGCAGCGCGCGATCCGGGAGTATTGGACGAACTTCGCGGCCACGGGCGACCCGAACGCTTCCGGCCTTGTGCGCTGGCCCGAGTACGTGCCCGCCGCCGATTCGTACTTAGAGATCTCCGCCCCTCCGCAAGCCGGCCGGGGAGTGCGCACCGAGAAGTGCGACTTCTGGGAACGCATGCGCAATGTGGCGACGCCGTGAGCCGGAAAGGGCTACGGCGATTCTGATTGGGGTTGCTGTACGGCTTACTTACTTCGGCCCAAAGCAATAGAGCTGACCCTCGCTCCGCACATACAGCCGTGCGCCGGCAAGTGCGGGCGTAGCGAACACCGGCTCGCCTAAGTCGACCGTGGCCAGCGGCTCCCATTGCGCTCCGGATCGTACCACGGAGATCTTTCCCTCGTTACTCACGAAGAAAACCAGGCCATTTGCGGCGACGGGCGACGCCCAATACTCGCCCAGTGCGCCCGTCAGGCGCGCCTGCTTATGCAGGGTCCCATCCGCGGGGTTGAACGCACTTACGATGCCCCCACCCTTTACCGTGTAAAGAACCCCTCGATATAGCAGCGGCGATGCCATGTAAGGCGTCGCCTTGGTGTACTGCCATTTCGCGTTCTTACTTACATCTCCGGAGCCCGTCAACGGCAGCGCAATCAACCCTCCGCCTGCCGCCAGTTCCCGCGCACCAAGGTCGAACTCGTCTTTGCTCAACACGCCGTCGCCATTGCCTTTCGACTTGTCCAACGAAACAAACAGCGATTGCCATGCCTTGTTCACCGGCTTCGACGTGTCCATCGACGCGATCGCGATGCGTCCCTCTTTCTTCAAATCGAACTCCGCCACCACGCTCCAAGGTATCGGTGGTTCCTTGGCCGATGTCACGAAGAGCATGTTCCCATGCACAATGGGACTTGCGGCGGCCTGCGCCGTGAGACCGCGTGCCCACCAGATTCGCTCACCCGTGCCCGCCTGATACCCCACGGTCTCCTTCGATCCGAACACGATCACCTGCTTCGGCCCACTGGCCGGCTGGTAGAACACCGGAGTGGAGTACCCGCCGCCGGTCTGCGTATCCTGCTTCGCGGTCCAGCGAAGTTTCCCCGTCGCCGTGTCGTAGGCACGCAGCAGAGATTCATCCTGCATATCGGTGTACAGGAACACCAGTCCATCGGCCACTGCGAGCGACGACGCGATTCCATACGGCGAGTGGAAAGGTCCCAGCGGGACGCGCCAGCGCTCCTTTCCTTCGAAAGTGAAGGACAGCAGGCCCACATCGTGAAACACCGCGAACACATTCGATCCATCCGATGCCATCGACGGTGTGGCGTGGCCGTTCTCCTTCATCGCGAACTCCTCGCGAACCTTGGGCAGCGCGGCTTTCCATGCGGTCTTGCCGGTGGCCGCGTCGAGGGCGATCACCATTCTCGTATCGCTTTCCCATGCCGTCAGGAATACCCGGTTGCGAATGAGGATCGGCGTCGAGAGCCCCGCCGGCACCGGGACCTTCCACAGCGGTCCGGCCTTCAGTTGCGCTTCGGTGGGACCTCGATCGTCGGCTGGAATGCCTGACCCGTTCGGTCCACGAAAAGCGTTCCAGTCCGCTGCGTCCAGAACGGCGGCCAGTGCGGCGCACAGTAGCACGATGGGAGTTTTGCGCATCAGTCCATTATGCGTAAGAACTCATGCTCCTGGGCCAACGTCGCAAGCGCATGTCGCAGTTGTGAAATCCTTGCATCAATCGCCGATCGATAGCGTTACAATACGGCAGTGACGAAAGGCTCCCTGTGACCACCTCTCTTCAGCCGCGGAATGCTGTCTACGGAACGGCGGCCCGCCAGTACTGGCTTGTGCCGCTTGCTTTGTGTTGGCTCACCGGTTGTTCCACGGGGCCGTCGCCCGCCGGGGGGCCGCAGGGAGGCGGGGCCGCTACCTCGAACAACGCGGAGGCCCGCGAGTTTCTCGCAATGTACAACGAAGTGGATCAGCGCCTGTCCACTGTGTCGGCGGAAGCCAACTGGAAATCCGTTACCGACGTCAATGAGCAACACACCGGCGGCCGTATCGGCGCCGACCGTGCCCTCGCCGCGTTTCGCGGAAGCCGCTATGTCATCGAGAAGTCGAAGACGCTGCTCGATCAGAAGAACACCCTCACCGATCTCGAATTCAATCAAATCGACAACATACTTCTCGCGGCCGCCGAGTCCCCAGGCACCATTCCCGATGTCGTCGGCCAGCGCATCGAGACCGAAGCACGCATGGCCGCGCTGATGGATGGATTCGTGTTCTGCGCTGAGCCGCGCGGCGAGAAGTGCGCCAAGCCTCTTACCCCTAATGACATTGATGAGGCGTTGGTGAAGTCGCGCAACCTCGCCGAGCGCAGGAAGATGTGGGAGGTCTCCAAGCAGTCGGGTCCCGCCCTCAAGAAGGGCCTCGCCGAGCTTCGCGACCTGCGCAATCGCGTCGCCGCCGAACTCGGCTACTCCTCTTATTTTCACCTGCAGGTCGCTGACTACGGGATGACCGTCGCCGAGATGATGCAACTCATGGACAAGACGGTGGAGGATCTGCGCCCGCTCTACGAGCAATTGCATCTCTGGACCCGCCGCAAACTCGCAGAACGCTATCATCAGCCGCTGCCGAAAGCGCTCCCTGCCCACTGGATTGGCAATCGATGGGCGCAGGATTGGCCCGGGCTGGTGGAGGCTGCCGATCTGGATGACCTGTTTCGCAACAAGACGCCGGAATGGATCGTGCAACAGTCGGAGAAATTCTATACATCGCTCGGAATGCCGCCGCTCCCCAAGACCTTTTGGGAAAAGTCCGACCTCTATCAACTGCCGCCGGGATCGAAACGAAAGAAGAACACCCATGCCTCGGCCTGGCACATCGACATGGACAAGGATGTGCGCAGCCTGATGAGCGTGATCCCGAACTTCTCCTGGTTCAAAACGTCGCATCACGAGTTGGGACACGTCTATTACTACATCGCCTATTCCAATCCCAAGGTTCCGGTGGTTCTTCGCGAGGGCGCCAATCGCGCCTTTCATGAAGCCATCGGCGACCTGATTGCCATCGCCGCCGGCCAGCAGGCCTATCTTAAAGGAATCGGCGTGATGCCGCAGGACCGGAATATCGATCAGACCCAGTTGCTGCTCTCCGAGGCGCTCGACAACGCCATCGTCTTCCTGCCCTTCTCGGCGGGCACCATGACCCATTTCGAGCACGACCTCTATGAGAAAAAGTTGCCCATCGGCGAGTTCAACAAGCGTTGGTGGGAGTATGCGGCGAAGTATCAGGGCATTGAGCCGCCGGCGCCGCGCGGGGAAGAATTCTGCGATGCATGTACAAAGACGCACATCATCGACGATGCCGCCCAATACTACGACTACGCGATGGCCTACCTGATCAAGTATCAGCTCCACGATTACATCGCGCGCAAGATCTTGAAACAGGATCCCCGCAACTGCAATTACTTCGGCAACAAGGAAGTCGGCAAATGGCTGACTGACATCCTCAGCCTCGGCGCGACGGTGGACTGGCGTCAGTTAATGAAGGAGAAAACGGGCGAGGACATTAGCCCTCGCGCAATGCTTGAATATTTCAGGCCTCTTGCGGAGTATCTGGCCAAGGAGAACCCCGGAGTGCCGGTGGCCCAGTAGTGGCCCCCCGGGCTGAGAGCTGCGGTTCCCTCGCGCTCACACTTCACTCGCCCAGCGCGTCAGCTTCGCTTTCGCCCTGCTCTTGAACAGCCGGAACTGCGTTTCGGTGAGCTGCATGTCCGCACAGATCTCTCGAAAAGGCTGGCCGTCGAGATAGAACCGCGTCAACAATTCGGAGTCGCGTGAATGAAGTTGCTTCAACAACCGGCCCATCAAATCGCGCTTCTCACGGTGCAACGCCTCGGATTCCGGCGTGCCCTTTGCCGGCAAGCCGCCAAGTGCATCGCCTAGATCCACGAGCCTTCGACGGCGCTTGATCATCTGCACGATTCGGGCAGCGATGAGCCGCCGCACCACGGAGTGCAAATACGATCGAAGTGCCATTTCATGACGCAATTCACCGTTGCGAATCGTGACGACCGTGACCATTAACGTCTCATGAGCGATGTCATCCGCTTCCTCGGAGCCGAGGCGGGATTCCGCGAGCGGCCGTAGCCGCCGCAAGATGTACTGGTACAACTCCTCAGTCGCTTGAGGGTCGCCTGCGGCAATTGCCTTTACGGGCAAACGCACGCACAACGGCTGCAACACTCCAGCCGGCTCTAAGGAGCTGTTCCGAACGGGGAGAGGGAACAGCATGTATTAAGCCTGTGTACTTAAGCCTAATACTATAGGTACTGTAAGTCCATGGTACTATAGTACTGATTTCTGACAGACACACCCCTTCCTCTCCGACAACCGGTCGCCGAATCCACGCTCCCCTATTTGTACGCCGGAATTCCCGTCACCCGCTCACCCAGCACCAGGGTATGAATGTGCTCTGTCCCTTCGTAGGTCTTCACTGTCTCCAGGTTGCACAGATGGCGCATGATCGGATACTCCTCCATGATGCCGTTGCCACCCAGCAGGTCCCGGCTGAGCCGCGCACAATCCAGTGCAATGGCGACGTTGTTCCGCTTCAACATGGAGACGTGCGCCGGGTCCAGCTTGCCGTGATCTTTCAAACGGCCGCAATGCATGGCCAGAAGCTGCGCCTTGGTGATCTCGGTGATCATCACCGCCAGCTTTTCCTGGACAAGCTGATGCGAGGCGATCGGCTTATCGTCGAATTGCTTGCGCAAAATCGTGTATTGCCGCGCCGTCTCGTAGCAATCCATCGCCGCGCCGAGAACTCCCCAGCCGATGCCGAAGCGGGCCTGCGTGAGGCAGCTCAACGGGCCCTTCAAGCCTTTCGCCGTGGGCAGCATTGCCGACTTCGGCACGCGGCAGTCGCTCAGTGACAGGCTCGATGTCACCGATGCGCGCATGGATAGCTTTCCGTGCAGGTCGGAAGCGGAGTAGCCCTTGGTCCCGCGTTCCACCAGAAAGCCCCGAATCCCCTCGGGCGTGCGCGCCCACACCAGCGCTACATCGGCCACTCCGCCGTTGGTGATCCACGTCTTCTCACCGTCGATCACCCATTCCTCACCGTCGAGCCTGGCCCGCGTCAACATGCCTGCGGGGTTTGACCCGAACCCTGGCTCGGTCAGGCCGAAACAGCCGATCGCCTCACCGCTTTGCAACCGGGGCAGCCAGCGCTCCTTCTGCTCCTCGCTTCCGTAGGTGAGGATGGGATACATCACCAGCGCGCCCTGCACGGAAACGAAGCTGCGAATCCCGGAGTCGCCGCGCTCCAGTTCCTGCATGATCAGGCCATACTCGACGTTCGACATCCCCGCGCAGCCGTAGCCTTCGAGATTGGCGCCGAGAAAGCCGAGACGGCCCATCTCGCGAATCAGATGTGACGGGAACTTGCCGTCGCGCCAGCAATCCTTGATCACTGGCATCACCTGGTCTTCGACGAACTGCCGCGTCGTCTGGCGGACCATCAACTCCTCTTCGGACAACAGGGAATCGATGTGGAGGTAGTCAACACCACGAAAAGAGGCCATGAACTCCATGTTAGCGCGCGGCCACGTCTCCCAAGCAAAGCCCCTCTATCAGAGAATTCCGAGGCCCGCGTCCGAGTAAGTCGTCATGCAGATTCCCGTTGACCCCGGACGGCAATTGCGTCACAGTATCTACATGCGCCTTTTCTGGTTGGCGTGTGTGAGCTCTGCCCTGTGGGGTCAGGAATGTGAGTTCGCGGGGACCTGGATCCTCCACACCGGCGGCAGTGAAATCCGTCAGCTTCCTTTTGCTGAGGAAGCTTCCATCAAGGTTACTTGTAACAAGTCTGTTCTCACCATCGAGTCCGCCCATGGCAGCCGCACTTATGCGATCGATGGAACCTCCTCGCTGCAATCCATTGGTGGATTGCGGCTTTCCAGCCGGACCAAGTGGGAAGGCTCGGCGTTGTTGATCAACTCACTATCCACCGCGGGGCGGCAATTTACTCTCGCTGATCGCTGGCGATTATCGAGAGGTGGCGCGCTGACCATTCGCCGCCAGTACAGCTATGGCGCTTCGGATCTCGAATCGACGCTCGTCTATCAGCGGGAAGGCGCCGGGCCGCAGCCTGCCCCGGCGCCCGATGAACCCTCCCAAGCCATTCCAGTCGCCATCGGTCAGGGGTCCCGAAGCCGCACTATTGTCTATTCCAGCACTCCGCCGCCGGCTGCCCAACGTGCGCCGGTATC
This sequence comes from Bryobacterales bacterium, assembly GCA_016789785.1. Next base: position 17,500 of record JAEUQE010000049.1, read on the forward strand.
GAGTTACACGGTGGAGGAGGGTGCGCGGATCCTGGTGCGTTCGCTGACGCCGATCTCCACTAAGTCGGTTGCGCAGGGCTCCCGCGTTTATCTGGAAGTGGCGGCGCCTGTTGCCGTCGGTGATACGGTGATCATCCCGAAAGGATCACAAGTAACTGCCACAGTGACCAGCGCCACCCGCGCCGGCCGGGCCAAAGGCAAGGCTGAGTTGAATCTGCTCTTTGATTCGATTATCCTGCCCAACGGCGTAGTCCGCGCGATTCAATCCAGGCTGACATCCGCCGATGGCCGTCCGGTAAATCGCGCCGAAGGCACCGTTCGCGGAGGCTCGGACCGTGTGGGTGACGCCGCGAAGGTTGGCACGGCGACCGCCGCGGGAGCGAACGTCGGGAGCATGGCCGGAAACACGGGAATCGGCGCCGCGGCGGGGGCTGCCGCCGGTCTGGCGGGGATCTTCGCCTCGCGCGGGCCCGACGTGATCCTCGAACCCGGCGCCACTCTCGAATTCGCCCTCGACCGGTCGCTCACGTATCAGTCCGCGGAGGTTCCGGAGTAGGTCGGCGCAGCGCAAGTTGCGTCGCTTCCCGCCCAGCCCGCGATAGGGCCGAAGTTACTGCTTCAGCACCGTTCGCCTCGGAGCTATAATGGACGCAACGAGGAGGCGCTATGCTACACCCTTGCGTCCGCTTCACCCTTGTCACTGCGTTCTTCGGAATTCAGTTACTCCACCCGCAACCTCCCGTCCGCTTCGAGGTTCCTTGCGAGCCAACCGCGGAAACTCAGAAAATCCTCGACTCCCTCCCGGCCGTTCGCGAACTTAACCTGCCCTTTGAAACCCGTGTCGGCCCCCGCCGCAAACTCGCAGCCCAGTATCCGGATGACTTCTTCCTCCAGCGCGCTTACCAGGAAAGCTTCCGCCGCTCCTTCTATCTCGCCGCCGAGTACGACCGTGCTCTCGCCATGTACCGCCAGCGCCCGGATCATCCGCTCTCGCGCTATCTCGAAGCACGCCTGCTCATGATGCCTCAGCCCTCGCGATCGAAAGCCACGTTCGAGGAGTTACTCACCACTTATCCCGATTTCGTGTGGCCGCATCTCGATTTCATCGAGTACCTCAACCTGCCCGGGCACCGCGATCCCGCCGAGTACGAAAAGCGGATCAAGAGCTTTCAGGCCCGCTGCCCCGGCGCGGTGGAGGCCTATCAGCTTCCACCCTTGAGCGAAGACGCCGCCTTCCGCCGCTCCCTCGCGCAAAACCTGCGCCGCACCCTCGAGCTCCGCAATTCGCCCCGCGACCTCCTGTATTGGAACCGCCTGTGGAGCTTCGAGCGCGAACTGCCCACCATTCGGGAGCGCGTCCGTGCCGACTGGAAACGCATCGCCTCTTTGCCGTTCGACGGGTCCCTTGAGTGGACATCGCTGTACATGACGGCCTCCACTGTTCTCAAAGAGCCGGCTCTGCTCAAAGAGTATGAGGCGAGACTCACCGCGCAGGCGCCGCGGTCCTATGCGCTCTCGCAGTTACTCCAAAGTAACTGGTATCGGGACAATCCATATCCTCAGAGCAACCCTACGCGAGAAGCCCAGCAGGAATATGAGGCAAAGCGAAAAGAAATGTTCCAAATGTTGTCGAAGCGATGGCCGAACGACTGTACATTGAGTACACATATCCGCTTAGATCTCTCCATGCGCCAGCATCAGGATGAGAACTTCCAACTTACCCCCAAAGACCTGGAAGTCATCAGCCGTGCCATTCGCTGCAAGGCCGAGGTGCCCGACGCGACGTTCTCCGTGCCGCCGCTCGAAACGATGCTTGCCGAAGTCTATGTCGCCGCGAAAACCCGTCTCGATCAGGTCCCCGGCCTGCTGAAAGCGGGGTTCCAGGCCTATGAAACCAACGAGAAGTATCGCATCAGCAGCGAACTCACCCCTGCGGAGATGCGTGGCCATACCTACGCAGCCTCCGATTTCATGCCCAATCGCACCCGCCAGATCCAGGCGGATTACTTCCTCGCCACCGGCCGCATCGCCGAGGCCCGCGATCTGATCGAGGACGCCATCCGCAAGATCGACGCCGCCAGTACGGCAGACACGCAGGGCCCGCCCGGACCCGCCGGTCCCGACCTCGCCCAGCGCCGCCAGTTTGACCGCGGCATGTGGGTCCGCCGCCTCGCCGAGGTCCATGTGAAGGAAGGGAAGATCGACGCCGCGCTCGATCTGTTCCGTACCACCCTTTCAACGATTTCCCGGCAGGCTCTGGCCGAACGGAAGGACTTCTATGTCTCCCGCGTGCGGCGGCTGTATGTCGAAAAGCACGGCTCGGAAGAGGGCTGGGTTGAGTGGGCCTCCGCGGGCAAGGCCGCTCAAACCCAACCATTGCCGGCGCGCCCGGTGACCTTCTCGCAACCTCTGCCATCGTTCTCCGCGAAGGATCTCACCGGCCGCGAATGGTCCCTCAGCGACTTACAGGGCAAAGCGACTTTCGTCAATTACTGGGCCACCTGGTGCGGCCCTTGCCGTGCCGAGCATCCCCAGTTACAGAAACTCCACGATCTCCTAAAGCAACGCAAGGATATCCAGGTTCTCACAATCAGCGTGGATGATAGTCCCGCCGCCGCAGCAAGTTACGCGAAAGAGAATAACTACACGTTTCCCGTGTTACACGGCTCCGCGCTCGCCGACAAGCTGCTCCCCTGGGCCCTGCTCCCGAGTAACTTCCTCGTCAACGCTGCCGGTGTGCGCTCCGGCCTCTATCGCTACTGGTCCGGCGGCACGTGGATCGATCAGGTCATCGCCGACCTCGAAAAGGCCGCCGGCAAGTAGACCCACAGTGGCGCCAGGATTTCGCCTGCCGCGCCGGGACTTAGACCGGACGACTCGTCTCGGTGCAGGCGACTTGAACGAAAATGCGCGGTGAAGGCGGGGTTGGCAAGCCTGGCGGAAGCGTGGTCGAGCGCCGATGATCCACCAGGGGCGATTCGCCGGCGGCACGATAATCCTGACGCGCCCTGACGCTTTCGGTCCTGCGCAGACCAATGCTAGCCGCACCCCTCCGCGCGGCAACAACCCATCCCCCCGGCGTACAATGCCATTCGATGGACCTTTCCACACTCACCGCCCGCTACCGCCGCAATCTCTTCGAAAGCGTCATCCCCTTCTGGGAGCGCTACTCCCTCGACCCCGTACACGGCGGCCAGTTCAACTGCCTCACCCGCGAGGGCAACGTCTTTGACTCCCGCAAGTACGTCTGGATGCAGGGCCGCGCCGTCTGGATGTTTAGCCGCCTCTACAACACCGTGGCCCCCCGTCCCGAATGGCTCTCCGCCGCGCGTTCCATTCTCCAATTCATCCTCGCCCACGCCCGCGACCCGCAAGGCCGCTACTATTTCAGCCTCACTCGCGACGGCCGTCCCGTGTTCCTCCAGCGCAAGCCCTACTCCGCCTTCTTCGTGGTGCTCGCGCTCATCGAATACGCGAAAACCGGAGCCCCGGCGGACGGCTACATCGAGCAAGCCATGGCACTGGCGGGCGATGTCGAGCGTTGGATCATGGACGCGAGCCTTCTCGGACGCCCCGCGCTCAATGGCGCCACGCCGGTCCGCCAACTCGCCGATATCATGGTCCGCGCCTCTCTGGCAATCGAGTTACTCGAATCCGGCCACTTACTCGAAGAAACACAGTACGTCGAAACTCTCCGCCAGGCCCTGCGCGAAGTCCGCGAACACTGGCTTCCGGAGCGGCGCACGCTGCTCGAAAACCTGCCGCTCGATGGCGCGCCCTACCATCAGCTTCCCGAAACGCGCCTGCTCTGTCCCGGCAGCGCCATCGAAGTCGCATGGTTCCTCCTCCACGCGGTCGAACTGCTCGAAGCCCGCTATGGCGAGAGCCACACCGAAACCGCGCAATTCCTCTACAACGTCATCGAAGGCTCGCTCGAAACCGGCTGGGACGCCGAGCATGGCGGCCTCTTCTACTTCATGGACGCCGAAGGTCTGCCGCCGCTGCAACTTGAAGCGCCCATGAAACTCTGGTGGCCGCACACCGAGGCCATTTACGCGCTCGCGCTCACTTACTCCCGGACCCGCGACCCGAAATGGCTCCACTGGCTCCATCGCGTCGACGAGTACACCTTCCGCACCTTCGCCGACTGGGAGTACGGCGAGTGGTTTGGCTACTGCGATCGCCAGGGGCGCCCTACTCACCAGCTCAAAGGCGGCCCCTATAAGTGCTTCTTCCACGTGCCGCGCTGCCTGCTTTTCAGTCTTCAGCGGCTGGACCCGCGCGGTGCAACCGGCGGGCCCGAACCTGTAACTGGCGGCCGCTCACCAATCCCCGCCGATCCGCGCGATAATTTCCCCAATGGCCGCGCAAGCAGGTAAGGGGCAGGTGCGCTTTGGCCCCTTTGAACTCGACCTCTCCACCGGCGAACTCCGGAAACACGGTGTCCGCGTGCGCCTGCAGGCGAAGCCCTTCGAGATTCTACGGGCGCTGCTCGAACAGCCCGGCGCCGTGGTCGGCCGCGACGAGTTGCGGCGCCGTCTCTGGAACGACGGCACTTTCGTCGACTTCGAGAATGGCCTTAACACCGCGATGAACCGCCTCCGGCTCGTCCTTGGCGACTCGGCCGACCATCCGCGCTACGTCGAAACGGTGGCTCGCAGCGGCTACCGGTTCCTTGCGCCGGTGAGCGTGGCCAAGACCACCGCGTCCATGGAAGCCGGAGCGCCAATGGATCTCACGGCGCCCAGCGCGCCGCTCAACGCGATCCAGCGAGTTCCCGAAGTCCAGGCAACCCTGGGCCGCCGCCTCCTACGGCCCTCGCTCATCCTCGCCGGGCTGGCCCTGGCCTCCGTCGCCGGATTCCTCTACGCCCGCCTGCCCAGCGCCCCCGAACCGAAAGCCCGGCAGCTTACCTTCCGCCGGGGCCAGATCTGGTCGGCACACTTCGGACCTGACGGCAAAAGCGTCCTCTACACTTCGCAGAGCACCGGCGAGCCCCGTCGCCTCTACCAGACCAACCCCGTGAGCCCTGAATCGCGCGCTCTCGGCTTCGAGGACATGACCGTCTCCGCCGTCTCCCGCAACGGCGAACTCGCACTGCTGCGCTTCGGCGGTACCATGAACATCACCGGAGGCACGCTGCTTCGCGCCCCTCTCAACGGCGGCGCGCCGGCTGAGGCCGACCGCAACATCTTCGATGCCGACTGGGCCGCCGACGGGTCCGCTCTCGCCATCGTCCGCGCCGCGCCCGGCGCCCACCAAATCGAATACCCCTCGGGCAAGGTGCTCTACCGCACGCCCGGCTGGATTTCCGGACTTCGCACGTCGCCCGACGGCCGTTCGCTGGCGTTCTTCCACCATCCCACGCGTCATGAATTCGCCGGATCGCTCATTCTTCTTACGCTGGCCACCGGCGAAACGCGCGAACTCTCCACCGGTTGGACCAGTGCCAGCGGTGTCGCGTGGCACCCGCGGACCGGTGAGATCTGGTTCACGGCGGCGCGAAAGGGGGGCGCCCGTTCTCTCTGGGCAGTAAGTGCTCAGGGTAAGTTGCGGCCGGTCGCGCTCTCGCTCGGAATCCTGACACTGCGCGACATTTCGCCGGAAGGCCGTATCTTAGTAACTCGTGATGAGCGGCGTCTGGAAATGGCGGGAAGCCTTCGCGGCGAGCCCGAGCGGTCGCTCACCTGGCTCGACTGGTCGCGAGTGCAGGAAGTGTCTCCCGATGGCGGCATTGTGCTGTTTGATGAAAGTGGCGAAGGCGCCGGCGACAGTGCGGTCGTCTACGTGCACCGCGCCGCGGATGGCAGCACCGTCCGGCTGGGGCAGGGAAGAGCGATGGGGTTCACCCCTGATGTTTCAAAGGTGTTAGTTCTTGCCTCCTGGGACCGGTCTGAATTGCGGTTGCTGCCTCTCAATGGCGGTCCGCCGGAATCGATGCCGAAGACCAATCTCGACTATCAATGGGCTCGGTTTCTTCCCGATGGCAACCACTTACTCGCCCTTGCCGCGGATCGCACAACCAAGCCTCCGGGCGGTTTGCGCCTGTGGGTCCATCCGTGGAAAGGCGGCAAGCCCTTTCCCATCAGCAGCGAGATGATGATCCGCAATGCCGCGATCTCACCCGACGGTACATCGGTGGCGGTGCTCACGCCGCAGCCTGCGCTGGTGCTGTTTTCCACCGGCGGGAGTGCGCCGCCGCGGACACTCACTTCGGAGGAGCCCTTGGCGCCGCTCCGCTGGAGCGCGGATGGGGAATGGTTGTATGTGCAGCACTTACAGAGCTACACAGGTTTGCCGGCGAAGGTCTCCCGCATCCATGGGAAATCAGGCGCTCGTGAATTGTGGAAGGAGATCTCTCCGCCGGACACCATGGGTGTCACCGACGTAACCGGTGTTGCGATCTCAAGGGACGGTGGTTCCTACGCCTACAGTTACCGCCGCACGCTCTCCGACCTCTACGCTGTCGATGGCTGGTAGTGGCCCATGCCTCCGTCCGCCCGATGCACCCCGGTCCAACAGTCGCAGTGCGGAGGTGTCATGGGGTCCAAACCGGGGAACCCGGGGATTCCAGCCCTCAGCCTTGATTGAGAACTCGAAAGAGGGTAGTCGTGTTTGAAGTAGGAAATCAGGATAGGATGCTTGACTTAAACATGATTAACAATTCTTGCGACGGTCAGACGTCTCGGAGAGCCCCCCCAAAAAAACCTTGCGTATCGCAGATCAGAGGAGTATTATTCTCGCAGTGGTGGTTCTGATATGGCAAGACTAGTTCAATTAATTCTGGTCTCTCTCTCTCTCTCTCTCTCTCTCTAATGGCGCAACCGGTATCAGGTGCCTCGCGCGCTCCGGATCCTGATTCCACAACCCTTTACCTCTCGTTCTTTCGTTTCCACGATCGCTTCTCCACGACCGTCGCCGAACGCAAGGCACTTTCTCCTGCAAAGGCTGGAGAGATTGACATGATTACGGCACAATACCTGAACTTGATGCCTGCCGAGCAGGCGAAAGCATCCGCCGTCACCCGTAGAACGATCTCAGAACTTCAAAAGATTGACGATGAGGAGATCGCTCTCAGAAAGAGGCTGTTCGCCTACGAGCAGCGCCCAACAGCAGCGGCAAAGGCGAGATTTCATCAGCGCCGGGAGGCAGCAGTGCTACAGGGAGTCCGGGAGATGCAGCGTGACCTTGGGAGCGCGTGGGTGCGTCTCCAAGCTCACATCAACGGAGTCCACCGAGCATCCACCCGCGTCTGGATACCTCAAGGAAAGCAGTAAGGGAGGCCGATATGAAGACTATTCTTCGCGTGTCGCTTATTTTGTCGGGCGTGATACCTTTGTACTGCCAGTCCTTTTCCGATGTTGCCTACTACCATGAATTTTACGGTACAGTTGACCTCATGTACCAGCGCGGCATTGCCGCGGGATGTGCGGAGAACCCCCTGCGCTACTGCCCTGGTGACGTACTGAAGCGCTGGCAAGGTGCGATATTCATTGTTAGGGCGCTGTACAGTAAGTTGAACTCGAACGGTGACCCGGATTCCTTCCCGTATCCCACAGCGCCATATTTCACCGATGTTCCGTTTTTCAACTATGATAATCCCCTCTCTACGCCAAATGGACACCCAGCTTTCAAATACATCCAGAAGATTCGGGAGTTGGGAATAACGAGTGGCTGCTCTGCGACCGCCTTTTGCCCCGATTCGGTTTTTGAGAACTTCCAGATCGCGATCTTCACGGTCAGGGCGCGCCAGTTACTGGATGGACAGGCGATCCACGAACCTGTTTGTAACGCAAGCATTCGGGAGTACAATGCCGGAATGCAGAGCTGTACGGATCGATACTTCAACGATGTCGACAGCAGTGTATGGTACTTTCCGTACGTGCAGAAGGCGTTCGAACTCGTGAGTCCGGCAATAACGACCAGCTATTGCGGAGTCAGTTGGTTCTGTCCAGAAGTCGTCATCAACGGTGCAAATGCAATTATGCGACGGGGTGACATTAGTACGTACCTGGTTTACGGCATTTGGGGGCAGGGCGCGCGCGCCCCAGACTACTCTGGAGGTTTTGGTGGAGGAACGTTGCCGTCCTTCAACAGGGAGAATTCATGCTCAATCGTCACCAGAGTTTCGGCCGAGTACATTAACCCAGTGACACAAGACGACATGTTCGTGGAGATGGGTGCGTGGGCCGAGGGCTTGGATGCGTTTGACTGGAACGTTGCGGTCCACAGCCCGGAACTCAGACGAGACGGCAACACGGTGTTCACGAAGGACGGTACAGGGCTTAAGCAGGTGTTGGCGTACGTGAAGTTTCCGAATATGGACCCGGGGCGCGGTCGCCTGACAGTTCATGGCCAGTATCAATGGAAGAGCGCTTGCGGACAGGATGAAAGGAATCCGACCCAAGGGCCAGGCCAGGTCAGTCCTCCCTTCGACGTTCCCACCACGCTTAGCGCTTCCCCGGCTTTCATCACGGCAGGCAACACAGGGCAACAGTCGTTTTCTTTGAATGGCGAGAACCTGGGGGCCGGGGTAAGTGCGTATGAATTCTCTAACCATGGCAGTCTTCAGGTCGAAGAAGCGGTTCATTCCCCTCCTTCAACGATCAACTTCCGAGTTCGCCTACCATCTGGATACACGGCGCGTACGATTTCTGCCAGGGTCTGGGTCAATCTCTCCCCCGGGATGTTTCCAACCAAGTTCGTCCCGGTCCACGTTGTGGACGGCACACCAACGATCACGGGGCTGTCGCCTGACGAGTTCAATGCCGGGTCAAATGTCACGGTGACGATATCGGGCAGCAATTTTGGGACCCAGCAGCCCTCACTCGAAATCACGGCTGGCCCGGCAACTACGGGCACCATCTCCTATTCGCTGCAATCATGGAGTCAGAATACGATTGTCGCCACCTTTTTCGTTTCGTCGGACGCGTCCGGTGACTTCAATGTCGTAGTCGTGTCACGCGGAACGGTGGCAAGTGGATTCCAATCTGCTCCGCAGGGCCAGACTCAGAATCGGAGTGCTCCCCGTACCGCCCGCTCTGCAATCAGTTGCGACAGCTTCGCCTTCCCCTTGAATACCTTTCATCCGGTACCAATCGGAAACGACGATCCCGCACATCTTCCGGTTTACAATCCAGCAGTGATGCGTGCATCGTCGACAGCGACCTTTTGGGCGACGCGGTCTCCGGAGAACTGCACCATCAACTGGAACGTTTCCGGTAGCCAAGGTGCATACCTAACACCGGTTCCGGGACAGCCCAATCTGATTCGGGTTACGACAGGTCCTGGGCCGGCTACCATAACGGTCACGGCACAGACTCCTCGACCGCCAGCCTCACTTCCCGTAGTTGTTCCAGTAGTTCAGGAGAAGGTGATTCCGATCCGATTCGTGGTGGTCCGGGACTCCAGCGGTAACAATGCGGCGGCAACCTTGGCTCGGGTGCAGCGAGACTTCGAGGCTGCCAACAAGTTATGGGAGCAGGCAGGAATCCGGTTCGAATGGACCAATGCTCCCGACGGGCAACCGATCCGGTATGTGGACAATACCGAGTACTTAGAGGCGGACCCATTCGACCGCGCCGAGTTGGTAGATACCTATCAGAACACTGGAGGGTTTGAGGCCTACTATGTCAGGGTCTGTACGCAGGATGCGGATGGAGAGTATGGTGGCCTTTGGTCGCAGTGGGGCATCTTCGTATGTGGAGAAGATACCTCGAGCAGGGTTCTCTCGCATGAGTTAGGACACTCTCTAATCGGGCTTGGACACCAGGGGTCATCGATATTTCTGATGTACCACGCGGATGCCCGCCATAACAGCGACATTACTGTTAGTGAACACAGTACGATGGTCTCGAGGGCCGTATACTCGCATCAATAGGTGAAGAGTCATGTTCTTAAGAATGAGTGTGAAGATCATATTATTCCTGGTCGCTCAAGTGTGTCTTGGGCAGATCAACGCTCCGCGGCTGGCCGAGGTTGAGGAGCGCGTATTAGATGCGCTTCTCATCATCGAACCGCCCGACAGCGGTATTCTGGCCGTCGTGAAAGCGGCAGGCCCCCCGGACTTGGTGAAAGCTGCGGTGTTGAAGATACTAGACGAAAGCTATCCCGTAACACAGAACAAGGGTATGACGCTGAGGAGAGTAATTGGTGTGATCGGCGGTCTGAAGTTCCGTGAGGCTATTCCGAAGATCCAATTGGTGCTCCGCGATAGCGCGTTGTACCAGCCCACTCGCGCGTCTGCGGCTAGGAGCCTTGGACGGATCGACCCAGAAGGAAGCAAGCAGATCCTGATCGATGCATTCGACGCCTGCACTCCCCTGGAGTTTGAAGTACGAATTGCCATCGCGGAAGCACTAGCCGAGACCCGTGACCGCACCGTGCTGGCCAAACTTGAAACTTGGGCCCGAGGCGAGCCGCAGGGCAGTTTCGAGCGCAGGAACTTCGATCGTATCGTGTCGGCCATGCGGATGAAACTCCAGCGCAACTGACGGTTTGCGGAGTGTGATTGTGAGCGGTGCTGTATCTGGCGCCCAGAAAAAGGCATGTTGCAGTGCCGCTCCAGAAATGCTTCGCGTCCCGCCGCGGACACTTACTTCGGAGGAACCCATGGCGCCGCTCCGCTGGAGCGCGGATGGCGAATGGTTATATGTGCAGCACTTACGCAGTTACACGGGTTTGCCCGCAAGGGTCTCCCGCATCCATGTGAAATCAGGCGCCCGCGAGTTGTGGAAGAACCTCGCCCTCGGACACGATGGGTGTCACCGATGTCACCGGTGTCGCGATCTCGCGCGATGGCGGTTCCTACGCTTACAGTTACCGCCGTACCCTCTCCGACCTCTACACCGTCGACGGCTGGTAACGCAGGCTTTAAGCCTGCCGCACCGAGAATCGTCTCGGCGCAGGGCGAGGTGAACGAGAATGCGCGACCAGTGAGGTACTGCGAGCCAACCGCCCTTCGGCCGAGCGCTTCTGATCGAGGGGCGATTCGTCGGCCCCGAAGCACGAGCCTCGACAGCATTGTCCAGGCAGCCTGGAGGCTGCGCTACCGCTGGCGCCGATCCCCGTTCCTTTTGCTCGACGGAGTTACGATAAGCCCGCGGTGCGCCGGCGCCTTATCCGATCGCCAACCCGCAGTGGTACGAACTTGCCAACTGCGCGCTCATCGCGCCCGCGGTCGTCACGACCGTCGCTGTGCCCAGCACGGACAGAAAACGTTTCACTTCCACGAGCTGTTTCCGGCAATAAGCGCATTCTTCCAGGTGCTCTTCCAGTTCGCCGCACTCCATCAACTCCCCCTGGGAATACATCTGGAGCGCCCTTTCCGTAAGGTGGCTGGTTCTCGTAAAAAGTTGCATCTGTCTACTCCCTCGTTGGCGTTGTGCTCGCCCAATGCCAGAGTAGAGCGTTGACAAACGTACTTCAATTGGACGCTAGTACCGATTTTGAAATGAATCGCGAGTGCCAGGGTCTTCAGGTGCTGCCCTTAGTACGGTTTCTTGCGTGGGTACCAGCCCCGGCTCGCCACATGGCGCGTAGCCCGCACCCAGCCTCCCGCCAGCGCCCAAATCCGCGCCCGGCTCAGGCACGAGACCGAAGCCATTCCCCACGCCCGCCACTTCGTCCGCAGCAGCCCCCGGCTCAGCGATCCTTCTGTTCCTGCAGAAAGCTCAGAATGTCGAAACGTTTGATTTCCCGGTTCGGAAAGAAGCTGTTCACCGCGCTCTGCTCGTCGTCAAAGACCTCGAAAACCGTCGTCAGCTTCGTCAACACCAGCAGTTCGATATTGCGCTTGCTCAGATTGAGCAGTTTCAACATCCCGCCCTGCTTCTTCACACTGGTGAACGTGATCACCAGCGACCCAAGCCCCGACGAGTCGATGTACTCCACCTCAGCCAGGTTGAGAATGACGTGCCGCGTCCCCGCCCCGATGGCGTTCGTCAGCGTTTCCCGCAAAAACTGGACGGGCTCGCCGCCAACCAGACGGCCCTTGAGGTCGAAGATCGACACGCCGTCCTTCTCTCTTCGTTGCAGTTCCAGGTCCATGAAGTCCCCTATTGTATCCCAGAACCTGAGTGGCGAGAATCACCGGGCGCCGTCGTACCACATCGGTTCTGGATCCGTAGTGATCCTCCTCCCGGCCAAGCGCCGGTCCTTCGAACCGGGTGGCGGAAGCGCGAAAGCCCGGCAACTGGCTGTAGCGCTCGAACACGACTTGATTGCTGTCAGGGATCACGACCCAGAAAGTCCGGTCGCGACAGTTAGCCAAAACAGCGACGACCGGCGCTGTTACCGGGATGGATCAGTAGTCCGGATGACGTTCGACGCAGAAAGTCATCCGGACTTCACAGGGCGCGCGGCTATCTCCCGAAGTAACCACTCACTTCCAGAACCACATGCGTCCGGCGAAACGCATACAAGTCGATGGAACCGTCGCTACCCGCGGGAATGATCGCCGAGTTTGTCGCGATCTGGCCCTGAAACGCGTTGAGCACCGATGCGTTCGGCCGCGCTTGGCCGGTCGGCCACAGCGTGAGGAACGGCATCGGCGACCCGTTTGGCAGGGCCGTCGCGTTGAGCACGTAGCCGCGAGCCGTAGTGGGAATTCCAGCGCACGAAGAGCGGGGAATGGCAATGGTACGGGAGCTGTCGTCGGCGAAGATTGGACCTCCGTACGCCCCCGCGGCGTTTCGGGTGTCACTGACCCGGCATTGTGTTACAGGAAAGTAGAACAGCCCTTGCCCGTTGTCGGGCGCATAGTAGCCGTTGATGTCGATAATGAAATCGCTCCGGTTGAATGCAAGAACGTCAACACTGCCATCGCCGCTCGCGGGGACGATCACACTGTTGGCAAGCACGCGGCCAGAGGGCGAATTGATGTAGGAGATGTTCGGCTGACCAGTCCCTGCCGGCCACGCTGTCAGGTACTGCAGTGGGCCCTCAGGCACAGCCGTGATGGTCACGGAATAGGCAGCGGCTCCGGCGGGAATCGGACACAGGGTGGACGCAGGAAAACGAAACCGCCTGGCTTGGTTCGCATTCAGTGACGGCGGGCCGAACGGCCCGGGCGGGGACCGGTAGTCAATCCGTGTCTCGACGACGCGGCATGGCGTAAGCGGGTAGTAGGCGAGATTGGGGACGTTGGTGTCGTCGGTGTAATAGCCGCTGATGTCGATGATCATGTCGGCGTCGTTGGAGGCATAGACCTGAATCGCGCCGTTGCCGGCTTTCACAATGGCCGAGTTCGCCACAATCTGCCCGTCGGGGGAACGGGCCGTCCAGTATTCCGGCCGGGACTCGCCCCCGGGCCAGATGGTGACGAAATCCAACCCCCCACGAGGCACCAGCGTGATGTTGACCACATAGGCCTTGGCTGTTGCCGGCAGGCGGCAGACATTGGATTGCGCCATTGCCAGCGTTCGGGTTTCGCCGGAGCGGATGTAGGGTGGACCAAACGCTCCCGTGCGTCCTTCAAAGTTATACTCGGGACGTGTTTCCATTACGCGGCACGGACTGATCGCCACAAAGCGCAGTCCCGCTGACGAGCCCGGTGGCGGCGCCGACGACGGCTGACTCACCTCCACCCGCTGACCCATCACTTCCAAGAAACCCTGCCGGGCGAACGCGGCCGCATTCACCTGCGCCGAAAGCGTGAGCGAGCTTGGTCCAGTCCCGGTTGTGGCCGACGTGATCCTCAGCCAATCTGTAAGGCTCAATGCCTCCCACGCGCACCCGGCGCCCGTTTGTAGCGCAATCTGAACGGTACCTCCGTTGGCCGGCATCGAGACTGTCGATGGGCTGAAGCCCGTTGTACAGCCTGCCGCTGACTGTGTCATACGCACGATCCGATCGCCAATATTTACGTTCCCCTCGCGAGCGGGACCTTGATTGGCGCTCATCGAGAGGTTTAGCGTGACACTGCCGCGGTAGGGGCCTTGTGGCGATATCTGGACCCAGGCGGGCCGGTTCGGAATGGTCCATTCACAGGTTGGCCCCGTTGTCACGCTCACCGAAGCCGACGATCCGCCGGCGGAGCCAGTGACCGTTCCGCGCCCGACGGAGAGTGCACACTCCGCGGTGTCGATCGCCGTCTGCGTGCTGTTATTGGTCAGGTCGGGATCGGGCTGAGAGCCTCCGATCGATGCGACATTAATGATCGTGGTGGCTCCGCAATTTGGGCAATTCGGAAGCCCGCTCACCCCAGCAGTGACACTGGCGTTGACCCGGTCGCCGCCCGCCATCGTGCCGACGTTCACCCGTACTTCGGAGCCGTTCACGGAGCAGGTTCCGCGGTTGGTGAAGCATATGGGGTTTTCAAGCCCCGGCGGGAGGTTGTTGCGGACGATGACGCTATCTGCCTGCCGGTCGGAGTCGTTCACGAGAACGTAGTTAAACGTCGCGGAGCTACCCACTGCTACCGGAGTCCGGATCTCCGCTGGTCTGGACCCGCTCTGCACCAGGCCGCTGATGCGAAGATTCACTGAGCCAGAGCTGGTTTCCGGATCCGCGAACCGGGGCAGAGGCGCGGTGCGGCTGGCAATGGTTGTCTCATTGAGCGGCGCCAGCTTTGCATCAAACAGCAGTTGTTCAAACTGGGCCTGAGTTGCGTTTTCAACGAGAATGACGATTTGGGCGGACTCAATGAGAACCGGGTCTTCCTCCAGAACCTCATAGGTGGCCCAGCCCGTGCCGCTGGTCAGCGGAACTTGCGCGTAGGCTCCGTACTGCCGGACGAGCGACTGGATGGAGCTTTCGCCAGAGCCATCCGTGTTGAAGCTCACAAGCCGGAGTCTGCCGAAACTCGCGCTAACTGGAACCAGGATGGATACTCCGCTGCCCGCTCGGGAGATCCGGACACGGAGGCGCGTTCCTGTGTTGGCCTGACCGGGACCGGCTTCGGAACTGGAGGTCTTGAAGACATTCGGGAATGCCTCCTGAACAAACAGCGTCTGGACGCGAGAAGCGGGGCTCGGCAGGGCGACAACTGAGATCGGCGGCTTGGACTGACCAGCCACGCGAACCGGGTTTGTCACCACAACTCGAACTGGCGATCGAACTGTGACCGTCGCCTTGACATCGATACCCGACGCCGAGGAACCCAGGCTCGAAACGTCGGCGCGGAGACCCGTGATACGAAAACGGCGCGAGATGGATGCTTCTCCCGCGGAGAGCACAACTCCTGGAAAGCGCACGGCATTGACTCCGTCCACGGTTCCCGCATAGGAAGTGGTCCCTGGACCCGTGAGAACCGCATCGCTTGTCTCGCCGGGATCTCTCAACCGGTTCGTGAAGTTAGCATTCAATGTGACGACGATGTCACCTGTCACGGCAACGCCGCCCGAGCTACCCGTACACTCGACGTCCAGTGGCGAGAGCAACTCCGTTCTCCCCAGGGATCGGACAGAGGTGGGCAACGCTACTTCCTGCACGTTGCAAGTGATTGTCGGCGTCACGTTGGCCGATTGCCGTACGGTGAACGTGAGAGCCTGGCTGGTTCCGGGACGGCTCACGCTGATTATGCCACTACGTTCGGCGCCCGACTGGTTTGCCTGAACCGTGAAGGTGATGACGCCGCTGCCCGTACCGGAGCCACCGGAGTTGATGACCACAAACCCGGCGCTCGACATTGCCGAGTACCCGCAGCCGGACGGAGACGACACAGCAAGAGTGCCCGCGCCTCCTCCGGATGGAAAGGCCTGATCGACCGAACTGAGCGCAATGCCGCTGCAATCCGAGCCTGCCTGGCTAATCGCAAAGGTGAGGCCAGCCACCGTGATTGTGCCTGATCTTCCCGTGGCCGAACCGTTCGCGGAAGCGGAGAAGCTGATTGATCCAGCGCCTGAACCGGATGCCGGAGTCACCGAGATCCAAGGAACATTGCCGATGGCGGTCCACGCGCAATTCGATGCCGGCAGCGTCAACGTGATGGTGCCAGTGCTCGCGGGCGCGCCGATGTTGGCACTTGCCGGCATCAAGCTGGGAAGGCAGCCTGATCCCGATTGGTTCACAACCAGCGTCTGATCACCGATGCTGAGCCGGGCGGACCGGGGTATGCCCGTGGTGTTCGCATCCACCGTAAAAGAGATCGTGCCGTTCCCCAACCCGGTGGCTGAGCTGGTGATACGCGCGAAAGGAGCGGAGCTTGCTGCCTGCCAGCCGCATCCTGCTCCGGTTGTGACAGTTACGCTGCTGCTGCCACCCGCTTGGCTCACAGATACCGATTCCGGCGACAAGCGGTAGATACAGCCCGGCGAAAGGGAAACCGTGGCGGTGCCGGAGCGGGATGGAACCGCGACGCTGGTCGCCCTCACCACGACGGCCGGTGAGCCCGTGATGTTTGGTGGCGCCGTGTACAGCCCCCCGGAGGTGATGGTTCCTAGAATTGGACTGATGGACCACGTCACACCACCGCTGGCTCCGGCGACCGTCGCCTGAAACTGCTGAGTCTGCCCGGAAGAGAGCGTTACCATGGAGGGGGAGACAGAGACCGCCCCGACCGTGCCGTTTCTTACCTCGAACCGTAGGCGTCCAGGGATGTCGCTGTCAATCATCATCGAGCGCAGCCCAGTCGGACCACTGTCCAGGAACGATCCGGGTATCAGCGATCCCCGGAGTTGAAAACTCCGGTTGGCAGCGCCCGTCAAGCCATTGGACCAACCAACCGCAGCCGAATTCCCTCCAAGTCCGTTCGTGCCTCCACTTGCATCTCCGGTCTCCCAGGAGATGCGGTCGTAGTTGAACTCGATGTCGAAGTTGCCGGCACCGGTCTCGGCGCGCTCGATCAGGACGAGTTGAAAGCTATTGGTCCGATCTGCCCGCGAGTAATGGCCAACGTCCAGGTAATTGACGGCGAATCCCGTTTTGCCGTTCTCCAGGTAATCCACACCGAACGTCACCTCCCCCGAGGATGGATTCGATGTGTCCACGTCGGCGAAGAACGGTGCAATGATTGCTCTGGCAAGACCAGTCAGGCCCTGCGGCGAGTACTCCGGGTAGGGTCCATCAAAGGTGATGTTTCCATTGTTGTTGATGTAGACCGAGGTACGAACCTGTCCGAAGAAATTCACGGGAAAGCCCAAATCGACGGGCCCAACGAAGCCGTCGTCGTTGCGCCGCAACACGCCCGTTCTTAAGAAGGGGCTCGTGCGGATGGCTCGTGTGATAGAACTCGCTCCGCGGGTCAGCCGAATCCAATCGATCGCAACGTCGCTCGGGTACCCGAGCCCCGAGGGCAACTCGGGCGGAGGAGGCAGTGGCGGGGACAGCCGTCCCAACTCGTTAGGGCTGAATCCAACCGGGGGGAGCGTCGGCAACTCGCTGGTGTCCAATGCTGCCGTTGCCTGTGAGAAGCCAAATCGAATTCCGGAGCCGAATGAGGAGAGCGTATGTCCCGTTTCCACGGCGGCGATCTCGGTGGTCTCGTTATCGCTAAGCAGGGAGAGCCGCACTCGCGCTGATGGCGAGCCCGTGATGACCAGCCGGTACCACGTGTTGTTGGCGAAACTTACCGGGGAGTTGCGAAGGACACCCGAGTCGATGCTGCTCTGGGCAATCACAAACCGGGTGGAACTACCCCGTTGCTGCGAGAGGGCAATGTAGTCGAACTTATTGCTATTCGAGGCGTCGAGTAGCCATAGGCCCAGAAATTCACCCGTAGAGGTTCCATCCCCTTGAACCAACGGATTGAAACGGATCTCCAGGCGAATCGCTCCATCCGCTGCATGGCTGGCCGACGAGATCCAGCCTCGATGGGTCGCATCCAGCAGGTTGTTCTGGAGGCGAATCGCGCTGGCGGCCCCCCCTACGGATTGAAGCGAGTATCTCGGCGCCCCAAGATAGGTGCGGTCCCAGGTGTTCGGCAATGCGTCCGTATAGCCTGTGAGCGTGCCACTAAAGTCATCAAAGAAAAGAACTTGCTGCGCTGAAACGAGTCTGGCAGCAAGTATCGAATATACGAACAACCGTCGAAAAACCGCCTGTGGGTTCATTGGGATCGATCCAGAAAGGGAGTATGTGGACGGAAACGCGGGCGGGACGGTTGGATCGAACTTCTGCGCTATCCAGCATCGACCACGAGCGTTGCCGGCGAGATTGGGTCATTCCGGGCTCCGGTGCAGACGGTCTCTTCAACGGCCTGGCCTGGACGAAGACGGCGGCAAACCAGCATTTGCGCACAAACCGCCGCAGCCGACGGTTTGCCGTCGGGCAACGATCTGGACGCCGGCGGGGCCGCCAAGAGCCAGTCTGGAATGACATGAATTCGGTTATTGTAACAAACAAGTGACAGGCGGGCGGGTTTATTTGACGCCATGTAGCGCGATCGCACCACATTGCGTTCCGGACCGCAGCGATGCTCCTTTAGCGCCGATCCTCCGCCAGAATGAGGGAAACCGCGAAAGCCCGGCTACTGCGGGTAAGGCTCGAACACGATCGGATTCCGGTCAGGGATGACCACCCAGAACTTCCGGTCGCGATAGTAGTCGCGTAGCGCCTGGTTTCGCGGCTCGCCGAGATCCCGTGCGAAGATCACACGAGCGGAATCGATGACTGGCGGGTTATACACCCAGTCGAGAGTGAAGTAGCGATCGCGCCGGGTGTAGCGAACCACTACCACGTGGCCGCCCCCCTGCCTTTCCAATTCAGCCGCTACACGCGCTCGCTCCGCGCCCACTCCGAAGCGGCAGCACCGGCCTTCGGAGGTCCGCATCTGTTCGGGCCGCTCGATGACGGGAACAAGACTCCTCGCGAGGACAGCCGCCAGCAGTGCAGCGGGCAGCCAGACCAGGTACGGAATGGCGATGCGCGGCTGGCGGACGATCCACTGGCGGCAGGTCCAGGACAGGACCCCGATCGCCGCGACGGCAAACGGCGCGAAATAGTGCGGGAATGCCGACTGCTCGGTACAGATCACCGCAAGCCCCAGCGCGGTAAGCAAAGCAAGCCCGCGCGCACGCCGCGTTCGGAGTGCGGCGGCCAGCGCCACCAGTGGTATCGTCAGCAGGGGCCCCACAAAGTGATGCCATTGGTTGGTGACCTTCAGGGGGGAGTACTGCAGAATCGCAACCGGATTCTCAATCTGCGTGTGCTCCTCGCGTTCCCACTCCCAATAGTCCACCAGCTTGGGATGGATGATGGGCTTCGGCTCGGGCTTCATCCAGAACGCTGTCATCGGCCAGCCATAACGCTGCTGATTGGCGAAGTAAGGCATTTGCCAGGGGCTTCCAGTCACGGCCCGGCAGAATTCCGCGACCCCGAACCCTCCCAGGCCCAGCACCAGGGCCGCCGCGCACGCCGGACGGAACAGGGTGCGCCAGAATCGCACCAGGAGCCAGACCGTCACCGCGAACCCCAGAACGGCGCCTTCAAACGGACGTGTGATGGCGAGCAGAACCAGCCCGGCGCCGAACACCAGGCCATTGGCGAACGAAGGCTGGGTACGCAGCCGTCCGGCGGCGCCGAGAATCAGGGCGCCGCCGAGCGCGCCAGGCGCACCTCCCCAGTAGCTGTGTAGCCAGTAAGCATTCGACCATCCAGTTAGCAGTGCCTTTCCGGCGATGAGCAGCGTCGCCCACCAGGCCCAGAATGGGGGCAGCCATGCGCGCAGTGCCCACAGAGCGGCGACTGTAAAAAGAACACAGCCGAGCAGCACCCCACCATAGTGAGTACCGAAGAGAAACTTGCCCGCCGCCAGTAACAGGGCGGGGCCTGGAAGATACATGGAGGCGTAGGACGGCAGTGGCAGCACGTGAATGGTCTCAAAGAACTGCCAGAGTGGATGCGGCGGATTCGCCAGTCTGCCGGCCAGCAGTGTGTCGGCCAGTAACTGGTGGCTCCACTCATCGGGAACATACGGAACCGGCACAGGCCGTAAGGGAAGTAGCAGCGCTCGGATCAGCAGCAGGATCAACGGGAGGCTCAGGTAAGCGATGACAGGTGAATTCGCCCACGCGTACGCCCTGCGCACCCAGCCGCCAGACACAGGTAACCATCCGCGCCACGCAGCGACGAACAGGAGCAGCGCCAGCGGCCATTCCCACACGTTGCAGTTAGCCAAGACAGCGCTGACCGGCGCTGCTACCCAATGTGCGATAAAGTCGGTCACCCACGAATTCCCTATCCCGTAGTTCGACAAAACGCTCAGATTGCTTTAGGTGGATTTCCCGACGCTATTCGCTCGATGCGGGCGGCTGCATCTAAGTCGATCGCAGGCCGGCTGACCCCGAATCGCACCGATCCTGAAAACCGGCTTCGATAAGTTCACCAACCCGCGAACCAATGCGGTTCCCCCGGTTCGCCGAGAGCCTTAACCAGCGTACTCTACCCGGACCATGCCTCGCTGCCGGAATACGGATAACCACCTTCGCTCACCACTCATCGCCACTTAGGGCCAGTGTAACCGCGGGCATGGCTGGAGGTTCTCAGGACCCGCGAGCGAAGCGCCTTTACCGGACCGCCACGATAAGTTGCTGCGGCGACTGCGGCACGTCCATGAATTCGCACGCCGCGAACCCGGCCTCCTGCAACATCTCTGTGTACTGGCTGCGTGTGAAAGCGTCGCCTTCCGCCGTGTTCGCCAGCATCATCATGGAAAACGAGGCTGGCAGCGGAGGCGTCACCCGGTCATCGTTCGGTACGAATTCCAGCACCAGCAACCGTCCGCCCGGAATCAGCGCGGCATGGAATCGTTTCATCAGCGAAACGCATTCCGCCTGGCTGAAGTGGTGGAAGAGATTCGTCACCAAGATCCCGTCATAGCCGTCCCCCAGGTCGGCGGTGAAAGCGCTGCCCGGAAGCAGCGTCAACGCCACGCCGGCGTTTCGCGCATGCTCCGCCGTCACTTCCAGCACGGAGGGAAAGTCGAGCGCGACAATCTCGCAGCCAGGCGAGTGGCGGGCAACCGCGAGTCCGAACATCCCGTGGCTCGCTGCGACGTCCAGTACTTTCTTTGGCGGTGCGCCTTTGTCCAGTTGTCCGGCCATGAACTCCGCCGCTCCGGCCACAAAAGGCTGCATGGTGCGCGCGAACGTCACCCACTCGTCCACCTCTTCGCCGGCCAAGGGAACATCAAGCGCAGTGTGCCCGCGGCGAATCGTCTCCGTCAACCGGCTGGAGGCCTGCATGATCTTGTTGTTCATCAGGAATCGTACCGAAGGCGCCAAGCTTGCCGGGGAATGCGGCGAGAGGAACACCGCACTCGTCGCCGTGTGGATATACCCGCCGTCCCGTTTCGCGATCAAACCGTGGATCGTCAGAAAGTCGCAGAGAATGCGAATGCCGCGCTCCGGAACGTGGCAGCGTTCCGCAATCTCGGCCGCCGTCCGAGGCGCCTCGCTGAGCACGGCAAAAACTCCCACATCCACGGCTGCGCGTAACGCCGCGGAACGCTGGTGCGCCGTAATCGTATTCCAAACCAATTCCGGATTCGGTGTATCCATCATATCCATCATGATGATTTTTCCTTCAAAAGAGACTAACACACTTCCCTTGCATCCTTCGCCGCCTGGATGCGATTTTGCAGCTCCTGTACTTACCTCGGAGGCGCCCGGCGCCGGTGGCCGCGTTCGACCGCATCCAGACAGGCGGCCAGGTCCGCCCGCGTCAAGCACGGGCGAACCTCCATCCAAGCGCGAACAGACTACGGAATCGTGATTCCAAATGACGCCGCGGTGCTCTTGATGAACCCAAGGTTCGCATCCACGCGCGTGTAGATACCGGCATCGCCGCACGGAGTTACCGCATTGTCCGTGGCTCGCGAAGTAAGTCCAGCAACCTTCCGATGGCCTCCAACCGTGATGTAAGCCGGCCCGCCGCTGTCACCCGTGCACGTGTCGAACCCGCCGCCGCCGGCCACAAACTCGAGATCGGCGTCGAACCCCATCACATCCTCGGCATCTTCGAAATCCTCAGCCGCCGTGCGCCGCACATGGGTGATCGGGACCGCCACCATGCGCTTCCGCCCGAATCCGCTGGATGCGAACCGGTCGCTGTTGCCGAAGCCAACCAGAGTGGTCTCCGATGCGGCCGCGACCTCGGCGGTGGATGCGATCCCAACGGGCGCCACTTGCGCGTCGTTGCGGAGTATCAGGACGGCTGCGTCGTGAAACCGCTCCGTCAGCGGATACTGGGGGGTGATGATCATCCGCCGCACGTTCACCACGTTCGCTCCGGAGAGGTTCGACATGTTGTTGGCATTCAGCGCCACCACGTTCGCCGGCGCCCGCGGATCAAAACAGTGGGCCGCGGAAAGCACCACTCGCTTGTGCACCAGCACGCCCGTGCAGAACCAGCTCACCGTTCCATTGGCGCGCCGCCGTCCCACCAGGCAGCACTCGGGGAAGTCGGTGGCGGCGACGGGCACGCCCCCTACAATGGTCGTCAGATTATCGGCGATGGATGATGCCATGGTCGCCGCTCCTGACGGGTTCTGCGCGCTCTCGCTCAAATACTTCGCCATGAGCGCGGCCAGTTGCTCATATTTCTGCCGCAGATGCAGATAGGCGCCGCGTGCGTCGAACTCCTGGCTCTCCAGGCCGTTCTGGCACGCGCAGCCATGCCGTTGTTGGATGTTTCGTTGTTGCATTGGGTTCTCCTCAAGGGTTTTGCGATATGATCGGATCAGGCCATGGCGAAGTTATCGTCGAAACTAAGTCCGAAGGCAAAGAAGTGCGTGCTGGCCGGAGCCGCCTCCACGGGCGCGCTGGTGGAGGTGGGCGCGGGCTTTGGCGCCGAGGAGACCGAGCAGCGGCTTCGCGACGCCGGCGCCACCCAGGTATCGTGGGTGAACAAACCTCGATTGCTGAGCATTGAGATCCCTTCCGCCGGTCTGCCGGCCGTTGCCAACCTGGAAGAAGTGGTCTACGTGGAAGCGGCCGAAACTTACAGCGAGTAATCAGGGCTCCGGAGGATAGTTACACATCCGGAGTAATTTCGACCGCGCGTTTCGCGTCCACCCTGCCGTATCCCCACTCCAGATCGAAGCCGTTTTGCCCTGCCGCCGGGCTCGCCGAAGCAGTCAGGATCTTGCGTATCTGATCCGCTGTCAGATCCCGGCGCTTGGCGAGCAACAGCGCGGCGATTCCCGCGACGTGCGGCGCGGCCATGCTGGTGCCCGTCATGGTCACGCGCACCGGCAGATCCACCGCCGGATTGATCGGGTTCGGTTGCCCTCCCAGTGCCCCGGCTGCCGTGATGTTCGTGCCAGGGGCGGCGATTTCCGGCTTATTCCGCCCGTCGCGCGTCCGCCCCCGTCCACTCGACTCGTTCGGCGCCTGGGCCACGTGGCTGTAGTTCGCCACCGCGATCGACCGCCGTCCTGTGGCTGGGGTGCCGATCGTCATCACGGGGTCGAAGTCCGCGCCGACGAAGAAGGACTGGTCGGCGAAGTTGTTTGCGCGGTTCCGCGCGTCGCGTTCGATCCACGCATCAAAGCGGCCGTTCCGCGCTTCGATCGCGGTGATCTCTAACGTCCAGATTCCCCCGGTGATTTTCGCCGCCGTCCCCCGCGTTACCTCAATATAGATACGCGCGTCGCCATTCAGCCTGGTAAACCGCTCCGAGTCGATAAATACGCTGTTGCCACCGGGTAATTCAGTGAGTAATTCATTGCCCGGATCAACAAAAGCCGTGGCGTTCCCCGAAGGATCGGTGATTCGTACACGCAGTTGATCGCGCGAACTGTACCAGATCTCCATTTCGTTCTGCGTGGTGTCGTTGCCGGCGCCGGTCGCACCGCCTCCGCCGAGCGGCATCTGGCCGCCTGTTCGCCACGCAAGTTTGCGCACATCGCCTGCCCGGAGTTCTCCCGAAGCGTGCCCGCGCCACACATGTTCATTCCCAGCCGCGACGACGAAGGCGCGTCCCGGCGTCTCCAGCAGGCTGTCGATGGCTCGCTCCACCAGGCTCTCGCCATCGTGCGATCCGCCATTCTGCCCGAGGCTCATGTTGATCACGCAGGGCATGCGGAGTTCCTGCGCCTTTGCATAGATGTAAGCGATGGCTTCGGACACCCGCACGGAATCGGTGAAAGAGCCGGCGGCGGCCTCGGTGGCAGGCTGCACAAAGATGAGAGTGGCCTCCGGCGCAGTCCCGATGAACTTGTTCGCGGGGAACACCGGGCTGGCCGTGCGGCCGTTGCCCGCCGCCGTGCTGGCGACATGCGTGCCATGGCTGCCAGGGTCAGGCCGGTGGCGGACCATCGCGAACGGATTCCCGGATTGCAGGGCGGCATCAATTTGCGCGCGTGTATACTCGACCCCCGATTGGAAGCCCGTTGGTGCGCTCTCTCCCGCTCGCGGCCGCAGCGCCTGATCCCACAGAAACGCGACCCGCGTGGAACCGTCGGGGTTGCGGAAGTCGGCCAGGGTGTAGTCGAGGCCGAAGTCGATGATGCCAACCACCACGCCGCGCCCGGTCTGCCCCAGTGGCGGGCCGGAGGTGCGCACTAGGTTCGCTTTCGTCTCCGGGACCGAGTCGTCAAGGGACGGAGACATCGGCCGCCCCGCTTCCACAAAGACGACTTCCTCGCGGCTGCCCAGTTCTTCCATGCGGTCGAGCGGCACGTCGACCGAGTAGATGCCGTTCGCAACCTGCGCCCATCGGAGATTGCGCAACGATTCGGGAATGCCGCGTCCGCCTAGGCGGCACAACACGCGTTTCGTGACCGTCGCGGCGCGCGGTGGCGCTTCCAGCATGTCCGGCGCGGCTGCCGCAATCACTCCCGCTTCGAGATCGAAGCTCAGGCGCTCCGCACTGCTCATCGTGCGCATGAGCCGCCGCAAGCGCGGATCGAGTTGTTTGATCTGGCTCACTCGATGTTCCTCCTTTGCCCTCGTCACTCAAGAACGGGAAACGGCGAGGGATTCCTTCGCGGCCCGCACGCGAGTTCCGCGAACCTGGGGCGTGGCCGAGGTTCCCCGCATTC
>JAEUQE010000004.1 GCA_016789785.1 Bryobacterales bacterium
GATTGGGCGCAGGGCCGGCATTTTACGCTTACCAGCCCACCGTTCCAGATACCGCAGATCAATCGCCCGCACCGTACTTTCCGGCAACCCGAAGCGCCGTGCCACCTGCCGCGCCGAAGCACTCTCACATGCTTGCCCCACCGCTTCTTCAAAGCGTTCGCTGAACGGTGCCTTGCTCGGCAACAGGGGCACCCGTTCCACCTTCACACCGCAATCCGCACACTTCACCCGATACACCTCTATGACCACCGTTGTATGGAGCGAACTCCACGGCAAATCCCGCACCTCGCGCTCGCTAACGTCGTGATAATCCTTGAACTTCCGGCCGCATCCGGAGCAGACCAACTGACGGTTCCCGCGCTTGCGCCGCACCCACAACCGCAACCGCTTTCCCGCTTCATCGATCTCGTGTCGGTAGACCCGGTACCCAGGCCATTGGAGGATCTTCGTGAATTCGTTCTCTGTCAAGCCTCACAGTCTACCCGAAGTGCCTCCTCTCAAAAAAGCCGCACCATTCGCACATCGCTACAGATTCCTGCTCAGAGCCGGTTTGTCAGTCCTGCTCTCCGCTTCGTCGAACGCGAGTACGCAGACCGCGGACCCCATAGTTGGGTGTGGCCGCGACGGGGCTACGGGCCTGCGGGGAACCAAGTTACTAAGTCGACTTGCCGCGGACGTGATTGCGTGTGCAGGATTTGCGCGCGGACGGCAACGGGTGCATTGGGGGACACCTGGCGGCGGGGCGAAAGTGGTTTATTTTCAACGGATTCCGGATTGGCATGGGGAGTGCAATCGAAGAGTGCAGAGGTGAACGACCATGAAACACTCATTCCTGACACTCCTGACGGCGGCGGCGCTGACCTTTGGCGCGTCGAGCATGTATGCGATCGGTAAGGGCAAGGGTCCTTCGGGGACCTGCACCAACTGTCCGAACGGTGGCGTTCCGAAGCGGGACGGCACGGGACCTGGCATGCAGAATGGAAAGCAGAATGGACCACAGAACGGATCGCAAAATGGTCCGGGCATGAAGGGGCAGCGCACGGGGCCACGGGATGGATCGGGGCCGATCCACACGCCGAGCCAGCAGGGACGGCGCGGCCGGCGTTAGGTTCGCAGCAGGCGTGCGAATGACGGAGAATCGAGGGAGAGCCCATGAAGTGAGCGGGCTCTCCCAGATTGGGGGCGTGCGATGAGAGGCGGGTTTTTCCTTCCGTGGAATTTGCTGGCAGGGTTCGCGTTCGCGGCGTTGGTGCTGGCGGGGCAACCGGCGAGGATGCCGGAGGCTCGGCGGGTGGAGGTGAAGGGCATGATCCACGTGGTGAGCGCCGATGGGCGCGGTGGACCACCTTCGCTTGTGGTGAAGTCGGATGACCAGAAGAACTGGACCGTCTATCTTGGCTCGATCCGGTATCTCATTGATCAGAACTTCAATCCAAAGGCGGGGGAGCGGATCGAGTTGGTGGGTTTTTCGCAGGCCGAAGGCGAGGTCGCGGCGGCGGAGGTGACGCTGCCGGCGTCGCGGAAGACCTTACGTCTGCGGGATGCGGAGGGCAAGCCTTTGTGGCGCGGCCCGCACAAGAGATCTCATTCCCACAAGTCACCGTAAGTGAAGGGCGGAGCGAAATTGAACATACAAGCACAGCGAGTAACTCCGCTTGTACTTACGGTGATCATTGCGTTGCTACCCGTGCTGCTGATTGCGAGTGCGGTGCGGACTTACCGCCAGTTGGAGGATCAGCGGGCGGTGTATTTGCGCGGGCGCGTGGCGGCGGTTGCGGGGCGATTGGAGGCGATGCCGCCGGGACTGCCGGAGGATCAATGGATCGATGCGCTTTCGGAGGAGGAGCCGCATTTGGTGGATCTGGTGATCTACGATCGAGCATCGAGCCCGGCGGAATTGAGCGGCCTGTGGGAGGGGCGGGAGCTGTTCCGGACCGGGAAGACGATTGCCGAGGGGCAGCCTTCCTACCGGGGGTACGTTCCGTTTCATGGACCGCAGGGTCTACGCATCGCGCGGATCGATGTGGCGGAGGAAGCTTCGGAGTTTCTGGTGGCGCATGCACGGCATCATCTGGTGCTGGTGGGGCTGGGCGGCCTGACGATTCTCATTCTCACGTTCGTGGCGGCACGTTTTGCGATGCGCGCGGCGATTGCGGAGCGGCGTCAACTGGAGCTGCAGCATCTGGCGCACATCGGGCAGATGTCGGCGGTGCTTGCTCATGAGATCCGCAATCCATTGGGGACCATCAAAGGGTTTGCACAACTGCTTCGGGAGAAGACTGGCGATGCACATACGGCGCTGCTGACGCCGATTGTTTCGGAGTCGATGCGGCTGGAGCGCCTGGTGAAGGATCTGCTGCTGTATGGGCGGCCGGCGCAGCCGGTGTGGCAGGTGGTGAATGCGGAGCAAATCGAAGCGATGGTTCGCATGCACGCGAGCCAGCTTCTGGATGCGAAGGAAGCGCGGCTGGAAACGAGCGTGTCACCGCTGACTGTGGAAACGGATCTGAGCTTGTTGGAGCAGATTCTTCTCAACCTGTTGCGCAATGCGGCGGATGCCATGATGGGGCGCGCGGAGAGTGTGGTGCGCTTTGAGGTGGATGGCGGCGAGGATGGTGTGATCCTGCGCATGCGAGACAACGGGCCGGGAATCGATGCGGACGCGGCGGCGCGGCTATTTGAGCCCTTTCATACGACGAAGGCGTCGGGGACGGGGCTCGGTTTGTGCATTTCGCGCAAGCTGGCGGAGGCGCTGGGCGGACAGCTTCAGATCGCCAATCAGGCCGAGGGGGGCGTGATGGCGGAAGTGCGGCTGCCACGGAAGACGACTCCGGCGGCATCCTGACAGGAGCGGGGGATGGAGCAGATTCTCGTCGTGGATGACGATGCGGGCTTTCGCAGTCTGATCGAGGCGATTCTGACGGGCGAGGGCTATGCGGTTTCGAAGGCAGGTAATGTGGCCGAGGCGATGCTCGCGTGCCAGAAACGGCAATTCCATTTGGTTGTGTGTGATCTGCGCTTGCCGGATGGGGACGGCATCACGTTTCTGCGCTGGTCCAAGGAACACCAGGCGGCGACTCCGGTGATCATGATCACGGGCTTCGGCACGGTGGCGTCGGCCGTGGAGGCGATGAAGCTTGGCGCGGAAGACTACATTGGCAAGCCACTATCGAGTCCGGATGAGTTGCGCATTCTGGTGAAGCGTGCGCTGGAGCGAGGACGGCTGGAACGCGAGAATGCGCTTCTCCGCGAGGCACAGGACGAGGGCTTTTCGTGCGGCTCCCTGATTGCCGAGGATGCAAGTATGCGCAAGGTGATCGAACTGGTGCGCAGAGTTGCGCCGACGAACGCAACGGTTCTCATCACAGGCGAGAGCGGCACGGGCAAAGAGATCATTGCGCGCTGCATTCACAATCAGAGTCCGCGGGCGGGGCGTGCGTTTGTCGCGGTCAACTGCGCGGCATTGTCGCCGACTCTGATTGAGAGTGAACTGTTCGGCCATGAGAAGGGATCGTTCACCGGGGCGACGAGCCAGCATAGTGGGCGCTTCGAGCGTGCCCACGGAGGCACGCTGCTCTTGGACGAGATCGGCGAACTGGATGCGAACCTGCAGGCGAAGCTGCTGCGGGTGCTGCAGGAGAAGTCATTCGAGCGCGTGGGTGGTACGCGGCAGATCACGGCCGATGTGCGCGTGATCACGGCGACGCATCGGGATCTGCGGCAGCAGGTGGCGGACGGCAAATTTCGCGAGGATCTCTTCTACCGTTTGAATCTCTTTCCGATTGAGGTGCCGCCACTGCGCGCGCGCGGCGAGGACGTAGTGAAGCTGGCGAAGTTCTTCCTTTCGCGAGCGGCGCGGTCGATGAATAAGCCGGAGTTGTGTCTGAGTAAGGGCGCCGAGCGGGCGTTGCGCGAATACAGTTGGCCGGGGAATGTGCGGGAGTTGGAGAACACAATGGAGCGCATGGCGATTCTGTGCGATGACGTCGTGGAGGCGGGCGATCTGCCGTTGCAGTCAGGCACACCGGCGCGCGCGGTGCTGTTTCGCGATATCGAGAAACAGGCGATCTTCGACGCATTGAAGGCGAACAACGGCAACCGGAGCCGCACGGCGCAGCAACTGGGCATCAGTCTGCGGACGCTGCAGTACCGGTTGAAGGAATACGGTGTGACGCAGAGCCGGGAGGAAGACGGCGGCGAGGGAACCGAACCTCTTGCGTAGTGGGGTGCAAGGGCTGCACCGCGCGTGATGAGCAGCATGTTGCAAGTGACTGATTCCGCGTGGATGTGAAGTTGGGCGCAGGTTTGCAGTAGTGAGAAGCGAAGCCGGACAAACGGTTTTTGTTAAACAAGGAGCTGACAATGAAACTGCAACGGAGTCTGATTTCGCGAATGGCCGCCATGGTTGTGATGGCTGGCGTGATGGCAACCTCTGGTTTGGCGCAGGGGCCAGGCGCTGGTCCTGGACCTCGTCCGGGAGCACCTGGAACGCAAGTGGCGCTGGAGCCTGCAACGGCGGCGGAGATCCAATGGATGAAGTTCATGCGGGAGGAAGAGAAGCTGGCGCGTGACGTGTACCGGTTCCTCTATGAGAAGTGGAACCTGTCCGTGTTTGACCGCATTGCGGGTAGCGAGCAGCAGCACTTCACTGCCGTTGGAACGTTGCTCACGCGGTACAAGGTGGAGGATCCGGTGGCGGTGGACACGCCGGGAGTGTTTGTGGATCAGAGGCTGGGTGCGATGTACGCGGAACTGACGGCAAAGGGCGCCGCATCACTGAAGGATGCACTGGAAGTGGGTGTCGCGATTGAGAAGGCCGATATCGACGATCTGAGCAAGGCTTTGCTGGAGACGAACAAGTGGGACTTGAAGCGGGTGTTCAACAACCTCAGCGCCGCTTCGTTCAGCCACCTGGATGCGTTTGAGAGCTATCTGGAGATTCTCGCAGCACTGTGAGGGCAGCACACAGTGTAGTGGTTGAGAGCCGCTGGTTGCGAGGGATCGCAGCCGGCGGCTTTTGATTTTGGGGATCGGGTTCGCGCGAGCTTCACAGCCCAATCGCTGACCAGAATGGACTGGATGGCAAGTCCCGGTAATCCCTTGACTGCGATCTGGGTTCCGGCGCGAATTCCGGCGAGAATCGCCGACGGTCACCAAGAAAAACTGTTGACCACAAGGAGTTTCCAGAGTATAACAAGGTGTCCGGAGTAGTCTCCCCGCCGATTATGTGGATGTCCAGATCGATTTTGACTGGAACTGAAATGCAGCTTATTCTTGCAACAACCACCCAGAACAATGCGGGAGACAATCGCGTTGCGCAGGTGCTTTCTGCTGTTGACGCCGGTATCGCCCGCGACCTTTCCGTCAGAACGCTGGCTCAGTTGGCGGCTGTCTCCGAATCACACTTGGCCCATCTCTTTAAGAAGAATACCGGTTCATCGCTGAACGCGTACGTTCAGAAGCGCCGGATCGAAGTGGCAGCCTCGCTTCTCTGCGATCCGGAGCGGACCATCAAAGAAGTTGCCGCCACTGTCGGACTCGCGAATACCCGCCGCTTTCGCCGCCTGTTTGCGCGCCACATGGGATGCGGTCCTGGAGAATATCAAAAAAAGCAGAAAATGGCCGCGAATCAGACTTGACTGAAACGTCTTCGAGGCTATAATCAAATTATTCAAGGGTTTCGCCCGCATAGAACGGCGCGAAACACGATAGCACGCAGGTTTTTCTCCTCACTCCTGCAAGCCCTTTGATCTCTCTCTCTCTCCCCCAGGTTCGCAGATGTTTAGCTATTGGCCCGCTCGGTCCCAGAAGGATGCGGAGGTTTCGGATGTTCTCTGCTTCGGTAGGACGGTGCACGCGCGGTTCATTCGCCTGGTGGCGGTACTTGTGCGCGGCCTCGATAGCGGCTGTTTTCGCGGCTGCGGCGTTCGATCAGTTGACGCACTCCACTGCGGGAGTCAACGCCCTGCGCACCCTGGTGTGGTTGCCTTCGGACTGGGAACCGGCTGCTTTTTGGCTATTGACCGCGGCTGAGGGAGTCATCGCGATGGGGCTGCTGGTTCCCACCTGGCAGCGTGGGGCTCTGTACGCAGGCGGGCTGCTCGTAGGGGGATTTGCGCTGCTCCAGGTGGGCAATCTGGTAAACATTCCCGCTGCGAGTTGCGGCGCGCGATTTTCTCCCTTCCTGCTGCGCTACCCATCGGCGCGGGATGTCCTGTTTCTGCTCTCGGTGTCCGCATTCCTATTGTTGATCGCTGAAAGCTTCCGCCGCGTCGCGGAGCCGGGCAACGTTCGGCAAGAAGCCGTTACCGCGCACGCGGAAACGGTCTCGACGTAACCATTTGCCCAATTCGATTTGCCCAATTCGAAAGGAGTCGCTCATGTCTCTTACCGATGCCCCCAGCCCGCGCCGGATGAAGGTGCTTCGGCTGAGCTTCGCCGTACTTACTCTCGCCTCGGCGGGGCTAACTATGGGTTCGCGCCCGGCCAGCGCCAGTGGGGTTTCCTGCGCCACTGTTGGCTGCCCGGGCGGAAACGGCGCGCCGTGCGCCATCATCACCTCATCTTCCGGCAATTCAAAAGCCTGCTATTACCGTGACTAGGTGATATCGGGGCAACCTCTTGAATGCGATGAAAGGAGCACTACACATGACCGTCACGAGAAGGAAGCTCGTCACTCTGCGCCTCGCCATGGCAACCGCGGCTCTGTCGTCAGCGCTTGCCACGATCGGAGCGACGCCAGCCACCGCAAGCGGACCGACGTGTCCCGGCTTGGGGTGTACGGGAGGGTACCTCATCTGCGCGACCCTCACGTATCCCAACGGCACTCGCGTCGACTGCCTGACCCAAAGTTAGAATGCAGCCGTCTGACACGCACACACGGTTCTGTGTCAGACAAGAAAGGAACACAACCCATGCAAACTTCGACTAAGAGGATTCGCCTTGCTCTTGCGTCGCTGTCCTTGTTTTCTGCCGCAGGAATCATGGCCGGGCCGGGGGTCGCGCCCGCCAGCGCAGCCAGCACGTGTCCTGGGGCTGGATGCAAGGGCGGCTCGGTCTACTGCGCTTCCATCAACGTCGGCGGAACGTCGGTGAGCTGCTGGAGCCGTTCGTAAGACGCAGCCACTAGTCATTCATCCGCCGCAACCGAATCCAACTCTCATCTCAAGGAGAAAGTCATGACAGTCCGAATTCCGAAATCGAGCCGCAAAGTCCGCCTTGCCTTGGCGACCGTCGCACTGGCATCCGCCAGCGCCGCCTGGATCGGCCCTGGGACAAGCATCGCCTTCGCCTACCCAACCTGTACGAGCCTTGGATGCTCGGGTGGCGCCTTGAAATGCGCAACATTTACGGTCAGCGGCGTGGGCGTAACCTGTTACACGCGCAGCTAGAAGGAGCACGCATTGAACCGGCGCCCGAATCGCTTGCTACTTATCCAGACGCTTGCGGCCAGCGCATTGCTGGGCGCCCTGCAATCCTGTGCTCCCTCCACTTCAGCTTTCGTCGTGGAGTCTCCTCAGTTCGACCCCGCGTTCCCGATGCAGCCGCAGGTACAGTCCGTCAGGACCTATCGTGAACTGCGGCTGCGCCGGGTCGCGTCCGTTCCCGTTCCGAACTCCTCGCTCCACCGGATCCGCACTGATGCGGCGAGGCGCACCGTCTTCATGCTCGACAAAGGGTCGGGCTGCGTCCTGCGTTTCCAAAATGAGCGCTGGGAGCAGTGGGACTCGCTGTGTCTGGATGGATCCAATCCGGCGGCCAAGCTGCGAGCACCCATTTCCGAGTTTGACATGGACGAAGGCGGCAACTTGATCCTGGCCGCTGCCCGCAAACTGCACAAGATTTCTCCGTCCGGGGAAGTGTCCGCATTTCCGGACGCTACGGCTCCTGCTGCGAGCGGGCCCTTCGCCGTCAACCAGGGCCGGGCAGTGTTCATGCCGTTTCCCGCTACGGATGAGCTATCCTCGTTCCGGTCCCTGAGTCTGGACCGGCTCCCGGCACTATCCGTCCTTCCGCGATTTCTCCAAAGGAACAAAGACCATCTGTTCGCCGTCGCCGGAAAATTCGCTCCGGATCACAGCCGTCAGGCCGTTTACTATTCCGCGGACCGATCCGGGTTTCTCGCCGCTCTCAGTGTGAAGTCAGACGCGATTTCGCTGGCGTTTGCGCGGGGGACAATCGACCACACACCGCTGTCGCGGTTGGAACGGCCCACCCCGAATGTCCTGCGCTTTCCCTTCGGTCAGCCAATTGCATCGCTGGACTTGTGCGTGGATGCCGGACGCCTCTGGGTTCTGGCGAAGGCTCCGCTTGGCGCGAAGACATTTCAGTTCGTTCTCGACGCGTACGATCCGGCTTCCGGAGACTATCAGTTCTCCTACGAATTGCCGGTCCGGCCACGTGGGCTCGGCTGGTACCGAGGCCGTCTGTTGATGATTGTCGGAGACTCGCTGGAGGTCTGGGATGCCAAAGCGGCGTAGGTGGTCATCGATCGCAGTCACATTTGCCGGTGCGGCTGTGCTGGCTGCGAGCCTGGTGCTCGCTGTTGCCACCGCTGCGCTGGTAGACCGATGTTACTTCCGTCCGTTGCCGTACCCGGAATCTGAACGGATTGCCGTGATCGCACAGCCGCTAGACTCGAGTCCGAATTCGGCGGTTTCATTTAGTAACTTCTGGGTCTTCCTGCAGCAGCACAGCCGCACGCTCTCCTCCATGGGTGCGTGGAGATTCGTGCGGGGCAGTCTGGCGAATTCGGCCACGTCGCGGAGTGTCGTGGCCGTCCAGATAAGCGCTGAGGCCGCCGGGTTATTGGGAGTGGGGGCCACGCCGTTCACCGAATCGGAGCGCCTGTCTCCCCAACCGGAGGTGTGTTGGCTGTCGGCTGCGGCCGCAGCGAGGTTTGGCATCACCCGGGAGGCCGTTGCGGCAGGCCCGGTAGTCCTTACCTTGGATTCGCGGCCACTCCGCGTGGCGGCAATTCTCAGCCCTTCGTTTGTGTTTCCCGGCGCCAGGCAACCTGATGTCTTTCTGCCCCTGGAGGGCGTCCTGGAAAGGTTGCATCGGAACGGTGTCCGCCTCGCCGTGACACTGGCGGGACGAATCGCACGCGGACAAAGCCTGGAATCCGTCCGGGCCGAAACCCAGGAACTCAACAACCGGTTCACCGCGATGAACCGTGGATCTCCTTCGCCCCAGGGCGCCCGGGTCTCAGTGATGTCGCTACGGGACTTGCTGAATCGCGCGTCCGGACGCCAGATTCTGCTTCTGGCGCTCTGCGCGGGGATCCTCTTCTTATCCTCCTGGGCGGGCGTCCTGGTTCTCGAAGTGGCCGCAACTCTGGGCCGGTCGGCGGATGCCGTCATCCGGCTCGCGTTGGGCGCACTGCCGCGTCATGTCTTGAGACTCACCGTTACCAGGCTCGTGCCCGTGTATGCAGCTGCAATTCCCCTGGCCCTGCTGCTGTGGAGTTTCGTGGGACCGCAGGTTCTTGCCTTCGCCGCTGTGTCGCCGGTGCAGGTTCCAGGCGCGGAACTGATGATCCAGTGGACGATTGGCGGCGGCCTAATCCTGGCTGGCTCCCTTTTCGCAGCCTCCGTCCTTACCACGTCGGTGGTGCTGCGGCTGAACCCCCTCGGAGCGGTACAGAAAGTCCGATCCACATCGGCTCATCCCGTGGTGCAGCGAGTGTTGCTTTCTGCTCAGATCTCGGCCGCAGTGGCCGGAGTGTTCGTTGCCGCCGTGCTCGCCCGGAGCCTTCTCGCGACTCTGTTGGCGGATCCGGGCATGAATATCAATGGCCTCTATGCGATCGAGTTGACCGCCCCAGAAAGCCGGTACCGCACAAAGGAAGCGCGCCGCGTGTTGTACGAGAGGCTCAGACTCCAAATGCGTCAGATGCACTTGGTGACTGGAGTTACGTTCGTGACCCCAATGCCCCTGGAGGGTATCTCCTCCACCCAACCGCTCAAGGTGCTTGCAGGAAGAGGTGGCGAGGAGCATGTGGTGCCGAACGTTGGCGTCATCTATGGCAGCCCGGATCTTCTGGACGTTCTCGGGATTCGCATTCTCGCCGGGCAGCCTGAGCGGGCGTCCGCTGCCGCGGGTGGTCCTGTTTTTGCGTACGTCAACCAATCCCTGTCGCGCGCCCTCAACTTCTCCGCATCGGACACAGCCGGGCGTCTGGTCGAGACGGCGGGTGGCGCCAATTCACCTCGAGCCATCCGCACCGTTTTCGCTGATGTCTCTCAGCGGGGGTTGGGACGCGACGCGGGACCCCAGATCGTTCTGCCGTTCGAAGATGAGGCACCAGGTTCGTTCGCGATTCTGGTGCGGTTCTCAGCCACCGAGCATCCCTCCGTACGCGACCTGGAGCGGCAGGTTTGGGCTGTAGACTCTGCAATTACGATTGAGTCCGTGACGCCGCTCCGTAGCCGTGTGGCCCGCCAGTACCAGGAACGCCTGGTGCAGTCTATCGTTTTTGGTGGCGCGGGATTGCTGGCCGTTCTGCTCGTATGCATTGCAATCTACGGGCTGGTTTGGATGAATGTCGAGCGCTCCGCCGCGGCCTTGGCCGTGCGTTTGGCTCTCGGAGCCACCCCCCGCATTCTGCGGATCGAGTTGCTGCGTGGTATCGGCATCGCCTGGGCCTTTGGAACGGTCTCCGCGGCGGCACTGGCACTGGCCGCCTGGACGTGGCTTCGCTCTCTGATCACCGAGTTGCAGAGACTCGCACTCGATCTCTTCGTGTTTTCGGCGTTGCTGGCGTTGCTGGCTGCTCTTGCCTCTGCGTGGCTCGGAGCCAGACGCATCAGCGCCGTCAATCCCGCACAAACCCTAAGGTCCGTCTAGACGATATTACGGAGGTTCCCAGTGAACGAATTGGTCCAGCCCGTCGTTGATGCAGCGGTGCCCGGTGCGGATTGCGTGGCTACGGTCGTGCTGTCTGCTCCTCGCGTGACATCTTCCCATTTCGATCCGGCGTTCGAGCCCCTGAACGGTGTTTCGGTTCTCCGTCACCTGCTGCTAAGGCTTGAGCGGGGACTCGCCAAGCACTGCGAATCCTTCTTTGTTGTGGTGCCGCACGACAAACAAGCCTACGCTCGCTTTGCCAAGGAATGTGAAGGCACACTATTTCAAACCTTGCATTGCGAGAGTGTCGTGCAGTTGGAAGTCCTCGGCGAGTTGTGCCGCCGGATTCCTCGAGTCAGGACTCTTCTGATCTATCCCGAACTCGCGGTGTTCCAGGACGTTGGGGCTGTGCCGGCGATGTTGGCCGAGCACGCGGCGGCCCACGCGCACGCATCCTCGGCGCAGCGGGTTCCGCCCGGCCTTCTGCCTGTGATTGTGGAGGCTTCCGCGATTTCAGAATTGGCGGCGGTGGAACTGCCTTCCGAATGCAGCAACGATGTCCTTGGGCTGATTGACATCGCCAATCGCCTCTTTCCCGGCGATTTCCATTTCAACCTTCATTCCCACGACTATTCCGCCGCGCGAGGGATCAGCGCATCTTCCTTGCCTTCATCGCTCCTGCTAAACGACTCCCGCCGCCGGTCGGCCGCGGCGGCCGTTGCCGCTCAAGCGGACTCTCTGAGCGAACCCTCGTATCGACACGCTCAACTGCTGAAAGCGCTTCTGATTCGAGCGGACCCCCCTGCTCCCGTGCGCCGCATCTCTCGTGTGGACGCCCCAATGCCGGTCCTGTTTACTTCCTACGTGGGTGGACTCTCCGGTGCGGAAGCCAGTTGGGCCGCGTTGATCTCGCGACTGGATCGTTCCCTCTTCAGGCCATTGGTCCTCCTTCCGGCTCCCAGCGCACTGTCAAGCCGGCTGGAGGCAGGGGGTGTTCCCGTGCAGTTCGCTGATTGGGACTTCACGCGTGTCACACCCGCGTCGCTCCAGTTCTTCACCGGCCTACTGCAGTCCAACCGGATCGCCCTGGTGGACGTGAACGGCCACGCCGGGCTGCCCGTGCTGATCGCCGCGCAGCGCTTGAAAATCCCGATCGTCACACACATTCGGATTTTCGATTCTCTTGTGATGCAGGATCTGCTGAGGTTCTCGGATGCCATCGTCACGGTCTCCCAGGCTGTGGCCGAGGACGTCCTGCGATGCGATCTCGACCCGGTCAGAGTGCTCCCGGTCTATAACGGGGTGGACCTGAATGAGTTCCAGCCCGGCCGCCCCGCAAAGGATGAGGCCCGCGCGGCTTTTGGCATTCCCCGCACATCCGAGGTAATTGCTTTCGTTGCTCGTGTGCATCCGGACAAAAGATACGATCTGCTGCTGGATGCTCTCGCCATTTTGCGAGAGATTCGCCCGAACCTCGTCGCGTTGTGTGTCGGCGAAGCCTATCCCGAGCAGCAAGTACTTCTGCGCCAACTGAAGACGCGCGCTGAACAAGCGGGTATCCAAGACGCCGTGTACTGGGCTGGTTTCCGCAGCGATATTCAGAGTGTCTATGCCGCTTCCGACGTCTTGGTTGCCTGCAACCCATCCGAGCCGCTGGCGCGTTGCACCATTGAAGCTTGCGCGATGGGCGTGCCGTCGATCGCGCCCTCTTCCGGGGGCTCGGTGGAGATCGTGCGCCATCTCCGGAACGGGTTGCTCTTTGAGCCGGGTAGCGCGGACAGCTTGGCACAGGCGATTCATTCCCTGCTGGAGGATCCTGTGCTCCGGCAGCGCCTGGCGGCTGGCGCGCTGGAGACCGCCTCGCAATTCTCGATCGAGAGTCATGTGCGGAGCATGTCAGCGATATTCGATCGTCTCGTAGGACTGCCCGATTCCCGTCTACAGGCTGCCGTATGAGCCCTGGCGAAATCACGTTGGTTACCGGAGCCGCGGGATTCATCGGTTTCCACCTTTCCTTGCGCCTTTTGCGG
Organism: Bryobacterales bacterium; assembly: GCA_016789785.1. Next base: position 12,879 of record JAEUQE010000004.1, read on the forward strand.
GAGGGCGTTCGAGTGGTGGCGGTGGACAACCTGAACTCCTACTACGACCCTCAACTAAAACTCGACCGCTTGGCATTGCTATCCCCGCATCCGCATTTCAAGTTTCATGAGCTGGATCTTGCGGACCGCCAGGGTGTCCAGCGCTTGGTCGCAAGTGCCGGTGCCGGCCTGGCGATTCATTTGGCGGGGCAGGCCGGAGTGCGGTATTCCGTAACGAATCCCTTTGCCTTCGTTGATTCCAATCTGGTGGGCTTTGCGAATGTCCTGGAGTCCTGCCGGCAAACGGGTGTGCGTCACTTCTTGTACGCATCGTCCAGTTCGGTTTACGGTGCGCACCTGGGCCCTTTTGCCACTACGCTACCCGCGGATTCTCCTCTGAGTCTCTACGCGGCCACCAAGCGCGCGAATGAGTTGATGGCGTACAGTTACGCGCATCTTTTTGGACTTCCCGTCACAGGACTTCGGTTTTTCACGGTATATGGTCCATGGGGAAGACCGGACATGGCGCCTGCGCTGTTCGCTGACGCAATTCTCAACGAGCGCCCAATTAATCTTTACAATCATGGCCAAATGAGGCGGGATTTCACCTTTATCGACGATGTGGTGGAGGCGGTTGCGCGCATCCGCGCCCGCCCGCCATCTGGAAGCCCGCCTGCCGCCATCTATAACGTTGGCAACAGCGAACCAGTTCATCTGCTCACATTCGTCGAAACGCTGGAGGCTTGCCTGGGACGTTCCGCCAAAAAGAATTTCCTCCCGATGCAGCCCGGCGACGTTGTCGAGACCTCCGCCGATGTCTCCGCTCTGGAGCGGGACTTTCAGTTTAAGCCTGCCACGCCCCTGGAAAGCGGGCTCCGTGCTTTCGCCGGTTGGTATCGGACTTACTACCGTCTGGTTCCCGCAGCCCCCGTCGCCGGCGCCGTCTGAATTAGCGCCGCTTGAGTTCGAGGTTCAGCGTCCGGTACTCGTTCTCCCCGGCTTCCACTTCTGCCGCTCTTGCCGCCGCTCCGCCCAGCAGGAACGGCTTCTCCATCTCTGCGGCGCCGGCCCGGCGTACAAGGAAAACACGGTAGCGGCCAGGCGCCACCGTGGCGCGATAGCTTCCATCCCGCACCGGAATGGCCTCGTGTTCAGGATACTCCGGTGCGCCGCGCAGGGGCCAGGGCACGACGAGGACGGTGGCTTGGTCACTTCCGGCTCCCTTAACTTCGCCGCTCACCACGGCGGTCCTCCGGGCCAAAGTGATCTCGATCCGATGGGTATTCAGCTCGCCCGGCACCCACAGGCCAGTCGCTGGTGTGCCGTTCAGCAATGTCCGCGTGACGGCCCAGCCACCGGGTGGCCGCAATCGGAGCCAGTATTCACCCGTGGGAACCACGTCCCAGATCTCCTGTCTTCGATCGCCCTTCCGAAGCCACATGTCCGGACCGGAGAGGTCGACCAGCGGGTGCGTGAGTTCGGGCGCCTCGGTTCCTTCCGGCCAGACCGCTGATACCGACAAAGCCGCCAAAGCACGAGCCTCGACCGTGATCTGGGAATCCTCGCCCTTCACCCGGGCTTGCGCAACACCGTAGCGTTGCTGTTCCGGGGCATCTGCTTCCGCACGGATCCATACCCAATAGTCGCCTTCACTCAGTCCTTTCATTTCGAAGCTCTTTCCGCAAACACCGCTGGCCTCGGCCACGGGCTGGTCCCGGAACTGACCGATTGGCTCCGCTTGGACCGAGAAACGTTGCCCTGGCTCGCAGTCACCCGCAATTCGCCCCTTGATCCCTTGGACACCCCCTTGCAGCAGAAGGACGCTCCCCGCGTCGATCCGGCTGCCCGTCGCCAGGAGGAACCCGCCTCCGAATCCTGGAATGGCGGGGAAAAAAGTGCGCAGATACGCACGATTTTTCGACGGACCCTCCGTAGGGCCCGCAATCTGGAAGTAATACTCGTTTGGTGTGAGGTTACGGAACGCGAAAACGCCCTTCTCGTCGGTGATTGTGCGGGACCCACGAATCGGGCTCGCCCGGCGGCGTCCCCGCAGCCAGCGGGCTTCCCATAGCTGTACGGTGGCCCCCGATACCGGTTTTCGCGAGCCTTCATCGAGCACTGTTCCTCGCAATTCCGCAACGCGATAGATCAACACATCGGCGGTTGTGGTATCCTTCGCAATCCGAATTGCGCGGCCTTCGCGGCTCAGAGTGGCATCCGGATGGCTCAGGTAGCCATCGGCCTCACCACGAAGCACAATTTCGTAACCCACGCCCGGCAATTTCGCCAGAAATTCACCGCGTTCATCCGCGACGATAGTGACATCAACACCCGGCGGGCCCTCACCGCGATCCAGGCGAAAGCCTGCGATCCGCACCTTGGCGCCAGCGACGGGCCGCATGGAATCGGCGTCGCGCACAGTGCCTCTTACCACCGGTTCCAGCATCGCCGCCGCGTTGGCGGATAATAGAAGGGCCAAGCACCAGAACAGCATTCTCAGACCTCTGTCGCCAGAATAGCATTTCTGAGCTTTTAGAGACTACGCCTAGAGAAAGTAGTCCCTGCGAGGCCGGAGGAGTCAGATTTCCTGCCAGAGGTCTCAGACGTCTCAGACGAAGATTAGGAAAGAGCGGCATTCTTCTCGGGAGACCTCAACCATATTCAGAAACCGGGCTACGATTATTCAAAGTGGTGTGGCAACGGATTGGTCCGTTGATCGATTGGCTGACCCGCAGCGAGGAGGGGGAGCCTCTTCCAGGCGAGCTGCGGAAATGGCAGTTCGCTGAACGCTCCTTCATCCGGTGCTCGGCGAGCACCCGGCGCGCTCCGAAGTGTGCATGGGCCGGATGCTTCATTCCCAGGAGGGTGAGTACCGCCGGCGGCAAGAGGCTACTGATGCCGATGGACTACTGCTGTTCGCGAAGGCGAAACGGGTATTCCTGAAACACGCGGTGTGAAGTTGTCGATTTCCATGCGGTGAAGACCGAGCAATGCGCCGAGTCGCGGCTCGTGCTGCGCCCGGCGCGCACTTCTTCGAGAGCGAAGGTTTCGAGGGCACGGCGCGAGAGGGCAGCACCCTCGGCGATGCCGGCGGCAATGCCGGCGGCAATGCCGCCCGGGATATGGAAGATGACCTCCACAAGACCGCGCTACCGGGGCTATCAAAGGGTTGACGCGATGTGCGAACAGCTGTGTCGGCGGGGACGGCTTCGCGGCCCGCTCACACCCGCCCCAAGCGCAAGTCCGGCGAGATTCGACGAAGATCCGCAACATCGCTGGTCACGACCGGTTGTTGGGCGGGTTGCCCGCATATGACCAAGTGAGCATCGGCGATATCCGCCGTTCCGGTTCTCGCCAGCTACTAGCCCACGGCCGTCGCGCCTGGCCCGTCGAGTGGGATCAGGCCGGCGCCGGGCTGGCGAATCAGCCGGGAAAGCGTGCCTGCCGGGCGGGGTTACGCATGGCCTGCGCCAGCGCCGTGGCGGGAATCGTGACACGAAGACCGCTTTCCATGGTTCGTGCCAGCAACGCAACAACCCGGCGATCATTGCGATCGATGGCGATCAACGCACAGGCATCGAGCCGAGCCGCTCACGCCGCCTGACCGTTCCGCCTGCCTCGCCGCTTCGGTGTTGCCAAAATCGCATCGGCCAGTCCCGTTCCTTCTTTGTGAGCGGGCCTCCGGTCGGCTGGAGCGCCTCCTTGAGCATCTGCCGCCGCTCCGCTCCATCAGCAAGAGCGATACCAATAGCGTGCTTCACAAAGGCAGAGGTATTTGCGGCCTGCCCGGCGGCGACCAAGGCTCGGATTTCACGCAGCTCTTCGTCTTCCACCGTGATCGTAATCTTGGTCGCCATACCAGACTGCCTGTGCCGATTGCCTACTGCTGTTCGAGAATGGCGAAGTCGCCGGGATTCCAGGCCTGAGCGATCACGTAGAGCTTGTTGTTGTACTCGCGAACCACGGCGTTGTGGATGTGCTGGAAGTTGGCGAGACCAAGATCTTCCTTCGGCATGATGGTGGACACGAGCTGATCGTTCTCCATCAGGTAAATAGGCGCGCCCTTGCTGCGATCGGGTCCATGGAGCGAGCCAACCACGGCGTACTTGCCGTGATAGTAGATGTCGCAAGGGAAGGAGCCGAGCGGCATGCGCAGCGTGGAAAGGTACTGCCCGTGGCGCGTGAAGCGGTCGATTTCGGAGTTGGGCCGGTCGGCGACGTCAATGCGCTTCGTGCCTGGCGGGACCGTGATGCCGTGGCCCGTGCCGAACTGCCCGGGGCCGGATCCGCGTCCACCGAAAGCAAGGTCGTTCCACTCAATGTTGAACGGCTTCCAACTCTTAATGCGCGCGGTCAACACGTAGTCGAGATTCGAGTAGCCAGTTGTGATGTAGACGGTGCCGTCGAGATGCTCGGTGTCGGTGGGGATGAAGTTGCCGCGTCCGGCGAAGTAGTCGGTGGCGGTGGGATAGCCGAGGTCCTTGGAGCCGTCGGGCGGGGTCAATGTGTGTAGCAGCTTGCCGTTGAGGTCGGTGATGAACACACGATTGGCCGAGTTTCCGGGGAACATGAGGTAGGGCGTACCATCGGGGCCCTCGAAGATCGTGGTGTTGTGCATGTTCGTGTCGCGCATTTCGGGCGGGGTGGGGAGCATGCGCGTGGACTTGAGGTCGGCACTGATCTGGACGATGCCGGCGCCGGGAAGCGCGAAGTAGGTTTCGCCTTTGCCGGGGCGGCGGTCGATGGCGAAGCCGCCATGCGCCGCTTTGAGGATCTTTTGTGCTTCGGCGGGCAAGTGCGAGGAAGTGTACATCACGCGGAACTTGAGCTTGCCATTGCCGGAGACGGCGTTCGATTGGCCATGCGCGATGGAGCGGCTGGTGGCAGCCCAGCCCAGCGCCAGCAGGCCGAGAAACACACTACTGAGGAGGAATCGCTTCATGTTGGGGGACCCAGAGAGTCAATTAGATCACAGTCGCGCGGGCGGTTGCACTGATGATGGGGCTGCGATCCTGGCCGTGTCTTCTCCGCTTTCAATCATGTCGGCGAGCACTTGGAGCGCGATCGCTTTTACCTTACGAACAGCTTCGATCTCGGTGACGCCGTACGCCATCACGCCAGGCAGATCGGGCACCGAGGCAAGAATCCTGCCGTCTTCTTCGCGCTCGATTTCCACACGAACCGGATCGATGGTGACCATTACCATTCCAGTGTATCTGGATGCGGTTGCGAGGGAGGCTCATCTCGCCGGGGCTCTGCGATCGGGCACTGTGGGCAGGTTGCCTGGTTTCGGGCTCTCCTGATCGAAGAGGCGTTCGTAATCCTCCCAGCGCGAAACCATGATTTTCACTTTGCGGCGAAGCTGATCGGCGAGATCCGGGCCGAGCACGCGGATGCTCTCTTCCTGCGGAGTTTTGGCTGTCTCGATCAACACACCCTGGGTGGACGTCAGGAGATCGGCGAGGATGATGCTGTTGTCCATCTCGCGGCGGGCGAGGTCTTTGATGGCGCGCCATTCGGTGATGTCGGTGAGGTGCTCCTGGAACTCGATGGGGCGGCGGAGGCGGCCGTTGCGGGCGAAGTCGAGGAGGTACTGATATTCGAGGGCGCCGCGGCAGTTGTCCACGAGGATGCTGAAAGCCTGCATGCGTTTGTCGAGTAACTCAAGTTCCGATTTCGCGGCGGGTGCGTTGATGGACCGGAGGTCGGCGCGGGCACGGGTCAGGTCCAACTGCATGCGGGCGAGGATGTTGCCCGAGACGGCCATGCCGCCGAGACCCTGATACTGGCGGGTGCCTTGGATATCGCCAAGATCCTGCGCGCGGATTTCGCTGCGTGCCTGGAAGAGGTACGGGCGGTAGTAGCTGGTTTCGGAATCCTTGAGTTCCTGCGGAAAGGGCACCCAGGGCCTCGTGAGCCAGCGCTGGTGCACGGAGGCGATGTAGAAGAGCGTACCGCCGAAGTTGAGGATATCGGCGTCGCGCTGGATGCGGTGAAGCGCCATCCATGCACTGACGAGTGCGCCCGCGTTGGCCTGTCCCACGCGCGCGGCGGCGATGGAGTGGAGCAGTCGCGCGCGGCTCGCGTCATCAGTGGTGGGCTTCTTGCGGAATTGATTGTAGATTTCGAAGTAGAGCGGGGTGTCGTAACGGTCACCGATGAGGTAGAAGAGACGCGGCGCTTCGGTTCTAGCGGCTTGCTCGAGTTCTTCGAGATAGCGAACCGGCAAGGGCAGGCCCTGGGCGGGATAGAACGGGTAGAAGTAATCGAGGAGGAAGCCTGCGACGGCCTTGTAGCGTGTGGCGTTGGGTCCTTCGAAGTTGGCGACGGCCATGCCGGGTCCGAGTTTGGTGGCGACGAGTTCGGGGGCCGGTTCGCGGACCCATTCGGCGTCGATTTCGAGAGGGCCGGGGCGAGCATCCCGAGCGCCCTGCTGGAGGGCGGCGAAGAAGTCGTGATAGCGCTGGTGCATCTTGCGCTCGCGGAAGAGGAAGCTGCCGTTGGGGCCTTGATAGACGCCTGTGGACCAACTCATGCCGGAGCCCGAGTCGTTGGTGTGGAGCGAGAGAACTTCGATTTCGGGGCAGATGGCGAGGAGTTTGCGGATGGACTCGCGGTAGAGGGCGAGGACCTCGGGATGGTCGATGGAGGGGGCGAACCGAGGGACGCGCGAACGGAGCGGATGATCGACCTGGGGCCCGCGCCAGAGGGGATGGGCTTCGTAGACGCGTTCGGGCAGGATTTGGGGTTCGAAGGTGGTGAAGGCGGCTTTGAGTCCAAGTTTGCGGAGTACTTCGCAGCGTTCGCGGAGGATGGCGAGGACGCGGGCGGAGTATTCCTTGGGGAGGAAGGGTTCGAGGGCGGCCGGGATGGAGACCTTGAGGAGGCCGACATTGGAGACGGCCCAGGCGGGATAGGGGTCGCCGGGAGTGTCCATTTGCCACATCGCCCAGGGAAGGTCTTCGGCGGTGATGACGATGTGGGTGGCGCCGGATTGCTTGGCTTGGCGGGCGAAGTCTTCAAATGCGGTGATGGAACCGGAGTAGCGTCCGAAGATGACTGTTTTGAAGCGGGCGTTGACGGCGTGTCCGGTGGTTGTTGCGGTGATGAGGAGGAGAAGGATTGAGATGAGTCGCGACATGGCTGGGGTCCTCGGTGGGACGCAAATTCGAATGGCGTGATTCCGTTTTCAGGATAGCGGATTTGCGGGTTGCTTCGGCCTCGGGAGAGCAGGGGCCGGCGATGCTGTTTGGGGGCGGCTGGCTGTGATCGCGCCGTTACAGATAGTGCGGCAACATCTGTCGCCACGCGGCTGGATTGTGGGAGGTGCCGTCCCAAATTGCGAGCGTATTGGCGACGCCTTTGCTGGATAACGCGGCACTGAGATGGATGTTGGAATCGCGGAAGAAATCTCTCTCCCCGACGGCGAAAATGACTTCCAATTTCCGCAACTGGCCAAGGAGACGATTCTCGGTGAGGTTTGGCACAAAGTGGGTGGGCATGTGGAAGTAGATGTCTTCGGAGTAATAGCCGTCGAAGAGATCGGGGAAGAAACCGAATGAACGGGTCAAGTCATAGCGTCCGCTGAGGGCGACGATCTTGCCGAACAATCCCGGGTGCCGGAGGGCGATGTTGGCCGCGTGATAGGCACCGATACTGCAGCCATGGGCGATGAGGAAGGGATTTGGGTTTGAGTCGCGGATGAACGGGATGACTTCGCTGAGCAGATACTGCTCGTACTGATTGTGCCTGGTGATCCGCTTGTGGTGATCAGAGCAGCGGCAATAGAACGTCTCGGAATCCAGGCTGTCGACGCAGAACAACTGGATCAGGCCGCCATTGATCGAACCAGCCAGTGCGGCGGCGAGGCCCCAGTTTTCGTAGTCGTAAAAGCGGCCCTGGCGGGTTGGAAAAGCGAGGACCGGCGCTCCGGCGTGACCGAAAACGAGTAACTCCATTTCCCGGTTCAGGCGAGGGCTATGCCAGCAGTGGTACTCGCGTCTCACATCTATGGGTACCGTGCCCGTGTTGCGTTATGAAGTCGGTTCGATGAGAAGTTGCTTTCGATACGGCTGGAGGAGTTCCGCCCAGAGCCTGTAGCCGGAGCGGCTCAAATGGAGACCATCGTCGAGGAAGAAGAGCGGGTCAGGTTTGCCATCCGGAGTCAGCATGGCGGCGAGCGTATCGACGAACAGTGTTCCGGAACCGCGGCGGTGGATGAAGTTTGCGATGCGGTTGTTGGCCTCGACGATCCGGCCGAGAATGGATGCTCTGGCGGGACTTGGCTTGATTGCGAGGAAGGCGAACGGAACACCGCCGAGGGACTGGTCGACTTTCGCCTGGAATTGCTCGAAACTTGCCACCACCTGATCGACGGTTCTGCCGTCGCCCAGATCATTGTCGCCGGCGTAGAGCACGAGCGACGCTGGACGCACCGGCATCACGAGCCGTTCGAAGAAGTGAACACAGGCGGCCAGGGTGGAGCCCCCGAAGCCGCGGTTCAGGACACGGTCCGAGGCGAGGTCCTGGGCCAGGGTATCCCACATCCGAATGGAAGAACTGCCGTAGAAGACGGTCAGGCAAGGGCGGACTTGTCCGGCTCTTGCGGCCGACTCAAGAAGTGCGACTTCGGGTTCGTACCATTCCACTCATTCAAGGTAGCAGCAGGTGGGTCGCTGGACGGGTGGATTCGCCACCGGGTGGTAACGCGTTTTTGACATTGGTGTAGTGGTGGATCGGGTATGGGATCGCAGACCGTTCGTCCTGACTCTGGAGGCAGCCCAAGCCGCGATCATGGCAACGCCGGCTCTGCGAAACGGACGTCACAGCCATTCGAGGCTACTGCCCGAGCGAAATCCCCATGCTTCGGCCGGCGTCGCGCCAATCGCAACGTATATACGTTGCGATACAATGTGCGCAGGTGGCCAGTGGAATCGAACTGGATTGGATGACGAGAACAGAAAACACCTCGCTGCCCACAAGGTCGCGCCCGCGGAGTTCGAGCAGGTGCTGGACAACGATCCTATCGACTTGGCTTTCGATGTGATCGACGACGAAGAACGGTACCGTTCTGCCGGCCTTACGAATCGCGGCCGCTTGTTGTCAGTGGTGTGGACAATTCGCAACGGCAAGGTGCGTGCCATTACCGCCTTTCCAGCCAGCGTATCCGACCGGAAGGCTTTTCGGGAGAAACCCAAATGAAGAAGCAGTTGGAGAAAAAAGCGAAGCGTGTGATGCCGGCCTTTGCCAGCGAGGCGGAAGAGGCCGCGTGGTGGTATGAGAACCGCGGCCAGCATGGGAAAGAACTACTCGCCGCCGTGAAAAGCGGCGAGGCTCAAGTGTTGACCAAGGCGAAGTTGCGGGAGCGGATCGCTGCGTCCAAGAAACCGGCATCTCCCGTGGTGGCGCTCAGGATTCCCGCAGCAGACTTGGCTTTGGCCCGAAAGCAGGCTGAACGCAAGGGGCTGCCTTACCAGACGTACATCAAATCGCTGCTGCACGAAACACTAACCAAGCGGGAAAAACGTAAGGTGGGCTGGTAGTCCGGCTGGTTCGAACCAAGTGCTCACGGCGCCGTGCCTCAGGGTTGACTGAATTCGAATGGCCGAGCTGTTTCAGTTCCTGATTGCAGAGCCGGTCATTCCTGCAATGCTCTGGTGCAAGCGTTCCGGAAAGCTGGCCATGATGCCCACCAACAATAGTTGAGTGGGCTTCCCATGCAATAGCTGCTCTCAAAGAACGCAAGGCGCTGGTTGCCACGTGGTCACGCGTTATTGACATTCGTGTGGTAGCGTATCGGGGCATGGATCGCAGACAGTTCGTCCGAACCGCTGGAGCGGCAGCCGCCGCTGCGATGACACAACTCCCGGCAGCGGGCGCCGGCAAGTTCCGATTCGTTCACTTCACCGATACGCATATACAGAAGGAATTGAAGGCGGATCAGGGGGTGGCGAAGTGCTTCGACCGGATCGCCAAGCTACGGCCCGACTTTTGTCTCGCCGGCGGCGACCTGGTGTTCGATGTTCTCGAAACCGGCAAGCCGCGTGCGAAGGAGCTATTCCAACTCTACGGCGAGGCTGTGAAGAGGCTGGAATGTCCAGTCCATTCGTGCCCCGGCAATCACGACTACTTTGGCGTGTTCGAGAAGAGCGGTGCGTCACCGTCCGATCCGGACTATGGAAAGAAGATGTTTGAGGACCGCATCGGGCCGCGCTACCGCAGCTTCGACCACAAGGGATGGCACTTCATCACACTGGACACCGTCTTCATCGAAGGGCGCCGCTACAAGGGCTACGTGGATGAAGAGCAGATGAAGTGGCTGGCCGGGGATCTTGAGAAGTCGGGTAATTCCAAGCCGGTGATTGTGCTTTGCCACATTCCTCTGGTCACCGCGGCGTTGCACCTTGTTGGGGAGTGGCGATCGTTGGGATCGGCCATCGTAGTGGAGAACTCCGCCGAGGTGGTCGCCCTGTTGGAGAAGTATCCGGTGAAGCTGGTTCTGCAGGGGCACACGCACATCAATGAGCGGGTCACGTGGAAGGGAATCGACTTCATCACGACGGGCGCGGTCGCCGGCAACTGGTGGAAAGGACCGCGCATGGGATTCCCGGAAGGTTACGCGGTGCTCGATGTGAACGGCGATCAGGTGTCGTGGCGGTTTGCAAGCTATGGGTGGCAGGCGGTAGTGCTCTGAGAAGGCCGAAGCAATGCGATGCCCGCCAGCTCCTTTGGGGTCAGGCTGCGTCAGGGTGTCACCAGCCCGCGAATAAGGAAAACAGCCATTTGCCCGCGTGTCGTTGGACTCGCAGTGCAATATGTGGTTGGCCCGCAGCCGGAGGTGATCCCCAAGTCTTTCATCTTCTGGACATAGGAGAAGAAAGGATCGGTCGCGGGGACGTCGGTGAAATAAGGCGTTGTCTCGTGCGAGAGCGGCTGTCCAGCGGTAATGCCGAGCCTGGCTCGCACGATAAATGCGGCCATTTGACCGCGCGTGACCTCGCTGTTTGGACAATAGGCCGTAGTGGAACAGCCTGTCGTGATGCCCAGTTCCCGGAGCTTCTGGATGTACCGGAAAAACTGATGTGAGCTTGGAACATCCGTGAAATAGGGCTCCGTCCGATGGGTGAAGGTATCCCCCATCAAGGAACGGATGATGAAGACCGCCATCTGGCCTCGCGTTGTTTGAGCGTCAGGGCAGTACTGGGTTGAGTTGCAGCCTGACGTAATGCCTTTTTCCTTCATCAGCCAGATGTAGTCCGCGAACTGGTGTGCCAACGGGATATCCTGAAACACCTGGACTGGATTGGGACTCGCTTGCAGGACTTGCGTCACCTTTCCCGCGATGGAGAACGAGCCGGTTCGTGGCAAGGTCCCAGCATTGGGCATCAGGAGGAGTCGCGCCGCGCCACTCCCCGAGTCCGCCGCCGGGACAGCCAGTATCCAGTCCGCGGATTCAGCGGGCGTCCACTGGCACCCCGCGGCCGTGACTACACTCACCGAATCCGAACCGCCCTGTGCAGTCACTGACTTGTTCTGCGAACTCAACCGAACACTGCACGCCCCGCTGGCCTGATTGACCACGAACTCTGATCCCGCGATGGTCAGTATTCCGGAACGCGCGGCCCCCGTATGGTTCGGATCCGCGGAGTAACGTATGGTCGCCCTCCCCGTACCCGAGACTCCAGAGGTAATCCTCAGCCAATTGGAATTACTGGAGGCAGTCCAGGCACAGCCCGCCGCAATATTCAGTGTCACGCTCTCTGAATCGCCGCCGCCCGGCATGGACGCGCTTTCCTTGTCAAGCTGATCGGCACATGTCTCGTCCGACGCAAGTGTGTAGTGCCATCCTGGCAGTTCGAAGCGAACCGGGTCGCTGGTCCCAGTGACTGCGCTAAGTTGCTCGTCGCTTCCTTTTTCACCTAGGAATACAAGGGCCGGTCTATCCATTTCAGGAACCTTTGCGCTAGCAACTGCGATGTCGGGGCGTTCCAGATTCGCGGTAGCGCCAACGAGAACCGAATATGTGAGCGTACAGGGCCGGTCGAGGCGGCAACCCTCGAACCTAATCTTCGGTATTTCGAGAACGCCTACGTATTCACCATTGGCTTCCTTAAAGACCTCCGTAGATATGCTAGGAACGGGCGGGACACCGTTGATACGTTCGATCTGCAGCCTTATGTACACAGCTCCAAGGCCATCGCTAAGCCCGGAGATATCGATTGCGTACGTCTGACGAAAGAGGATCTCTATCGTCGTATTGGAACCTCTAAGCGGATACAAATTTTTCAAGGTGTTTCGAAACTGACCCCTCACGTTTGAGCCGGCCCCTGTACCCGACCCTATGCGTGATCCGTCAACGATCGCGCGAGCTCTCAGGCTTATCTTTTTGATAGCGACATCACCATAGGCTTTCGCGAAAGTCGCCCCGAGTATATATACCGGACAGCGGCTTGGGCCAACTTGAACATGGGGGCGGACGCGCTTTCCATTTGTGTCGAATTTCTCGTTCGGGTTATACGAGTCGGACCAGGGATCCCAAGGCGGCTGGGCGCCTATGCAAGTTTGCCCCGCACCGGCACTGCCCATCGTGAACACGTCCTGGCCAACAGCCGCAATAGGAGTCAGCAGAGTCAGCAGCACTACTGCCAGCAACATGAACCGTTGCGCGGGCCCTATCTTTAGAAGCATAGAAATGTCTCCGTAGTTTCGAATGTGGGTAATCTCCCTCTCGGCAGTCCCGATCAGGGGCATTGCATCAGCGGGCAGCTACTGGAATCGTCACCGCGGATCCGGGGATCCACATGACGTTCACTTGCAGGCTAGCCGTTCCCGTACTGGCGCCGGAAGGCACTTGAAAGTCCACCCGGTATAGGTTCCGTTCCCCTGGCCAGCCAATCTTGTTGATCGCTGGCAACTCGTTGCCGTTGAAGACAACAGTCACCGGCCCGTTGACTTCCTGCAGAGGCGAACTCGTGAAGGTTTCGGCGCCCGGAGGCAGTAAGTTCGGCTTAACAGGCCCCAGTCCAGTCGCCGCGATCGTAAGCGTCTCGCCAGGCCGCGCCGGGTTCGCCGCCGTCACTTGTGAGAAATCGGAGTGATAGACTGCCGGTCCGTCCACCGTCATCTGGACGCCGGGCCGCACCTTCGGATAAAGGAGGTAGTTCGCCGTGAAGCGCCCGCCGCCATGCATGCGCCGGTTAGCCGGATCTTCCGCGATGGTCGCGATGCGATTGGGCGTCGTCGTTACGCCGGAAATGTGAACGCCGGTTGCGCCGAAAAAGCCGGCCAAGCCTCCGGTGACCGTGTGACCTTGAGCGGATCCGCTATCCCGAATCATGCCCAGGAAGGTTCCGTCCTGCGCGAAGATCTGCCAGGTGCAGAAGAATGTCGCCCCACTGTCGACTTCGGCGATGAACTGCCCCGGTTGCGGGGACGCCCGATAGGTTGTCGTGTGGGTATAGCTGGAGGACCAGATACCCTTCGCGGGCTTTCCGTTGATGGCCACGATATCTCCGACATTGATGCCGCTGACAAACGGGATCTGCTCGCTGGTGGCGACCGGCCCGGATTCCTTTCCGTGCTTGGTCACATCGGAGACGTTCCCTCGGTACAGGACGGCATTCTCTACCGAGATTGCCAGCAAAACCGGCTCCTCGACGGATTGCGCCATCAACGTGGCGCCGCCAAACAGGGCGAACAGGAAAGCATGCTTCATAGGTTTCTCCTTGAAAATTTGCATTGCCTTTCAGAGGACTCAATCTGCCGTGGGTGGTCGACTGCCGAGGACCAAACGGTAACGAACGGCCTTCCAACTAGAAGCGGGATCCAACTAGAAGTGCGATTACCGCACCGGAAGATTGAAAACCGCGCCTGGAAGATAAGCGCCGTTCACCTGCACCTTCGCAGTGCCTGGTGTAGCGCCCGACGGCACTCGGATATCAACGCGGTACTCGTCCCGGGAACCCGGCCATCCGATGGCATTGATCACTTCGGCAGGCGCATCATTCACCAAAGCCTCGATGGGAGTCGACACGGGGCGGACCGGATCCTGCGGGAAGACTTGCCCGGCGGCTAACGAAGGCTGCACGGGCCACCCGGCTCGGACCTTCAACGTCAATACTTCGCCGGCGCGCGCCGGCCGGTCGGTGGTTACTGGGGTGAAGTCCGAGTGAAAGGCTGAGATGACATTCGGCAGCAGGGCGCCCGATAGATGGATTCCCATCGTCATCGATCCTCCGCCGTTCACTCGCCGCCGGGTCGGATCTTCCTGCATGGAGGCGGTCCGCAGATTACTGGAGCCGACGTTTGCCCCCTGTCCACGCACCCCGAAATAAGGGCCCGTACCCCCAAGCACCGCCAGCACCCCCGCCCCCGCCGGCGCCCCTGGGGCGGACGCGCCCGCGCCCATCCAGAACCCGTAGAGAGCGCCTACCTGCGCTCTGTCGGGCGTCATGATCTCCAGCGTCATCGGGTGCATCTGGTTGCGGGCGAAGTCGGCATTGATTAACCCGATCACGGTGCCTTGCGCGAAGAATGTGCCAGCCGCGGGTTTCCCACCGACCGAGACGATGTCGGCAATGATCGCGTACCTGCGCAACGGGAACCCAAGTTGGGGGTCAGCGGGAACCGGGCCCGGCAGGGTTCCAAACTTGGTGGCATCGCCATGCTGGTCCACGTAGAACACCATGTTTTCCAGCTGGATGTTCGTCGTGATCTCCGGAGTAACCTGGCACATCGCCAGTGCCGGAATTAAGAAAAGCAATCGTCTCATCTTCAATCTCCTCTGTTCTGGGCTTTTGGTTTCACAGGGCCCTCAACTGGCGTCCGAGAAACGGACCCGCCGGCCGATGCTGCGTACACGTGCACGGATGCCATCCCTTTCGCAGGTCCCTTGCTTCTTGAAACATCCGGTGCAACTTGTCCGAGCCCAAGAAATGGAAACAACAGAATCCATCGCTTCGTATGCTCCTCGGATTTTCGACGCACAAGTCAACTCCAATTTCATGATCCGGAGTGGATGTAGTTCCGGCCTGCCGACGGTCATCCTGATGCGATTACTCGATGCGAATCTGGATTTCCTCCGAAGATATCCACGCAGATGTCAGCCGCACGACCGCTTGACCCGCCGGCACCCCGGCCGGCACGCGGAAATCGACTCGGTAGGTGTCCAGGGTCCCGGGCCAACCGATCTTACTCACCACCTCGGCAGGTATGCCGTTGATCGTCACCTCTACTGGTGCGTTGACCTCCTCAAACGGTGCCTCAGCCGCGAACGGCTTGACGCCTGGTGGAATCAACAAAGGCAGCGTGGGCCCCAGACCCTTGGCTTTCATAACCAGCAACTCGCCCGCCCGGGCTAGTTTGGCGTTGCTCACCTGATCGAAACCAGCGCCGTGGAAGACTGCCGGTCCCTCAGGTTGAGATACGATTTCAGGCCAGAACCGGGGCACGACATAGAAGGTCGCCTTGCCACTTCCGCCGCCATTGATTCGCCGCATTGAGGGGTCTTCGGCGACTGAAGTCGACCGTGAAGTCCCGGTCGAAACATGCTCACCGGTCAAGCCAAAGTACGCCCCGGCACCCCCGAGCACCGCATGGGGAAAGAAGCCGCCGTCCACCAATCTGCCCACAAACCGGCCGTCCGCCGAAAGCAACTCCCAATTGCATTGCTGCCTGCCCTGGTTAATCACCGTGTCCGCGATGCCGAATCCGGGCCGGGGAGCCGGGCTGAAGCCCATTCGCGTGGCGCACGTCATATGGAGGCCCTTCGCCGTCCGGCCATTGATCGCCACGATGTCCTCAACCAGGCAATAATCAAAGAACGCTCTGTCGATGGTTACCGGCACGGGCGTGGCGCTCACGGCGCGCTTGTCGGCATCCGCAACGTCGTAGCGGTACACAACGGCGTTCGCTACGTCGATTTCCAGCACCGCCACGCGCTGGGCGGTGGCAATGCCGACAGCAAAGAGAGCAATCATCATCGATCGCAACTGAATGTTCATAGAGTCATCGCTTTCCGAAATGCTAGTGGCGCATACGGCAGAGAGGCCCCTCAGGTCTTTCGAAGTAATGGAAAGAAACTGCCTCCGCTGGGAGTGGCGGGAACCGGCTGAAAACCGGACCAGTCTTTTTTGATCTTCAAAAGGCCGTGGGAGCGGCCGGTCGACCTCCATGTGGCGCACCCGCGATTTGAGATCGCCAACCCAGATGAGATAGACTGTGCGAGCGCATGCAGAAGGACAGGAGTGGCGAAATCACAGCACTGCTCCATGCATGGAGTTCCGGTGACCGGAAGGCGATCGAGAATCTGACCCCGCTGATTTACAATGAGCTGCGCCGCCTCGCCCGCCACCATATGCAACGCGAACGTGGCGGTCATACCCTGGGAGCTACCGGCCTGGTGCATGAAGCCTTCCTTCGGCTGCTGGATGAGAGCCGCGTTTCCTACCGCGACCGGCTTCACTTCTTCGGCGCCGCCGCCGGTGTCATGCGCCGCGTCCTGATCGACTATGCCCGTGCTCGCCGGTGCTCCAAACGCGGCGGAGACGCGATTCGTGTCACCCTCGACGAAGCGCTTCAGGTCTCCGGCGGGCCGCCCGATCTCTTGCTGATCGACGACTGTCTTCGGCGCCTTTCCGCGCTCGATGAGCGTCAAGGCCGCATCGTGGAGCTTCGCTTCTTCGGCGGGCTTTCCATCGAGGAAACGGCGGAATTGCAGGGCATATCTCCCATGACAGTGAAACGCGAGTGGTCCGTCGCACGGGCCTGGCTGTTTCGAGAGATGGGTCGTCCCAACACCAAGCCGCATCGGGCGGGGAAGCCCGATCAACTGGGTTGAGGGAGGAATGCGATGGAGCCGGCACGTTATCAACGCGTCACGCAGATCGTGGCCGATCTTCTCAACCTCGACACCCAGAGCCGTGGCGCCCGACTGTCTGCGTTGTGCGGTGACGACGCGCCCCTGCGCCGGGAAGTCGAGAGCCTGCTCAAGGCCCATGACGCCGCAGGCGGATTCCTGCTGGAACCTGCATATCTTCAAGAAGATCCGGTCTCGCAAGAACAGTCGCCATCGCTTGTGGAGGGCCGGATCATTGGCCCCTATCAGGTCCTCGAATGCATTGGCGTTGGAGGGATGGGCGAGGTGTACCGCGCGCGCGATACCAGACTTCACCGGGATGTCGCCCTGAAGGCGCTGCCGCAAGAGTTTTTTGGCGATGCGGAGCGGCTTGAGCGCCTCCGCCATGAAGCGCGCACACTGGCTGCTCTGAGCCATCCCAATATCTCCGTCATCTATAGCATCGAAGAGTTCGCTGACGGAATCTGTCTGGCTCTTGAACTGGTGGATGGGGACAAGCCCGAAGGTCCGCTGCCCGTTGATCAGGCGATCAGCTACGCCTCGCAGATTGCCGAGGCGATCGAGGCTGCGCATGAAAAGGGCATCGTGCACCGGGACCTCAAGCCGGCCAACATCAAGGTGACACCGCAAGGTAGAGTCAAGGTGCTCGATTTCGGTTTGGCGAAAGTGCTCATGGGCGCCGGCCGCATGGAGGAGCGTCGCCCCGAGAGGACCCCCTTGAGCCAGACGCACTCGTTGGAAGGCAGGATCGTGGGGACTCCACCCTATTTGAGTCCCGAGCAAGCTAGAGGACAACCAGTCGACCATCGCACCGATATCTGGGCGTTCGGCTGCCTATTGTATGAACTGCTCACCGGGAAACGCGCCTTTTGCGGAGAGACCGCCGCTGCTACGATCAGCGCCATCCTGGAACGTGAGCCGGACTGGACCAGGATTCCAGCCAAGACTCCCGCGGCCGTTCGCGAGCTGATCCGCGGCTGTCTTCGGAAGGAGACTGCCTCGCGTGTGCAGAGCATGGCCGAGGTACGCGCCGCGCTTGCACGCGGGCAGCGGAAGAGTTCCCCTTGGCGGGTGGCCGCCCTCGCCTTCGTAGCAGTTGCCGCGGTGACGATCACCGCGCTGGTCGCCGGGCGTCCTGGCGGCGTGGCACGAACAAGTCCTGTTGAGGTGAAACTGCTCACCAGTTACTCTGGGGCGGAGCAATTCCCGGCGATTAATGCCGATGGCAGCGCCGTGGCATTTGTCTGGACGGGTGTGAAGAATGACCAGACCGACCTCTATGTGCGTCGGATCGAGGGCGAATCGCCAGTGCGGCTTACTAACGACGCCGCTCTTGAGTGTTACCCATCCTGGTCGCCGGATGGCACCCTGATCGCCTTTCTGCACTGCGATGAGAACTTCGGCGGGATTCGGACGGAGGCAGAGGTGTACGTGGCCGGTTCCTCCCCCGGAGCAAAGCGAAGGGTCGGGAAAGTGTCGCTACAGGCATACGACAACATCCCAGGGCTGGCGTGGATGCCCGACGGCAAACATCTCGTCGTGCGGAACCGGCCAAGCCACTCCGAGCCGATCGGCTTATTCACCCTCAGCATCGAGAGCGGGAGAATGCGGCAACTCACCGTCCCGCCAAAACCCTACGACGATGCGGCGCCGGCTGTATCGCCGGACGGCCGGACGCTGGCGTTCGTCCGCCAAGCTGCGGCGATGCGCGGCGACATTTTCATCCAGGATCTATCGGTCGACGGGAGTTCCGCCCGACGGGTTACCCACGATCAGGTGCGCATCTTCGGGATCACTTGGCGCTCGGCGAGCGATCTGATCTACCTCCCCGAGAGAGGAACGGCGCGCCGATTCTGGCGAGTGACGACGGATGGACGGCAACGAGAGCCGCTCGCGTGGGCCGGGCAGGTAGGTATACAGTTCTCTGCATCGCGCGACGGCCGGCGACTTATTTATTCGGACGTTTACATCGACACGGACATTGCGCGGGTCGATTTGGCGCACGCGCGTAAGGGCAGGCCACTCGATGCGGAAACGCTGATTACGTCCACGCAGTGGGATGGTTCTCCGCAGTATTCGCCGGACGGAAAGAGAATCGCTTTTGTATCGGCACGCAGCGGTCATCTCGAACTCTGGGTGGCGGACGCTGACGGGTCGAACCCCACACAGTTGACGTTCTGGAAGCGCTATACCGGTTCCCCCCGGTGGTCCCCTGGCGGGGATGAAATCGCAGTGGACTCTCAGGATGGCGGGCACACCGACATATACGTGATAGACGTGAACAGGCGGGAGGGGAAAAAGATCACCTCGAGTGCGGGCAGGAACTTTCTGCCGAGTTGGTCGCGGGATGGGAAATGGGTCTACTTCACCTCGGACCGAAAGGACGGACGTCAGGTTTGGAAAACCCTCGCTCATCCTGTAACGGGTACTGGCCAAGCCACGCAAATTACAAGGTCCGGAGCGCTTGCCGGTTGGGAGTCATTCGACGGCAAGCGGTTCTACTATCCGACCACCGGCACCCCCGCTTGCGTATCGATGGTTCCGGCGGAAGGAGGTGAGGAGACTGAAGTGGTTTGCCCACTCAGTTCCTGGATCTATTTGGCGATGTTTCGGGATGGCTTCTATTACGCTCCGCGTACGAGCCGTGAAGTCTGGTTTTACAACTTCGCTGACAGGCAAGGCCGGGAGGCGTTCGTCATGAAGGGAGGGGCAGGTGGCAGCTTCGCGGTTTCTCCGGATCGCAGGTGGCTGCTGGTCTCGCAAATAGACCTCCGGCGCGGGGATCTGTACCTGGTTGATAACCTCAACTAATCGCCGCCCGGAGCAACCGGATGCAACGAGGGCGCGGCCGGTTACAGACGGCGATTGACTGATCCCGGCTCTCATGTTTCCGCCGTCCGAGACAGTCGTCTTCCCTGTTAAAGTTCGCGGTGGCCGCTTGGGCCACGGCGTACTCCAGATCGGGCAGTTCAACGCCAACGCGGCGGCGAGGATCGGTCAGTTCTCCGGATCACGGGCGGCTAGCCGCTTTCGGGCTTCGGCTTCGTGGTCCCTGTCAAGATCGAGACCGACGATCGTCCCGAGCGCAGCGAATGACCCGAGCGAGCGCAACGCGACCGCGGGATCGTCAGCGCGCTTGAGCACGAGTGCGCCAAGTGCTCTTCCGCTTCGGTGTACGCAGTTTCGGGAATGAAGAACGAGACGCAAGCGGTGTGCGATTCGAGTATGCCGTTAGCCGAGTATCCCGCGAATCAGGAGTCTTTGGCCGGCTTCGTCGATCCGGCCAGAGTAGCATCCGACTCCTGCTTGACCTGTCACCAGCCGACCTTACGCTTCTCCCGCTTGGTTAGTGTTTCGTGCAGCAGCGATTTGATGTACGTCTGGTACGGCAGCCCTTTGCGTTCAGCCTGCTTTCGGGCTAAGGCCAAATCTGCCGCGGGAATCCTGAGCGCCACCACAGGAGATGCCAGTTTTTTGGACGCAGCAATCCGCTCCCGCAACTTCGCCTTGGTCAACACTTGAGCCTCGCCGCTTTTCACGGCGGCGAGTAGTTCTTTCCCATGCTCGCTGCGGTTCTCATGCCACCACGCGGCCTCTTCCGCCTCGCTGGCAAAGGCCGGCATCACACGCTTCGCTTTTTTCTCCAACTGCTTCTTCATTTGGGTTTCTCCAGAAAAGCCTTCCGGTCGGATACGCCAGATGGAAAGGCCGTAATGGCACGCACCTTGCCGTTGCGAATCGTCCACGCCACTGACAACAAACGGCCGCGATTCGTAAGGCCGACAGAACGGTAGCGTTCTTCGTCGTTGATCACATCGAAAGCCAAGTCGATAGGATCGTTGTCCAGCACCTGCTCGAACTCTACGGGCGCGACTTTGTGGGCAGCAAGGTGCTTTCTGTTCTCGTCATCCCAATCAAACTCGATTCCACTGGCCACCTGCACACATTGTATCGCAACGTATATACGTTTTCGATTGGCGCGACGCCGACCGAAGCACGGGATTTCGCTCAGCGGTAGCCGCGAATGGTTATGTTGTTCGTTTCGCGGAGCCGGTGCGTCCGGGCTTGCGAGAGGCGGGCATTCTTAAGAAACGTTAGATGTCGGGGTGTGGGTGTATCTTTGGCCGGCGGCGTGCGTCTTCTCCATTGAAATGGGGAATGGCATGAAACGGGCAATGGCAACTCAGATGGCGATCCTTCAGACATCACGACTCACCAGCGAACGATGGTTCCAGATCGGAACCGCCGCGGGGATCTTCCTGGCGCTCCTGCTGCTCGGCAATACCATCTGGAGCTACACGACCGTGACGCGGCGTGTTGCGACCGAGCGCCTGCGGCGGGAGGCGGGCGAACAGGTCTCGGCCATCGAGCGCGGCATTCAGAGCGGGGCGCAGGCGGAGCAGGAAGCCGTGAAGGTGCTGGAGCAATCCGAGGGCGCCATCCAGTGGATCCGCGTCCGCGACGGCAATGGAGCCACGCTCGCCGAGGCCGGTGCGAAGCCGTTTGAACCGATCGGCACGGATCAGTTCCGCGACCGCATGCGAAACCGCCAGCCGGTGTATGAAGTGCGCAGGACGCAAGCCGGCGATGTGCTGATGGAGACCATGCCGTTTCGCACGCACAGGCCCAACGCGCAGCCAGCGGGGCCGAGGCCATTTTCGATGATTGATATCGCGATGGTGGTGAAGCCTGAATCCCGCGATGCTCTCCCGTTCCGCCGCAGCCTGATCATCAACTCGTCGGCTGCCGTCGCCTTGCTGCTTGCGTTGACGGCGATGGGGCTCCGGATGCGCGCCTACTTCGCGGGCCAGCGGTTGGAGAAAGAAGCTGAGGTTGCGCGGGAAGTGCAGCGTGATCTGCTGCCGGGCCTACGGCAGTTGCCGGAGGCGATTGAAGTGGCCGCGGAATGGCAGCCTGCCTCACAGGTGGGTGGCGATCTCTACGATGTGTTTCCGATGCAGGATGGCAAAGTGGGGCTGGCTCTGGGCGATGTGTCAGGGAAGGGAATTCCCGCCGCGTTGCTGATGGGCGTGCTGCACGGCGCCATTCGCACCAGTTGCTGGACCGGGTCGGCGGAGTCGCACGAAGCGTCGACGCAACAACTCAACCACTTGCTGTGTGAGAATGCGGCGCGCCATCGCTTTGCCACGTTGTTCTGGGGATGCCTGGATCCGCGGACGGGGCGGCTGGACTATGTGAATGCGGGGCATCTGCCGCCGCTGTTGTTCCGGAACAACTCGGCAACGATGGAGCGGTTGAGCACGGGCGGGCCGGTACTGGGTCTGCTGCCGGGTGCGCGATACCGGCGAGGGACCGCGTGGCTGGAACCGGGGGATACGCTGGTGCTCTACTCCGACGGCATCGTGGAAGCGAGCGACGGCAGCGACAATCAGTTCGAGGAAGAGCGGCTGATCGCGGCGATCGACGCGGCGCCTGACGATGCGGCGGATGTGATTCGCGACCGGGTGTTGAAGTCCGTGCGTGCGTTCTCATCACGCAAGAATCTGGAAGATGATCAGACGCTGCTGGTGATCCGATTCGCGGGTGCTGGTGTGGCGGAGCGAGCGTTCGAGCCGGTAGCCGCCTAGGTCCGATTCGCACGCTCTGTAATGTCGCGTTCATCCCGCGCCCGGGGATATAATGAAGAGAATCATGATGCAATCAGTCCTCGGGGCGAGTGTGGGTGCTGTAAACGAAGCTGGGCGTAAGCAAATCCTTCTTCTGACGCCGCGCGGGTTCTGCGCAGGCGTGGTGCGTGCCATTGACGTGGTAAAGATCGCGCTGGATCTTCACGGTGCGCCGATTTACGTGCGCAAAGAGATCGTGCACAACAAGCACGTTGTGGATGAACTCCGGCGCGGCGGCGCGATTTTCGTGGAGGAACTCGCGGAGGTCCCGGAAGGGGGCCGGGTGATCTTCAGCGCACACGGTGTTTCACCAGCCGTGCGCAGCGAAGCGAAGGCGCGTGGTCTGAAGGTAATTGACGCCACTTGCCCGCTGGTGACCAAGGTGCATCTGGAAGCAGTGCGCTTTGCGCGCCAGGGTTTCACGATCATACTGATCGGCCACAAGGATCACGATGAAGTGGTCGGGACTTTGGGAGAGGCGCCGCAAAACACAATCCTTGTGGAGACGGAAGCCGATGTGGACCGGCTGGACATTGGCGATCCCGAGAAGATGTGCTACCTCACGCAGACCACGCTGAGTCTGGATGAGACCAAGGGCGTGATCGCGCGATTGAAGGAGCGCTATCCCCAGATTCAGGGCCCCCCCGCGCAGGATATCTGCTATGCGACGGAGAATCGCCAGCAGGCGGTGAAGGCGATCGCGCCGCAGTGCGATGTGCTGCTCGTGGTTGGTTCGCAGAACAGTTCGAACTCGCGCCGTCTGGTGGAGGTCTGCGAGAACGTCGGCGTGCCTTCCTATCTGGTGGACGATGCAAGTGAGGTGAAGCCGGAATGGATGGCGGGCGCTCGCACGGTTGCGGTGACGGCCGGTGCGTCGGCGCCGGAAAATCTGGTGCAGGAGTTGATCGCGAGCCTGCAGTCAGGGTTCGGATTCGAGTCAGTGGAAGAAGTCGAAATCAAGGAAGAAGATGTGCGGTTTTCACTTCCGCACGAACTCGCTGCTCACTCTTCACGTCTAACGACCATAACGATATGATGCCAAGCCTTCAAGTTGCAGATGAGTTGGTTGCTCAGACCACTCAGGCGGCCCGTAAGGCGGTGGACGCGCTTCTTCGCATGCGCCAGCCGGAGGGCTACTGGTGGGCGGACCTGACCGCCGATACGACCCTGGAGTCGGACTACATCCTGCTTCAACTCTGGATGTATCCGCCGAAGGGGAAGGAATGGAATCCTCCGAACCGGGATTTGATCGACAAGGCTGTGGCGTCGATTCTCGACCGGCAGCTTCCCGATGGCGGGTTCAATATCTATGCGAAGGGGCCATCGGAGATCAGCGCCAGTGTGAAGGCGTATTTCTCGCTGAAGGTGGCGGGAGTTCCGGCGGACAGTCCGCGGATGGTGCAACTGCGCGAGCGCATTCTGGCGCTGGGTGGATTGCAGCGCGCCAACAGCTACGTGAAGGTCAACCTGAGTCTTTTCGGGCTCTATCCGCGGGAGTTTGTACCCTCGATTCCACCAGAGTTCATGCTGCTGGGCGACATCATCTACGAAATGTCGTCGTGGACGCGGGCGATTGTGATTCCGCTTTCGGTGGTGCACGCCCACAATCCGATGCGGCCGGTGCCCGAAGGTTTCACGCTGGATGAGATCCATGCGCCGGGAGTGAGCTTCGCGTTCCAGTGGGATCCGAATCTGTTTACGTGGAAGAACTTCTTCCTGACGGTGGATCGTGCGCTGAAGGTCTGGGAGAAGTACGGTTCGAAGACCATTCGTCAGAAGGCCATAAAGAAGGCGATGGAATGGGCGCTGGAGCGCACCAAGGATTCCGATGGACTGGCAGCCATCTATCCGCCGATGCAGTATCTGATCATGGCGCTGGATGTGACGGGCGTGCCGCGTGACAATCCGCATCACGTGGAGGCGACTCGGCAGTTCGAGAACCTCATGGTGAACGAGGGCGACCGTTTCTTTTTCCAGCCGTGCTTCTCGCCGGTGTGGGATACGGCGATTGCGGCGTTCGCGGTGGGGGAGTCCGGGATGGTGCCGCCGGATGCGTTGACGAACACCGCGGACTGGCTTCTGACGAAGGAAGTGCGCAAGAAGGGTGACTGGTCGGTGAAGCGGCCGGATGTCGAGCCCTCCGGCTGGTACTTTGAGTTTGCCAATGAGTTCTATCCCGATATTGACGATACGGGTATGGTGTTGCTGGCGCTGAAGCATTCGCGTGCGCGCGATTCGCGCAAGCACAAGCAATGCGTGGATCGCGCGGTGAAGTGGCTGTTGGCGATGCAATCGAAGGATGGCGGATGGGCCGCGTTCGATGTCGACAACAATTGGAAGGCGCTGGCGGACGTTCCCTTTGCCGATCACAACGCAATGCTCGATCCCACCTGTCCCGACATCACGGGCCGCGTGATGGAAGGGCTCATCGCGCAGGGTGTACCGGTGAATCATCCGGCAATCCGGCGCGCGGTGGAGTATCTGCGCCGCACGCAGGAGCCCGATGGAAGCTGGTATGGCCGTTGGGGTGTCGACTACATTTACGGCACATTCCTTGCGTTGCGCGGATTGCGCGCGGCAGGGGAGAACCTTCGCGAGGCGCATATTCTTCGGGCTGCCGAGTGGCTCCGTTCGATTCAGAACGCCGATGGCGGCTGGGGCGAGAGTTGCGAGAGCTACGACGCGAACGAGTATGTGAGTGCGCCGAGCACTCCCTCGCAGACCGCGTGGGCGGTGACCGGGTTGATTGCCAGCGGCGATCTGCACAGCGAGAGCGTCCGCAACGGTGTGGAGTATTTGATTGACACGCAGCGCGCGGACGGGACCTGGGACGAAGATCTGGCGACGGGGACGGGGTTTCCGCGAGTCTTCTATCTGATGTATCACTTGTACCGGAACTCCTTCCCGACCATGGCGCTCTCCGCGTTCCTGAATGCGAAGGGCTGAGGACAGTGGAGTTGACAGAAGCGGAGTTGAGGGCAGACGACAGGGGCTTGAATGGCGCAATGAACGCAGAATTCAGGAAGCGGGTATTTGAAAGACCGTGAAACCGGTTCTCGTAACGGGGGCAACTGGATTTCTCGGCTGGCATGTCGCGAAGCTGCTGGTGGAACGTGGCCAGCAGGTACGCGCGCTGGTCCGGCCCGGGAAGGCTGTCCGGGAACTGGAAGTGGAGCCGGTGACGGGTGATCTTCGGGATGCGGGATCGCTCGCTCGAGCCGTGGATGGCTGCTCCACCGTTTTTCATGTCGCGGCAGACTACCGGCTGTGGTCACGGGATTCGAGTGAACTGTACCGGTCCAACGTGGATGGCACCAGAAATTTGCTGGAGGCCGCAAGCGGGGCGGGCGTGGAGCGCTTTGTGTACACGAGCACGGTGGGCTGCATCGGGATTCCCCAGTCGGGAATTGGTGATGAAACGACGCCGGTGAGCATTGGCGAGATGACGGGCGCTTACAAGCGGTCGAAGTATCTGGCGGAGCAGGTGGCGATGGAGTTCGCGCAGAGCGGGCTTCCGGTGGTGATCGTGAATCCAACCGCACCGGTCGGAGACCACGATATCAAACCAACACCAACGGGAAAGATCATCCTCGATTTTCTGAAGGGCGACATGCCGGCGTATGTCGACACGGGGCTGAACCTGGTGGACGCGGTGGATACGGCGCGTGGCCATTTGCAGGCCGCGGAGCGAGGACGCACCGGAGAGCGCTACATTCTGGGATGCCAGAACCTGACGTTACAGCAGATTTTGGAGAGGCTGGCGGCCTTAAGCGGGAGGCCGGCGCCATCGGCGAGGATCCCGTATCCGGTGGCGTATGCGGCTGGTGTGGTGAGTACGGCCTGGGCGTATGTTTCGGGATTGGCGCCGCGAGCACCGCTGGACGGGGTGCGGATGGCGAAGAGGAAGATGTTCGTGTCGCACGAAAAGGCCGTGCGCGAGTTGGGATTCACACCGGGGCCGGTGGACGGTGCTTTGTCGCGGGCGATTCAGTGGTTTCGCGAGAACGGGTACTGCGGCCAATGATTCCACTGAGTATCATCGCGGCCGAGGCGCAGGAGTTATCGGGACTGCTGCCTCATTTGCGTGAAGTGCGGGCGCTCCGGTGGCCCGTTGCTTATGCAGTGGAGGCGATGCTGCGCGACGTGCCGGTGACGCTGGCGGCGAACGGGCCGGGGCCGCGGTTGGCGCGGAAGGCTGCGTCGCTGGCGGCGGGACATTTTTCCTCGAGTTTGTTTTTGAGTACGGGATTCTGCGGAGGGCTTGCGCCGGAGCTTGGGGTTGGGGAGATCATTGCGGCGTCGGAAATCCGCGGGGAGGATGGACACCGTTATCCTGCGCGGCTGCCCCAGACCCCTGCGCGATCGGGTGTGATCTACAGCGGCGATCGCGTGGCATGCACGGTTGCCGAAAAGAGCGATTTGCACCGCACGGGCGCGGTGGCGGTGGAGATGGAGGCCGCGACTGTGGCCGGGGTGGCGGCGGAGACGGGGCGAGGCTTCTACTGTGTGCGGGTGGTGAGCGACACGGCCGCCGATGAGTTTCCACTGGACTTCAATCGCTACCGCGATGCGGAGGGACGCTTTGATCGAAGGCGCATCGCGATGGCTGCGCTGTTCCATCCTTTCCGTCGAGTGCCGGGTCTGCTGCGCCTCAAGAGCAACTGCGCCGTCGCTGCGTGTAAACTAGGAGAGTTCCTTGCGAACTGCCGATTCTAGCCTGAGCCCGCCCGCTCGCATGCGGGCTGCTGTTTATCAGGGCAACAGTCATGTTGCCGTGGATACCATCGCGACTCCCACCATTGGTCCCGGCGAACTGCTGGTGCGTGTGGAGAGCTGCGGGATCTGCCATACGGATCTGAAAAAGGTGCAGTACAACCTGCTGCCGGCCCCGCGCGTTTATGGCCATGAGACGGCCGGGGAAGTGGTGGCGGTGGGAGAGGGTGTCACGAAGTTCCAACCCGGTGACCGGGTGATCGCGTTCCACCACATTCCCTGTGGAAAGTGTTTTTACTGCCAGAGGCGTCTTTACGCGCAATGCTCCGTATACAAGAAGGTGGGAATCACGGCCGGGTATGAACCGGCCGGTGGTGGATTCGCTCAGTACATCCGCGTGATGGACTGGATTGTGGAACGCGGTGTGGAGAAGATTCCCGATGGCGTTTCGTATGATCAGGCGTGTTTCGTGGAGCCGGTGAACACGTGTCTGAAGGCCGTGGAAATGACAGCGCTGAAGCCGGGTGAACTGGTGCTTGTTCTGGGGCAGGGCCCGATCGGTCTCATCTTTACGATGATGGCGAAGCGGGCGGGCGCGACGGTGCTGACCACAGACGGCATTGCGGCGCGGCGCGAGTTGTCGAAACGGCTCGGAGCGAAGGAGTCCTACGATCCGCGGGAAGCCGATCTGGCAAGGGAAGCGGCGGCGCTGACGGAGGGCCGCGGTGCGGATGCCGTTTTCGTTGCAGTGTCCGCTCCTGGTATCGTAGAACAGGCAGTTCGTGCCACCCGGCCGGGAAGCCGGATACTTCTCTTCGCGCAGACTTCCCACAAGGAAAGGATCGAGATCTCGGGCGCCGACATCTGTATGGGTGAACGCACGTTGTTTGGCGCCTACAGTGCAGACGTGGACCTGCAAGCCGAATCAGCCAGGCTCGTATTCAGCGGCGATTTGCCGGTACAGCAACTCGTGTCTCACCGTGTGCCGCTGGACGAAATCCGCACGGGTTTCGACATGGCTTTGCATCCGGACTCCAAATCGTTGAAAATCATAGTTCACCCTCAGAGGATCACAAAGTGAAAGATCAGATGATGGCGGCCGTTCTGTACGGCAAGGAAAGCATGCAGATCGAGCCGGTTGCCGTCCCTCAGATCGGACCAGGCGACGTACTGGTTCGCGTCCGCGCTGCCCTTACCTGCGGCACGGACGTGAAGGTTTTCCGCCGGGGATACCATGCGCGCATGATTGTGCCGCCCGCTCTGTTCGGACATGAGCTTGCGGGAGACGTGGTCGCGGTTGGGGAGAACGTCACGAAATTCCATCGAGGCCAGCGGGTGGTGGCTGCGAATTCGGCGCCCTGCGGCGTGTGCTATTACTGCAAGCGCGACAAAGAGAATCTTTGTGAGGATCTGCTGTTCAACAACGGAGCGTACGCGGAGTACATCCGGATTCCGGGCCGCATTGTGGAGAAGAACCTCTACGTGATCCCCGAGCATGTTTCGTATCAGGATGCGGCGTTGATTGAGCCGCTGGCTTGCGTGATGCGCGGACTGGAAGAGTGCGATCTGCGAGGTGTGGAGACCATTGCCGTGATCGGGCTCGGGCCAATTGGTCTGATGTTTGTGCGTCTGGCGAAGGTATTTGGTGCGCGGGTAATCGCGCTTGGCCGGCGGCAATCGCAACTGCTGCACGCCGAACGAATGGGCGCGAACGAACTGCTGTGCACTTCGGACTCGTTTGATCATGCGCAGCGGGTGCGCGAGTTGACCGGTGGGCGTGGGGTGGATGTCGCGATTGAAGCGGTGGGGACGCCGGAGACATGGCAGCTCGCGGCGCGCATGGTGCGCCGGGGCGGAACGGTGAATTTCTTCGGCGGATGTCCCAACGACAGCGCCGTGGCGTTGGATACCAATCTGCTGCACTACTCCGAGATCACCTGCAAGGCGAGCTTCCATCACACGCCGGCGTTCATTCGCAAGGCTCTGGAATCGGTGAGCCGCGGCTACATCACCGCTGCGGATTTCGTGAATCGCGTGGAGCCGCTCACCAATCTGCGGGAAGTGCTGCGCCACCTCATGAGCCACAACGGGCACATGAAGACAGCGATCATTCCGTAGGCGTATGTCCGTCTCGACGCCGGAGTTTCTGTATCCGCGCGAGTTTGTGCAGAGTCCCGCCGCCTTGGACCGGCGCTGGACGCATTCCGAATCCGAGCAATACACTCGCTGGCTGGCAACGCATCACTACGAGAATTTTCACGTGGTGAGTTTTCTGTTGCCGAAGAAACTGCACCAGGACTTCTTCAACGTATACGCGTTCTGCCGTTGGTCCGATGATCTGGGCGATGAGATCGGCGATCCGGCTGAGAGTTTGCGTCTGCTGGCATGGTGGCGTACGGAACTAGATCGCATGTACGCGGGTGAGGTGGGGCATCCGGTGTTCACGGCGTTGCGGGGCACGGTCGCAAGGCACGATCTGCCGATGGAGCCCTTCGCTGATCTGATTGATGCGTTTGTGCAGGATCAGCAAGTGGGCCGCTATGCAGACTGGGATGAATTGTTCGGGTACTGCCGCAATTCGGCGAACCCCGTGGGCCGGCTGGTGCTCTATCTTTGCGGATATCGCGATGCGGAGCGGCAACGCCTTTCCGATGCGACCTGCACGGCGCTGCAACTGGCGAACTTCTGGCAGGACGTGACCGTGGATCTGTTGAAGGACCGGGTCTACATTCCGCTGGATGTGATGGCGCGGCACGGCTACACGGTGGAAGAGCTTTTTGCGAAGCGATTCAATGCGGCATTCCGCGAGGTGATGATCGAGATTGTGGCGAAGGCGCGGGAGTTGTTTGAGGAAGGACTTGCGTTGCCGCCGATGCTCGACCGCCGTCTCGCCATTGACATTGATCTGTTCAGCCGCGGCGGACTGAAGGTGCTGGAGAAGATCGCGGCGCAGGACTACAACGTGCTGGCCGCGCGTCCCGTGATCAGCAAGATGGAACGCGTGGGACTGCTGTTGAAGACGCTATGGAGAGTGGGCATCGCGCGGGCGGCATGATCACACTGGAAGCGTCGTATGAGTGGTGCCGCCAGGTGGCGCGCACGCGGGCCGCGAACTTCTACTATTCGTTTCTGCTGCTCGACAAGCCGCGCCGCGACGCGATGTGCGCGATCTATGCGTTCATGCGGATCTGCGACGACTTGAGTGATGAGCCGGGCGAGCACACGGATGCGGCGTTCGATGATTGGCGTGATGAGATGTCGAGGGCGCTGCGTGGCGAGCCTGCCTCGCACAATGTCTGGCCGGCGTTCGCGGATACGGCGCGGCGCTACCGGATTCCCGAGCAGTACTTCCACGACATGATTGATGGCGTGCACAGCGACATCCATTTCCAGCCCATGGAAACGTACGCGCAGCTCTATCAGTATTGCTATCGCGTGGCGAGCGTGGTGGGGCTTACGGTGATTCACATCCTCGGCTTCCGTTCCCAGGAAGCGCTTCCCCTTGCAGAGAAGTGCGGTGTGGCATTTCAGCTCACAAACATTTTGAGGGATGTTCGTGAGGACTACGAGAACGGCCGCATCTATCTGCCTGCGGAGGATCTGCGCCGGTACGATGTGGGCCGCACGGCGTTTGACGGGAGCGAAGTGAGCGGTGGGTTGTGGAGTCTGCTGGCATTTGAAGCCGCGAGGGCACGGGAGTTGTATCGCGAATCGAGGCCACTGGTCCAGTTGGTGGAGCGATCGGGACGGCCGATGCTTGCGGCGTTGATTGAGACGTACTCGACGTTGCTCGATCGGATTGAAACTTCCGGGTATGACGTGCTTCGCCGAAGAATCGCGTTGTCGAAGCCGCACAAGCTGTGGATTCTCGCGAAGCACGCTTTGTGGAAGTAGTTACGCGGCTGGCCGCTGATCGAGGCGAAGCAGTTCGTCGAGCAACTCCTGGCACTCGATACAGTGCGGCGCCCAGGGAAGCGCGTTGAGGCGCTTCTCGGGAACCGGTTCTTCGCACTCCAGGCAAACCCCATAAGTTCCGGCATCGATCCGGGCGAGGGCTGCGCGGATCTGCCTCAGGGCGTCGAATGAACGCGTGGTGGCCGTGATGCTGTGCTCACGCTCCATGAGTTCGGTGAGGCGATCGATGTCGTCGCCATGAGTGGTGATTGCAATGCCCGGTCTGCCGTGAGCCAGCCGATCCTTTGCCTCAGTTTCCGCCTGGGCCAACAGGCGCCGGTATTTGAGGAAACTCGTGTTTCGCATACTGGTCTCCGTACGACCAGAATAGGCCCGTTGGGTGGGCATTCCGATCCTGCATAGAGGTGAGATCCGCCGCGTTTGGGCATGATCTCTCAGTGCGCGCTGAGACGCCATCCGAGAAACACAAGGTAAGCCAACAGAAGGAAGATCCCTTCGCCACGAGTGATGGTTTGACCGCTGCGAATCGCGACCGGCAGCAAAACAACGGAGAGCAGCGCCATGAACAGGAGATCCGCGTGGCCGCCGCTTGGAATGGCGACGGGGCGGATGAAGGACACGACACCACCAATCGCAAGGATGTTGAAGAGGTTCGAGCCGACCACGTTGCCCAACGCGATGGCGGCATTTCCCCGGCGCGCGGCAACAATGCAAGTCGCGAGTTCCGGCAGCGTGGTTCCGAAGGAGATGATCGTGAGTCCGATCAGATTCTCACTGAGTCCGATGACACGGGCAAGACCGACGGCGCCATCGACGGTCCAAGTCGCACCAACGGAAACACCAGCGAGGCCAAGGATGGTGAAGATGCCATGGCGAACCAGGGAGCGATGAGGTTGCTCACTCTGCTGTTCACGCTGCTCCTGTTCAACCTGCTCTATGAATCCATGTTCCGGAGTGCCCGTCAACGCACGTTTTGCGGCCGAATAGATGGCCGTGTAGTAAACGAAGATGGCGAACAGGAGCAGCAGAATCAAACCGTCGGCGCGGCTGAAAGCGTCGGTAGCGGAAGCGGCCAACCGCTGATCGTTTCCGAGAATCAGCAAGGCGCAAACGGCAACCCATACCATCGGAATCTCACGGGTAATCAGCGAGGGTTCCACCTTGAGAGGCGACACGATGGCCGTGATGGCGAGCACGATCCCGATGTTGACGGTGCAGGAGCCCACGATGTTGCCGAAGGCCAGTGCAGTCTCGCCACGATAGGCCGAGAGCGAGTTGATCACGAGTTCCGGAGTGGATGTGCCAAAGGCGACCAGCGTCATGCCGATGATGAGCGGCGGGACGCCGAGGGCTTCGGCCAGTGCCGCGATGCCGTCTACGAAGTACTTGGCTCCTGCCAACAACAGCGCCAGGCCGGCGGCAAGCAGACCGGACGCAAGCAGAGGTGTCTGCAAGATCGAATCCATGCGTTGTCCTTGAGTGAGATGGGTTAAGAAATGATTTTCTTGCGCACCGCGTAGAGTACGATGTCCGCCGAACTGTGGAGATCGAGCTTTTGCATCAGGTGCATGCGGTGGGTGGCGACGGTATTCACGCTGCAATCGAGAGTGGTGGCGACTTCCTTGTTCGACTTTCCTTCCGCCAGCAGTTGCAGCACCTGCTTCTCACGTTCGGTGAGCAGATCGTAGGAGTCCTGCAGTCCCTTTTGGCGAAGCTGGCGGACATAGTCATCCATCAGAGTGGCTTGGATGGTGGGGCTGAAATAGGATTTGCCTTGTGCAACGGCGCGAACGGCACGATCGAGGTCGGCCTCGGCGCTCTCCTTGAGGAGGTAGCCCCGGGCTCCGGCGGAAAGGGCACGAAGGAGGTACTCCTCGTCGGAATGCATGCTGAGCATGATGATGCCGGTCTTCGGATACGCCTTGAGAATCTGCGCCGCGGCATCGATACCGTTGAGGCCCGGCATGGCGATGTCCATGATCACCACGTCGGGACGATGTTCGCCGACGAGTTGAACGGCGGCGAGCCCGTCGGCGGCTTCGCCAATGACTTCGAGGTCCGGGAACTGTTCCAATTGGAGGCGCAGTCCGCGGCGCATCACACCGTGATCGTCAGCAATGAGAACTCGTGTGGTCATGATCTAACCATTTCCTTGATGGGTAGTTCCAATTCGAGAAGGGTTCCGGAGCCTGGTTTTGACGTGATTTTCACGGCGCCGCCGAGATCCCGCACACGCTGCTGAATCCCGGCCAAGCCGAGGCCGGACCTGGAAGGTTGCGCGGGATTGAAGCCGATGCCATCGTCCTGCACGGTGACGCTGACCATGTCCTCGCGGCTGTACATGGACACGAGGATATGTTTGGCGCGGGAGTGGCGGGAGCAGTTGTTCAGAGCTTCCTGAACGATGCGGTAGACGCATGTCCGATGGGGCTCAGGGACGGCGGCGATATCGCCATCCATGCGGACGTCGACCGGCACGCCTGTTCTGCGAGAGCATTCGCGGGCATGGGAACGGAGTGCGGGCCCGAGGCCGAGGTCATCCAGCATGGCGGGGCGAAGTCCGGCAGCGAGATCCTTGATGGCGCGAACGACATCGGTATTCAGGCGTTTCACTTCCGCCAGCTTTTCCTGAAAGCGTTCGGGGGAGTCGTGTTGTGCGCGCTCGAGCCAACCGAGTTCCATGCCCATGGCGGATGCCATCTGGCCGACGGCATCGTGCAGTTCGAGCGAGATTCGTTTGCGCTCCTCCTCCTGAGCCTGCACGACCCGCATGGCAAGCCTGCGCTGTTCGCGCTCCGCTTCTTCGGCACGCTCGCGCTCCTGAATGATCTTGCGCTCAAGGCGGATGACGCGCCATGCCGCGAGGGCGGCCACCACCGCGCCGAGCCCGAGGCAGGTCCACAGCAGCCGCAGGATGAACAGCCGCAGGCTCTGCTGGCTGCGTTCGCGCGCCTCACGCTCCACTGCGAGGTTATGGGCATTGAGTGTTCGCAGTTCGTTGGCCAGCGTGACGATGGATTGGCGCTTCGGGATCAGGTGTTGACGGATGAACCAGTAGCTGCGGGCGAGCTTTTCCTCAGGTGACCAGTTGAGCATTGGATCGAGAGAATCGGCATACTCCTGAGTCTCCTGCTGGAGCCGCTGGACTTTGTCGGGCTGCGCGGTCTGCAGGCGGCCGAGACGGCGCAGATGGCGCTCGATGAACTGCTGCTCGGTGGCGAGCTGAGCCTTGTATTCCGGAGCGGCGGCGGGCGACGGGTCGAGTACGTAGTCCCTGACCAGGATGCCCGCGAAGTGAAGATCGGCTGGGAGGTCACGAATGGCTTCGTCGACTTCTTCGTAAGCCAGTTGGGCGGCGATCATTTGTTGATGCATCTCATCGGTCCTGCGCATGGTGCCGAAGCCGAGCACGCCGATCAGAAGCAGCAGGCATCCGAAACCGATGAGGAGAGCCGCGGTGATTCTCGATCTCATAGGCGGTATGTCCAATTCCATGCTGACACAGTGTGGAAGCTTGTCATGTGTGTAGCGGATAGTTTTGCAGTGTGGAAGTGCGTATGGTGGGAGTTGAGATGATTGTGATCTTCAGCGACCTGGATGGAAGTCTGCTTGATGCGGAGAGCTACTCCTGGGAAGCGGCGCAACCGGCGCTTGACCGTATCGGTCAACTTGGTCTGCCGCTGATCCTGGTATCGAGCAAGACGCGAGCGGAGATTGAGAACCTGCGAGTCCGGTTGAAGCATACCCATCCCTTTGTGGTGGAGAACGGTGGTGCGGCATTCCTGCCGGGCGGCTACTTCGGCAATGCGCCGGAAGGCGCCGTGAAGCGCGACGGCTACGAGATTCTCGAATGGGGCACCGGCCACGCGGATCTGGTGACGGCGCTGAAGGGAGCGTCGGAGGTGTCGGGCTGCCCGGTCACCAGCTTTCACGAGATGACTGTGGAGGAGGTCGGCACGGCAACGGGTCTGCCTCCGGATCAGGCGGTTCTGGCAAAGCAGCGCGAGTATGACGAGCCGTTTCTTGTGCCGGAGAAGCGTCGAGTGCCGGCGCTGCTGGAGGCGATCGGGCGCGCCGGATTCCGCTGGACGCATGGGGGACGTTTCTACCATATCTGTGGAAATAACGATAAAGCCACGGCAGTGACAAAGCTCACGGATTTGTATCTTCGAAAGCACGGCACGGTGCGGACGATCGGGCTTGGTGACAGCTTGAATGATCTTCCGCTGCTCGAAGCGGTGGAAAAGCCTGTGCTGATCCGGTCGGGGCGAGCGCCCTCCCTACGATTCCGCACGATCGGTGCCCGGTACACACGTAGTACCGGGCCGGCAGGATGGAACGAAGCCGTGCTGGAGTTGCTCTCAGAGATGGCTCCATAGCGACTCTGCGCGTTCCTCTTTGGCACGGTCCTGCTTCTCCACGAGGAAGCGGCCGACGCCCTGGCTCGCGCCGATTCCCACGGCGAGGCTGACCGCCAAGATCAGACCCCCGCAAATCATGATGAACGCCGCGAGAAACACGCTTCGCGCGAAGTTCAGTTGGTCGGCGGCGACGACGACGGCGACGAACATCAGGAGCACTCTCACCAGTGCGGCGATGCGCCGAGGCCCTGGGATTCCTTCATTCACGGCCCACACAAGGGCGCTGCGTCCGAAGTACTGGGCAAGCCACGTGCCCGCGAGGAGAATGGCGCCCGAGAGCACGAGTTTCGGCAGCAGAAACACAAGTCCCTGGACCATCTGAGTCGTAAGGTCGGTGTTGAAGATACTCAGTGCGGTCAGCGCGCCAGCAAGCAGAAACAACCAGTAAGCCGTTTCGGCGGCGACACGCGCCGCGCGGAGCCGGCCGGACGGATCGATCATGAACGCGAGCCCGCTCTGGCGGAGAAACTTGTCGACTGCAAGGCCCTTGAAGATACGGATGATCACCCAGCGCGAGAGTAGTGCAAGGGCGTAGGCCACCACGAAGATGACAAGTCCCGCCAGCAGCGGCGGAAGCAGCGTGGCCACTTGATGCTGGAGGCGCTGAATGACGCCTTCAAATACTTGCCGGAACGTTTCGGTCATTGCGATCTACCTCCATAGTGTGAGCGCCACCGGATGCCGG
The DNA here is from genome assembly GCA_016789785.1 of Bryobacterales bacterium. Next base: position 49,074 of record JAEUQE010000004.1, read on the forward strand.
GACGCCTGGCCCGTCATTCCAGTTAGCGAGCAAGGCCGGTTTGGCTTGTTCGAATGCGAGGCACAGCCGCTCGATTCGGGCTTCCACTTCCGGGCCGTCAAATGTCTCCATCTCAAGAACCGCCGATGCGACCTTTCCAAGATAGAGGGGCGTGAGCGCGGAGAGGATGTGCCCTCTCTCGACGGGACGGCGTTTATAAGTGCAGGCGAAGTCGAAAAGCACGCTGATCCAAAGCTCGTCGGGAAAGCGGAATGGTTCGGCGGGCGGATCAAGGCCGAGCTTTCTAACTTCAGAGTAAGTAGCCGGGCGGAGGGCCATGCGCCAGATTTCGGCGAGGTCGTTGCAACCCTGGCGGAACGCATGAATCATGCGGTCGACGCGCACAGCCACTGGCTCCAGGCCGACGTCGAACTGAAATCCGAAGACTTCCGTGCGCTTGGTGGTGTTGGTTGCCTGCCATACGGTCTCGTATTCCAGCATCAGTGCGAAGACGCTGCCGACCACCTGCTTCAGCATCTCGCTGAGATCGGACCCGGGGTCCTTGGGGTCATGCAGTTTCGCGCCGAGAAAGCTCTGGCAGACATGGAAGCCCTCGGCGAGGGCGATGGTGGTCATCCAGATGTCGATGCCGAAGCGGGCGACGTCGGTGGCCCAGTCATTGCGTTCGAGATAGCGGCGGAAGAGGCGGTTGGAGAGCCCGAACTCACCGCCGATCGGCTGGCGGACAATCTGACCATAGAGACACCGTGTAAGCGGATAGACGATGTTATTCGTGATCGTACCGTCGTACTTATGCCGGTGATAGTAAGGTGTGACCAGGTCGTAGTGCGCGAACAAGATCGGCCGCACTAAGTGATCGATCCATTCAGGAGCGATCGATCGCAGATCCGCATCCACCACAACGCAGACTTTCGCTTCGAGCCTGGCCGCGATCTCGAAGATCAGGCGGAAAGCGCTGCCCTTTCCCGGGATCCCATGATAGGGGAACGACAAGCGGTGCGCGGCCACGGCCGGCGTCGCCATGAGGAGCAGGTGTTGATCGTCAATGCGGGTGGAGAGCACTTCATCGCGGGTACGGTCCGTGGAGCCGCCATCGGAGTTGACAATCACGGCGGTCAACTGCGGGAAGAACTTCGCAAGCCCCGCATAGACAGCGCGAACAACGTGCCCGATGGTGCGGGCGTTGTTGTAGCTGGGGATGCCGACGACGATGTCGGCCCGCCGGATGAACTCCGTCGCTTTGGACGCGTCCTGGGAAAGCGCGTTGGTACCCACTTGCGGAAACTCCGTCATGCAACTTGTGCGGTTTGGCGCGTGTCCTTCGAGACCGCGTCGAGCAGTAAGTCGAAGAACTCCGGGATCGCCGAAAGAACGCGATTCCAGTTGGGAATCGGTGGAACTCCAAGAGGGTCTTCCAGGAACTCTTCGGCAGCGCGGCGCAGGCTTCGAGCAAAGGTGTTGACGGCGATCTCTTCGGCGTGACGGTCGAACTTCAATCCGTTGAGCATGGCATCGGCGTAGTGGCGGGCGATGGTATCCTGCGCCATTCGCACATATCGAACTTCCAGGCTGCGGAAGTGCTCCGTGGTGAACACAGCACCTTCGGAAGCGACTGTGCGGAAGAGCGACTTTGCGATGTCGGTCGCCATTTTCGAAAGACCCTTGCCGGGATCGCCGGCGGAGAGGTCCTGATGCTTGTGCTCGTAGTTGTCGAGCAGATCGACCTGGCAGGTTCGGGCCAGCGCGCAGTTGCGGAACACCTCGGCAAGCACGCCGACCTCGAGTCCCCAATCCGCGGGGATGCGATTCACACGCGCGAGATTCACGTTCATGGCGAACTCGCCGGCGAGCGCATAGCGGAAGCTATCGAGGAACGTGAGGAACGAGATGCCGGGCGCCATGCCCATCATGGAACGCACGAGCGGCGTGAAGAAGAGGCGCGTCACGCGGCCATGCATGCGATCGGTGACGCGAGCGTAGTAGCCTTTGCAGAACTCGAAGCCCAGGTTGGGATGTGCGACGGGGAAGCAGAGGCGCGCGAGCAACTGGCGATCGTAGTTCACGATGTCGCAATCATGCAGCGCGACCACGTCGCAATCGCCGTGGGCAAGCAAGAGCCCGTAGGAGAGCCAGCAGGACCGTCCCTTGCCGTCGGGACCGGGAGAGAGGCCGCGTTCCTCGAGCAGGCGCAACAGCGCCTGGATGCGCTCGCTCTCAATGTGGATGATCGTGACCGGAGTGTAGAAGTTGCTGAACAGTGACTGGACGCGTTGATACTGCTCCTGTGTCGCGCGTCCGAGCGCCAGCACGATTCGCTGCAAGTAGCGGATCTTCTGAAGCTCCGCGACGATGCGCTGCATAGCGGTGTTTTCAAACTCGGAGATGAGTGCGGGGAGAACCAAACCAACGGGCTTGGCGCGAGTGAAGCGCTCCAGATCGGATTCGAGGCGCTCTGTGCTGTCCGGCTTCAACCGGTGCAAAGTGGGGACAACGCCAGTCTGATAGAAGTCGGCCATGGTTACCTCCGTTGATCAGGATACGGTTTGGTGGAAGCGCTGAGAATCACCTATGGGCATGAGCCGGCGGTTTTTCTCGGGTCAGGCGGAGGGGGAAGCGGGAGATGGACGATGGAATGCCTGGAGCCGTGTCTTCGCCTTTTCGCTGTGCATCGCGCTGCCGCAACGTAACGGGGAGGTAACCCCCGAAGCACAGTCTTTCCTGTAGCTGCAACGTCGAGACAGGGAGGCGCCACGCCTGGCGTCTCAATTTTCTCTTCGAAAGGAGCAGCCAGATGGTCGACTTGATTGCCTCCGTTGGAATTGCCGGGGGCCGGCATTGCCGGAATCGTTTGGATGACCAGTCCGTTGTGATGGACATGCTGAACATGGTGCCGGCTGCGGAAGGGGGTACGATGCAGCCAGGAGGTATCCGAAGACGGTGGCCACCAGCAATAGCTGGAGTCGCGTCGCCGGACCTGCACGCGGCGATCCGCAATTTTCAGAGCGTGAACCGGCATCGGGGGCTGCTGGTGGACGGACATTTGGATCCTGGCCAGCGGGGCATTCGCGTGTTGAACGAACTGGCGGCGAAGGAACGTGCGGCTCCGGACCGCGGGACCAGCTTCTCGCTGTCGGTCCTTCCAGATGCTGGAAGCCCAACCAGCGCGGTAGTGCTGATTTCGCTGCTGAACGAAGCGGCCGTGGGTTACGCCTACTATACCCTTACGCCGCGAGGGTTCGGCGAAGCGGTTCGGCGGAAGTTGTTCGGCGATGGCGCGATGCGCACCCAGGGTCTCGCATTCGAGACACCGGAAGCGATGACGACCGCCAGCTTCGATGGTCCCGCACGCCTGTTTGAACTCTTCAACAGCGGTGCGGCAGCGGTGTGCCGCTATTTCTTCACCGCGAACAAAGCCGATGGGTCGCGGGTTGTGGCTGCGGTCAACATGCCGGTGAATCCTGCGAACAATTTCGATATCGGGGCGATCACGGGTACTATGCAACTGCGCGAGCGAAGCGATCGGCCTTCCGCGGCGCGAAAGTGAATGGGCTGATCGAGGGCTACGTACTTTGGCGCTGTGTTCCGGATCAGGGTGCGATCTCCGAGTGCAGTCGAAGCGCCGCAGGCGAGAGGTTGCGAAGCCGATTGCACGCTCCAGACGCTGCCCGGCACACTGCCGCCAAGGTCCATGCGGTCCATCCTTCGGGCGCACGGTGACGCCGGAGCCGCGCCGGACAGGGATTTCGTAACGGTGGTGTTGCGCTGGAATCAGCGGGCGTGGGATGCGACGGTGATGGCGGGCTTGCTGGACGGCCGCCGGGCGCGACGTCCCGATCGTCGCCACAGCAGCATTTACAAGCGTGGCCGCGACTGAAGATAATGTCAGCTATGCTTTCCCGCGCGTTTGTCTCCGTGATGGTGTGTTGCCTGACCGCCTCTCTGCCCGCTGCCGTGAAGCAGATCCAGCTTGTGGATCGTGCCGATGTGCCTGGCTACGCTTATGAGCGCGTGCTTGCGAAGGTCCACTTCGCGGTGGATCCGAAGCTGCCCGCCAATCGCATCATTCGCGACATCGACCACGCGCCGCGCAACGCACAGGGCATGGTGGAGTTCTCGGCCGACCTCTTCGTGTTGAAGCCTCGCAATCCGGTGGAAGGCAATGGCACGCTGCTGTTTGAAGTGAGCAATCGCGGCAACAAAGGGCTGCTGTCGATGTTCAACTTCGCACGATCGATGCGGGATCCACGATTGCGCGAAGACTTCGGTGATGGCTATCTGCTGAAGCAGGGCTACACGCTGGTGTGGGTTGGCTGGCAAGCCGATGTCGCCGATGATGCGAACGCGTTGCGCCTCTTTGCGCCGGTAGCCACGGACAACGGCAAGCCCATCAGTGGCCTGGTACGCGGGCAGTGGATTGTGGACTCGAAGACGACGGTTCACAATCTTGGCGATCGGAGTCACATACCTTATGCCGTCGCCGACGCCAATGATCCGTCGCTGCAACTGACCGTGCAGGATCGCCGCGATGCGCCGAAGCGCACCATTCCTCGCGATCAATGGCAACTGGCGAGGCTTGCGTTCGGGAAGCCAATGCCTGATACCGGCAGCATCTATATGGCGAGCGGTTTCGAGCCAGGGAAGATGTACGAGTTGGTGTACACTTCGCAGGATCCGGCGATTGTTGGTCTGGGTCCGGCGGCGATCCGTGATGTGATTTCGTTCCTCAAGTATGAGCGCAATGGAGTGCTGCTGTTGGGCGATCAGGCCAGTCATCTGAAGCGCGCCGTTGGATTCGGCACATCGCAGAGCGGGCGCTTCCTGCGTACGTTCCTTTACTTCGGCTTCAACAAGGATGAGAAGAACCGTAAGGTGTTCGATGGTGTGTGGGCGCACGTTGCGGGCGGCGGGCGCGGCAGCTTCAATCATCGCTTCGCGCAGCCTTCGCGCGACGGCCATCCTTACATGAACACGCTGTATCCCACCGACATCTTCCCGTTCAGCGACACGCCACAGACGGATCCGGAGACGGGGCTCACCGACGGTCTGCTGGTGCGCGCCGATGAGGACAAGGTGGCGCCGAAGATCTTCTATACGAACGGGTCGTACGAGTATTGGGGACGCGCTGCGTCGCTGATTCACACGGCGCTGGATGGAAAGAGCGACGCCGCACTGCGGAGTGACACTCGGGCATATCTGTTGAGCGGGACGCAGCATGGTCCAGGCAGCTTTCCTCCGCGGCGTGACAACACGCAGCACACCGCGAATCCGAATGACTATCGCTTCGTGATGCGAGCCCTGTTGGCCGGGATGCAGGGTTGGCTGAAGGAAGGCAAGGAGCCGCCGGCATCGGCGTATCCACTCATCAGGAATGGAGAACTCGCGATGCCGGGCGCGGTGCAATTCCCGAAACTCGCCAGTGTCGCGCTGCCGAAGCATCCGCAGATGGCCTACCGCGTGGACTACGGCGAGGAGTTTCGCACGGCGGGTCTGGTGACGAAGGAGCCGCCGGTGGTTGGCAAGGCATTCGCGACGATGGTGCCGCAAGTGGATGCGGACGGCAATGAGAAGGCAGGGGTGCGGCTCCCCGAGATTCAAGTGCCGCTGGCGACCTACACGGGATGGAACCTGCGCTCGGCGAAGATCGGTGCACCGGAGGAGATGTTCAGCATGGTGGGCTCGTTCTTCCCGCTTGCGAAATCCAAGGCGGAACGTGAGAAGGCGCGTGATCCGCGGCCATCGATTGCGGAGCGGTATGCGTCGCGCGAGGCGTATCTCGCGAAGATTCGCGAGGCGGCGAAGTCGCTGGTTGGATCGGGCTATGTGCTGGAAGCCGATGTGCCGGCGCTCGAAGAACGCGCGGCGAAGATGTGGGATGCCCTGGCGAAATAGCACGCCGCGGAGGCCGCGGAAATAGACCCGCCTCCGGATTTCGCTAATCTGGAAGTTTATGGGTCCTCAACCAACCATGGACGCCCCGAAGGTTCCGGTACAGGGCGTTCGTCACTTCATTACCGTCGGCTCAGGCAAAGGCGGTGTCGGAAAGACGACAGTTTCGGTGAATCTTGCGCTCGCGCTTGCGAAGCTGGGGCATCGCACGGGCCTGATCGACGCCGACATGTATGGCCCGAACGTGCCGCGCATGCTGGGCGTGAATCAGCCGCCGATGGGAGACGGGCAGCGCATTCGCCCGATTGAGCATCACGGTCTGAAGATCATGTCGATGGGTTTTCTGAGCCCGACCGACCGGCCGATCATCTGGCGTGGTCCGATGCTGCACAGCGCGATTCAGCAGTTCGTGCGGCAGGTGGATTGGGGCGATCTGGATTTCCTGATTGTGGATCTGCCGCCGGGCACGGGCGATGTGTCGCTCTCGCTTGCACAGACAACGGCCATCAGCGGCGCCATTGTCGTGACCACGCCATCGGAGGTGTCGCTTGAGGACGCACGCAAAGCCGTGCTCATGTTTCAGCAGTTGAAGGTGCCGGTGATGGGGATTGTGGAGAACATGAGCTACCTGGTGGTGCCGGGGAGCGATCAGCGCGTCGATGTGTTTGGGCAGGGCGGGGGAAAGCGCACCGCGGAGGCGATGCAAGTGCCTCTGCTGGGCGAGTTGCCGCTGATTCCGGAGATCCGTATTGGCGGAGACAACGGCAAGCCCGTGACGCTGCTGGGTCCGGATGCGCCAGTGGCACGGCCGTTCTATGAGCTTGCGCAAGGCGTCGCTGCGCGCGCGGCGGAGACCGGATCGCACAAGGCGCCGACGATTTCCGTGGAGGACTGACGCGCCCAGTTCGTTCGTTGCAGTTCTGCTATTTCCCAGTGAGCCGCTGCCGGCGTTCCATCAGCCCTTTGCGAAGCGCGTCTTTGCGAGAGGCGGGTAACGATGCATCTTCCTCAATCACAGCGAGCGCGCGTGTGGCTGCCTGCAATGACTCCGTATGGCGATTAGCAGTTTCGAGCGCTTCGGACAATGAGTCGAGCGCATTCGCCGATTTCGGGTGCTGCGCGGCGATCCACCGGAAGACCGCGATCGCATGATCGTTGCGGCCTTCCTGCATCAGTGTGTAGCCCATCATGTTGAGATTGCGCTCCGAGAGTGCGGCGGAGTCCGGTTGTGCGGACCTCGTCTCATCGAGCAACGCCGATGGGTCCGTCTTCGCGGCTTGAATGCTGTGGAACAATCGCACGGGTGATGGCGCGGGCGCCTGATACGACGTCCGCAACGTGCCTTTCTTTTCGGCGATCTCGAGTGCCGTGGGGTAGAACTGTGTGAACGTCTGCTCCACGGCTCCGTTCGCGCTGTGGCACGCCTGGCATCCGGCGTTGACGGGAAGCGGCGACGCGGTGGTACGGCGCGGCATGAGACCGCCGCCGAAATCGAAGTAGCCCCATCCTTGCGGGAATCGCTTCGTATCCTTGACCGCCACTTCGAGCGCGGCAACGTCTGTTTGGAAGAAGCCGCCCTTGTTAATCGACCCTTGCGACGTCGAGTAGCGGATCTCCAGCACGAACATCGATCCATCCGGCCACTTTCCCGACTCCTGGAACTTTGTAAACGCCTCGCGAGTGACGAATACGTTGTCGAACATGGGATTCTGGAGCGTGGCATTGGCGGCGGCCGGCCCGTAGGTCATGCCGAGCCCGGATGAAAGATAGACCCATTCGCGGTAGTCCGCGGGCATCCGAAGCTCGCCCTTTTCGTTGAATTCCGGGCCGGATGCCATGGCCGAGGCGATCGACAGGAGGAAGCAGATTGCGCGTCGCATCCTCCTATTCTGCGGCAGCACGGCGATGTTGTCTTGAACCGGATTAACCTGCAACGGGACATTTGGGAGGCGGGCGGATGGCTGAGCTTCGAACGGGACAGTTCTTCGGCGGCGTCAGCGGGCGCTGGGCGATTCCCCAAGCGCTGCTGACACGGCTTGACCATGCGGCCGTGCGGAAGGTGCCATCGCATACTCATGAGCGCGGATATTTGAACCTCGTGCTGACGGGGCACTACCGCGAACAGACGCGATTGCGGAAGATCGAGTACCAGCCCTTCACGCTCGTCTCGCATCCAGCGCACTTCGAGCATCGCGATGAGATCGGCGATGGAGGCGCACAGTTCTTCATTGTGGAATTTCGCGGGGATTGGTTGGACCGGCGTCAGGCACAGTTCGACATTCAGGGCGGCGAGGCGGTGTGGGCGGCGCTCCGGCTGGCGTGCCGCGTTCACGACGGGCCTCTGGCGGCGGAGGCCGGCGTGGCGGAACTCCTCGGCGCTTTGAACGGCGGGCGGTGGACGGCCGAAAAACGGGAACCGCGCTGGCTTACCGCCGTGGAGGACCGTTTGCGGGAAGAGTTTCTCAGTCCTCCCGCACTGGAGATCCTGAGTGGAGATGCTGGCGTGCACCCGGTGCACTTATCGAGGACTTACCGGAAGTTTCGAGGTGAGGGCGCCGGCGATTTCGTGAGGCGATTGCGTGTGATCGAAGGCGCAAGGCGGATCGCTACGGGCGGGCAGAAGTTAGTGGACATCGCCGCGGAACTTGGATTTGCCGATCAGAGTCACTTTGCCCGGTCGTTCAAGCAAGTTACTGGAGTTACGGCGGGAGAGTTTCAGCGGCAGGTGGCGAAGACGCGACGGTGACAAAGCGCGGCGATGACGAGACGCGGGGGACCTCCGACGAACCCCCGCGTCCCAGATTCCGGTCAGAATGAGAACTTCAGTGCGAGTTGAACGAAGCGCGGATCGAGCGTGGAGCCAACGCGTCCGAAGTTCGCACTCGCCAGATTCACATCGGGAGCGCCGAAGTTCGTCTGGTTCAACAGATTGTAGAACTCGCCGCGGAACTGCAAGCGCGCCGCCTCTCCGGCGAACGGCATGCGGAAGTTCTTGGCAAGCACCAGATTGGTCTGGTAGAACGGGAAGCCGCTGATCACGTTGCGGCCCAGCGTTCCGAACGGAGCCGTAACAGCCGGGATCGCGAGGTTCGAGCGGTTGAAGTAACTCAGGTGGCGATCCGAAGTCACATTCGATTTGAGCGGCTGATTGGGATCCACCAGATTCGGGCGCAACGCGACATTGCCGAGGAAATCGGGCTGTCCGTCGGAAAGAATGCCCGCGCCGTCGGGATAGCGCAGATTCAGAGGCTGGCCGCTGAACAGCGATACGATCGACGACACTTGCCATCCCCCGAGCACCACATCCGCGGCGGCTGGAATGTCCTTGCCAAAGCGTCGGCCCTTACCGAAGGGAAGCTCGTAGACGAAGGACGTGGTCGAGTTGAACGTCTGGTCGAAGCTCGAACGGCTGCGATCATTATTCGGATTACGGATATCCTGCGGGTTCGGCGATCCGCCATTCGTGGTCTCCAGCACCTGGCCCACGTTGTCGATCGCCTTCGAGTAAGTGAAGGAACTGATCAGGGTAAGATCACGCCCGCGGTGTTCGAACTTCATCTGCAACGCGTTGTAATTCGAGAAACCCGTGGGCTGTACGGCTGTGATGTTGTTGAAGCCCTGGAAGGGCCGTCGCGCGAGTAAGGTGCCGAGGGTGGTCAGCCCGCGCGAGAGTTCGTCCTGTGTAATCGGCCGGGCCTGATTCAGATCCCCGAGAATCGGCAGGCGTGAGCCCTTATTGCCGACGTAAGCGAGGTCCAGAAGCGTATCCTTGAACAGCGTCCGCTGAAGGGTGAAGTGCCAGTTCTGGACATAGCCCCAAGGGGTCTCGCGATCCATGTGCAGGATCACGTTGCTGGGCAGGCTGCCGGGATAGCCGGCCTCCCGTGGACGGAAGCAATTCTGCCAGTTGTTGGCCGTGCAGACGTTGCCAAGTTGCGCCGGGCTGTTTACCGCCGAGAAGCGGGTTACGAATGGAGCATTGGTGTTGAGTAACTCCGCCGACGCCATGCGGTTCCAGAAATTCCAACCGAGGCCGTAGCCGCCGCGAATGACGGTCTTCGAATTGAGCTGATAGGCTGCGCCAAGGCGCGGGGCGAAAGTGTTGTAAGGCTGGCGCTGCAAAGTGCGATTGGTGATTCCATCACCGGTTGCCTGAACCAGCGAATTACTGCGCGGGTCGAAGTTGGCGAGCCGGTTATCCGCGTCGTACACCGGCGTCATCAGGTCATAGCGGAGCCCCATATTGAGGGTCAGCTTATTATTCACCTTGAAGTCATCCTGTAAGTACCAGAAGTGGCCCTGTTGCCGGACGCGGGCTGTCACCTGGGTGGCAATCTGATACTGGCTGCGCGCGCCGAACAGGAAATCCGCCAGGTGATACCAGGAGTTATTTACCCCGGCTGGAACATTGGCTGTGGGGCGGCTGAAGGCGCCGCCAAACGAATCGATGCCATAGAGCGGGTTGGTGTCATCCACGCCGATGTAGAGCCCCAGCCACTCGTAGCCCATCTTGAGGTTGTGGCGGCGAACGATCTTGGAGAGGTTCAGCCGGCTATTGACCGTGGTGGGGAACTGTGCCTGTGGATTGGTGGATTGCCGTCCGTAACGGGGGAACCCGATGATGTCCTGCGGCGTGACTCCACCTTGGATCCGGGCGCCTTCCGGCAGTCCGGTGATGCCGAACAACTCACGCATGGAGGGACCGCCGACCGAAGCGGGCAGCCGGTCCATCCCGAGACGCGTGACGGCGAAGCGATACTCCAGTACTTCGCTTGAGGACTTGGTCCAGGTGAGCCCCATGATGCCCTGCTGGTTGTAGGTGTCGAGGAAGCCGAGGTTGTTGCCGCCCGCCGGACCATCAATCACCGCCGGAGCGAAGATGTTCTGGCGGCGCTGGGAGTAGCGGAAGAAACTCTGCAAGCTGTCCGAGAACTGATTGTCGATCTTTACTGCGCCTTTGTCGTCGTCTAACTCATTCCGGTCGAAGTTTCCGAAATTATTTGCGATGCCGAGATTATTGGTTGCGATCGCCGGCGCGGTCCGGTTGGGCTGCGGCAGATTCTCCATCATGTACCGTGCAAGCCGGGTCATCGGGACAGGCTGGCCGGCGGGGACGATGGTGCCCGCGGAGATGCGGCGTCCGTCCGAAGCCGTGAAATCAACGGGGACCCGGACGTCCACGGGGAGCACGCCCTGCCGCATGCTGGCGTTCGGCACGGAACTCAGGAAAAATGGGGAAACGCGCCAGCGGCTGCCTTCATAATCCGCGAAAAAGAATGTCTTGTTCTTGCGGATGGGTCCGCCAAAGGTGAAGCCGAACTGGTTGCGGTTGGTTTGCGGCTTGCGGTTGTCCACCGGCTTGAAGAACCCGGTGGCGTTCAGCTTTGTGTTCTGGAAGAAGTTCCACATGCTGCCGTGAAACTCATTGGTGCCGGATTTCGACGCCACGTTCATCACGGCGCCGCCCGTGCGGCCGAACTCCGCCGAGTAAGCGTTGACCATCATGCGGAACTCGGCCACCGAATCAGGACTTGGCTGCACTGCCTGGTTCGAGAAGCCCTGGTTTGTGGTGCCGTAGAAGTTGTTATCCACGCCGTCGATGATGAAGTTATTAAACACGGAGCGAAGCCCGTTGACATTGTAAGATCCTTCGCGGCGGAAGGCGACCGAGCCCTGATTGGCGACTTGCGATTCCCGGACTCCGGGAGCGAGCAACGCGAAATTGGAGTAAGTGCGGCCCAGCACTGGCAGTTCAATGATCTGCTTCGCCTGCACTACTTGGCCCTTTGAGCTATTGTCGCTTTCGAGCAGCGGTGTGAACTCCGTAACCGTAATTGTTTCGGTGACGCTGCCGACTTTCAGGGTAAGGTCGACGCGCTGGCGGGCGTTGACGGTGAGGTTCACATCCTCGGCGACCGCCGTGGTGAAACCCTGGAGTTCCGCTGTAACAGTATAGGTTCCGATACGCACTGTCGGGAAAAAGTAATTTCCATCCGTGTCGGTCCGGGTCTGCTGAGTGATTCCGGTCTGGGTGTTCTTCAGCGTAACGTTGACGTTCTGGAGGATGCCGCCATTGGCGTCGCGCACGTTTCCGGTGACCACCGCGGAGTCGAATTGGGCCAGCAGCGGAAAGGTGAGCATTACGAGAGTGAAACTGGTAAGCACACTCCGGGTAAGAGAGGAACTTGCTTGGTTTGGCATAAAGCGAGACTGAATCTACCCGCAGGATATCAAGTGGATGTGGAAACCCTGTTGCTTTCGCATGTCAATGCCGTGAATTACACGGCCAAACTAAGTCTCGCCGCACTGGACTCGCTGGCCGAGGGTGCGGTGATGCCGGTGAGTGGCATTCTCACGCGAGGGAGGGAAGCCGTCCGTGCGGCCTCCGGTTGTCCTAAGCGGCCGGAGCCCGGCTGGTGAGATAATTGGGCGATCATTTGTTCAGGAACGTGGAGACGATCAGCCGCGTTGCGGCTGATGGGAAAGCGGCGTTTGCTGTTTCGCCGCGGTCCGTGGCCGGTACGGCGCATCCGTTGCGCGGGGAGGAATCCCGCGAGAGCGGACTCCGGCGTTTGATTCCGTGCAGTGCCAGCCGGCGCGACCCATCCCCGTCTGACGGGAAACACCAGAAAAATGTACAATTAGCGGCTTCTGATGGAGATCTTTAAACGATGACCGAACCCCACCTAATCATGGTTGCGCCCTTTGTGACCCTGCTGCTGGCGATCGCGTTGATGCCATTCATTCATAAGCATTTTTGGGAGAAGCACTATCCGAAAATCTCGATCGCTCTAGGGCTGATTGTGGTGCTGTACTATCTGTTCGTGCTGCGCAACGGACAGCGGATGTTGACGAGCATGATTGAGTTTACCGGCTTCATTGCGTTGATCGGATCGCTGTTTGTCATTGCGGGCGGCATTCATATTGACATGAGCGGCAAGTCCAGGCCAGCCACCAATACTGGTTTGCTGGCGATGGGAGCGATCCTGTCCAACCTCATCGGCACTACCGGGGCTTCCATGTTGTTGATCCGGCCGTTTCTGCGGATCAACAAGTACCGTGTCGCGCCGTATCACGTGGTATTTTTCATTTTCATTGTGAGCAACGTCGGCGGGGCGCTGACGCCGATCGGCGATCCGCCACTGTTTCTGGGCTACTTGAAGGGCGTGCCGTTCTTCTGGCTGCTTACCAAGGCCAATGTCCTGGGGGCATGGCTGTTCACCGTGGGCGCGCTGCTCGCGCTGTTTTTCGTGATCGACTCGATGAACTTCCGGCGCTTCAAGCACGAAGTGAAGCGCACGGCGGAAGACCGGGTTCTGATGGAGGGCAACCACAATTTCATCTGGCTGTTCGCCATCATCGCTCTGGTGCTGGTGCAGAAAGCGGAGTTCCTGAAAGCGCTGGAGCACGCGAAGGTGTTCGAAGCGATTGGCGGCGTGTTCGGCTGGGGACCACAGAAGGCTTTTGAAAGCTGCATGACCCTTGTGATCGCGATGCTGATGGCGGGCGTGGGCTTTCTTGCTTACAAATATGCCACCAAGGAAGTGCTGCGCGAGAATGAATTCTCGTTCGGGCCAGTGCAGGAGGTGGCGTTCCTGTTCGTCGGCATCTTTGCGACCATGGTGCCGGCGCTGGATCTGCTGGAGCACCATGCCGCCGACCTCGGCATCAAGACGGTGAGGCAATTCTACTGGAGCACCGGCGCACTATCGAGCGTGCTGGACAACGCGCCCACCTACCTCAATTTTCTGACCGCCGCGTTCGGCCTCCAGCACCTGTCGCTCGAAAACCCCGCCCATGTCGAAGCGCTGTTGAATCCCGGCATCATCAACCAGTTGTCTCCGGAACGGCTCGCGGCGCTGGGCTTGCACGCGCTCGACCCGATGGCGTGGGAGTACGTCGTGGCGGTCTCGCTGGGCGCGGTGTTCTTCGGAGCGTGCACTTACATCGGCAACGGTCCGAATTTCATGGTGAAGAGCATTGCCGAAAGCGCCGGTGTCCAATGCCCGAGTTTTTTCGGCTACGTCTTCAAGTACAGCCTGCCGATCCTGATCCCGCTGTTCGCGATCGTATCGTGGTTGTTCCTGCGGTGAGCGCAGCGAACAGGAACGCGGAATTCGCCACGCAGGCCCCGGCATGTTTTCAGGCCGCGCGACCCGTCTCACTACAATAAAGAGTACGCATGGTCGAACAAGTGCAAAAAGCACTGAAGGAATACTGGGGCTACGATTCGTTCCGGCCACTGCAGGAGCGGATCGTGCACAGCATTCTGCACGGGCACGACGTTGCGGCGGTGATGCCGACAGGCGGAGGAAAGTCGCTCTGCTATCAGCTTCCCGCCGTTGTGTCAGGCCGCATGGCCGTGGTGATTTCTCCACTGATCGCATTGATGCAGGATCAGGTGGCGCAGTTGATCCAGATGGATATCCCTTCCGCCGCCATCACCAGCAATGTGACCTATGCCGATCAAGTGCGCATCATTCAAGAGGCGAAACAGGGTGCGTACCGTCTGCTGTATCTCTCGCCCGAACGGCTCGCCCGCGCCGATACGGTGCAATGGCTGAAGCAACTTCCTGTCGGCTTTTTCGCGATCGATGAAGCGCACTGCATCTCCGAATGGGGGCACGAGTTCCGTCCGGAGTACCGCCAACTCGGGCGCCTGCGCGAAATCTTTCCCGATCTTCCGATTGCCGCGTTCACGGCGAGCGCCACTCAACAGGTGCGCCACGATATCCTTGCGCAGTTGCGGCTGCGCGAGCCGCGCACGTTCATCCGGAGCTTTCACCGCTCGAATCTTCACTACTGGGTTGAGGAGTGCGAGAACGATCGTCATCAACAGACGCTCCTCAAGAAGGCCTTGCGCAGCTATGAAGGCCAGGCGGTGATCATCTACGAACAGACCATTCGCGAAGTGCTCGCGACGGGGGAGTTCCTCGAAGACCTTGGCTTTCCCGTCGCCACCTATCACGGCCAGATGGACGGCGCCACCCGCAAGCGCAACCAGGAACTTTGGACCAGCGGTGAGATGCCCGTGATGGTGGGCACGCTCGCCTTCGGACTGGGCATCAACAAAGCCGCGGTGCGGGCCGTGATCCATATGGCATTGCCCAAGTCGCTGGAACAGTACTACCAGGAAGCAGGCCGCGCGGGCCGCGATGGGTTGCCCGCCGATTGCATCATGCTGTGGCAGCGCAAAGATCTCGGAATCCTCGCGTACTTCATCGAGAACACGCAGGACGAAGCCGAACGCAAGCGGGCTTGGAATCGCTATCACGTCATCAAGCGGTTCGCCGAAGACGAGAAGTGCCGCCATCGCGTGATCTGCAACTACTTCGGCGAGACACCGAAGTGGGAGCGCTGCGGCATCTGTGATTTCTGCGGCTATGAGCCGGCATGGCTGAAACGGCGCAAGACCCAGGTTGCACCGGCGGCGGCAGTGGCAGTGGTGGCGCCCGCCGTACTCAGTATTCCCAAGCCTGCCCAACCGAAACGCGACACACCCGAAGATGTGCCGGTGGCCATCCCGCCCACGCCCGGCATGGATCTCGATCTGCTCGAATATCTGCGGGAGTGGCGCACCAGAGCGGCCGCGGAGCGCGGAGTGCCGCCCTATGTGATTGCCTCCGATCAAACGCTCGAAGATCTGTGCCGCAAGCGGCCGAAGTACTTTGCGGAACTGCGATCGGTCTACGGCATCGGAGAGCACAA
This sequence comes from Bryobacterales bacterium, assembly GCA_016789785.1. The sequence continues at coordinate 64,668 of JAEUQE010000004.1, forward strand.
GGCGCGTACTTACGGTGAAGCGGTTCTTGCGCGGATGCGTGAATTCGAAGGCGGCGCGAGGGCACAGGCACGCGCGAAAGTGCGCCCCATTGATCAGATCCCGCAGCTTCTCGCCGAAGGCAAAACTTTCGATGAAATCGCCGGGATTCGTGGAGTACGGCGCGAAACGGTGGTGGCGAAGCTGGCGACGTGGATCGAGAGAGGCATCATCGCCTACGACGAACGGTTTGTCGCCGTCGACGTGCGCGAGCAGATTGAAGAAGTGGCCGGCACGCTCGGTGTTGCACAGATGAAGCCGATCAAGGATGCGCTTCCCGCGGACATCACCTATGATGAAATTCGCCTGATTGTTGCCAAGATCCGCCACGAACAGTCCGCGATTCTTGCCACTGCCTCCGAGGACGAATGAGAACTTTGCTGCTGCTGTCCGCCGCCACATGCCTTTTGTGCGCCCAATCGAAAGAGGCCGCGGGGAAGGCTCGCGAATGGCGCGCGCTGCACGAACGCGCAATCATCGGCGAGTTTTCGGCGTTGCTTGCGATACCCAACGTCGCCCGCAACCTGGAGGACATGCGCCGCAACGCCGCGCACATCCGCGCGATGATGGACCGCCGCGGAATTCGCAATGAACTGTTGGAGGCGCCCGGCAGCCCTCCGGCAATCTACGGCGAGATCCTCACTCCCGGCGCGACACAGACGCTCGTCTTCTATGTCCACTACGACGGCCAGCCCGTGGAACCTGAGCAGTGGAAGGATGCACCACCGTTCCAGCCCGTGTTGCGCGACAAGGCGCTCGACGCGGGCGGCCGCGTGATTCCCTTCGGTGAGAAGTTCGATCCGGAGTCCCGCCTCTATGCGCGTTCGGCGAGTGACGACAAGGCTCCCATCATTGCCTTGCTCACTGCGCTCGATGCGCTTCGCAATGCGAACATCCCTCTTCGCTCGAACATCAAGTTCTTCTTCGATGGCGAGGAAGAGGCCGGCTCGCCGCATCTCGAACAAATTATCCGTGCCAACGCCGCAAAGCTTCGCGGCGATGTGTGGATCTTCTGCGATGGGCCGGTTCATCAGACACGCCGTCAACAGGTAGTGTTCGGTGTGCGCGGTTCCACCGGCGTCAACCTCACGGTCTACGGTCCCAAGCGGGAACTGCACAGCGGACACTACGGCAACTGGGCGCCGAATCCCGCGCTGATGATTGCGCGCCTCGTCGCCAGCATGCGCGACGAAGAGGGGCGCATCCTGATCCCTGGTTTCTATGACGATGTCGAACCGTTGAGCGACGCCGAAAAGAAGGCGCTGGCGGACCTGCCCGATCTCGACAAGGATCTGAAGCAGGAGCTGTGGTTGGGAAGGTCCGAAGGCGGTGGCAAGCGTCTGGAGGAGCTGATCAATCTGCCCGCGCTCAACATCCGCGGGCTCGCGGCTGCCGGTGTCGACGCGCAATCGCGCAACGTGGTACCGTCGCATGCCACTGTCTCCATCGACATCCGCCTGGTGAAGGGCATGCATCACCAGCGCGCCATCGACAAGCTTGTGCAGCATGTGCGGGCGCAGGGCTATCACATTACCGATCGTGAGCCCGATGAAGCGGCGCGCATGCGTTATCCGAAGATCTGCAAGGTCACCACCCGCGGCAGCGGCTACAACGCCGTGAAAGCACCCATGGACTCACCCATCGCGCGCCGCATCGTGGAGGCCGTGCGGGCAGCGCATCCCAACACGCTCCTCATGCCGACGCTCGGCGGAAGTCTTCCCATCGCACCTATCGCTGACGAGCTGAAGACGCCCGTCATCATTGTGCCGATCGCAAATCACGACAACAACCAGCATGCCCACAACGAGAACATCCGCATCCGGAACTTGTGGGACGGGATCGAGACGATGGCGGCGCTGCTGGTATTGCGCGAATTGCGGTAACGCAGACTTCAGTCTGCCGCCTCGACAATCATGTCGAGGCCCGTGCTCGTGGCCGGTGAATCGCCCCTGGTGGATCGTAATTCTCGTTCACCTCGCCCTGCACCGAGACGAGTCTCGGCGCTGCAGGCTAAAGCCTAGCGCCACGGTGAGGTGCACGGCGCCAAAGAAGCAAAAGTGAAAAGCATTGCGCTACTCGCGTCTGAACGCATCACAGTCGAAGTGATACGCTGGTGGTTTACTCATGCCTACGACAGATCTCCAAGAGTTACAACAGTTCTGCAAGCTCATTCGACGGCACATTGTGGAGATGATCACGGAAGCCAAATCGGGCCATCCCGGTGGCTCACTCTCCGCCGTGGAAATCCTTGCAGTGCTCTACAAAGAAGTGATGCGGCACGATCCCAAGAATCCGCAGTGGGCCGATCGCGACCGCTTCATTCTTGGCAAAGGCCATGCTTGCCCCGTGCTCTACGCTGTGATGGCGGAGTGTGGATACACTCCGGTGGACAAGCTCAGGACGCTGCGGCAACTTGGGTCCATCTATCAGGGCCATCCCGACCGCCGGTTCATTCCTTCGCTCGAAGCTTCCACGGGATCCTTGGGCCAGGGCCTCTCCGTCGGGCTTGGCATGGCGCTCGCCGCACGGCTCAACGGAAGCCCTTCGCGAACCTACGTGATGCTCGGCGATGGTGAGATCCAGGAAGGCCAGATCTGGGAAGCCGCGATGTTCGCCGCCTATCACAAGGTGGACAGCATCGTGGCAATCGTGGATTACAACAAGATCCAGCTCGACGGTTGGGTGAAGGACATCATGGAACTGGAGCCGCTTGCCGACAAGTGGCGTTCCTTCGGCTGGCACGTGGTGGACTTCGATGGACACGACATCCCCGCGGTGCGCGCCGCGTTCGCCGAAGCCGCGTCCACCAAAGGCAAGCCCACCTGCTTCCTCGCCCACACCATCAAGGGCAAGGGCGTTTCGTTCATGGAGAACAATCCGAAGTTTCACGGCTCGGCGCCCACGCGTGACGAACTGGCAGTTGCACTGAAGGAGCTTGCGTAAACATGGCCGTCAACACAAAGTACGAACTCAAAATGGGAGCGGCCACTCGCGAAGCATTCGGCCGCGCACTGGTGGAAGTTGGCAAAGAGAATAAGGACGTCGTAGTGTGCGACGCCGACCTCTCCAAGTCCACCATGGTGCACTTCTTCGCGAAGGAATTTCCGGACCGCTTCTTCTCCTGTGGAATCGCCGAGGCCAACATGGTGGCCATCGGCGCCGGCCTTGCCTCCAGCGGCAAGATCCCATTCGTCGCAAGCTTCTCCGCTTTCGTGCTCACCAAGGGATTCGAGCAACTGCGTGTCACCGTGGCCTATCCGAATACCAACGTGAAGGTCGTCGGCACACATTCCGGCATCTCGATTGGAGAAGACGGTCCTTCGCAGATGAGTGTTGAGGATCTCGCCCTGGCCTGCAGTCTGCCGGGATTCGTGGTGCTGAGTCCGGCCGATGAAGTGGCGATGGGCGCGTTCGTTCGTCTTGCGGCGGCACATCAAGGTCCCGTATTCATTCGTGCGGGACGGCCGAAGGTTCCCGTGATTTACGGCAAGGATCAGAAGTTCGAAATCGGCAAGGCGATCCAACTGCTCGATGGCAAGGACGTCACGCTGATCGCGCACGGTCTGATGGTTGCCGAATCGATTCGCGCCGCGGAGATTCTCGATGCCGAAGGCGTGTCGGCGCGCGTGCTCGATATGCCGACCATCAAGCCGATCGACACCGATGCAGTCGGGAAAGCGGCGTCCGCAACCGGCGCAATCGTTGTGAGTGAAGAGCATCTCACCGACGCTGGTCTCGGAGTGCGAGTTGCGCAGGCCGCGTCGCTCACCAAACCGTGCGCCATCGAGTATGTCGGCATCGAGAATACCTATGCCGAATCGGGCACACCCGAGGCGCTCATTCAGAAGTACGGCCTCACCGCCGCGAAGGTCGCCGAGGCGGCCCGCCGTGTCCTGCGCCGCAAGTAGGCCTCAGTCGCCCGTCCCGGAACGCATCTGATACGCTGAAGTCTGTCAGCATCCACGAAGCGTCTGTTCCCTTGGAACAGCTCGCGTGATGTGTGGGCATCAGGTGCAGCTTGAAGCTAGGACGATACGAGATCAAGGGTAGCTTGGGCAGCGGCGGGATGGGCTCCATCCTGCTCGGCTACGATCCCAATCTCGGCCGATCCGTCGCTATCAAGACACTGCGCATTGAGGGCGACGCCTCAGTGCTGCCGACACTGAAGGAACGCTTCCGCCGCGAGGCTCGCAACGCCGCGCAGCTCTCGCATCCCAACATCGTCATCATCCACGACTTTGAAGCCGACCGCGAGCCGGTGTACATCGTCATGGAGCTTGTCGATGGCGTGAATCTCCGCCAGCTTGTACAGAAAGAGCGGAAGCTCCCACTCACTGAGAAGCTTCGCATTCTCCGGCAGACCGCCGCCGCGCTCGACTATGCGCACTCCCGCGCCGTGATTCATCGCGACGTGAAGCCCGAGAACATCATGATCCGTTCCGACGGTGTGGTGAAGTTGACGGACTTCGGCATTGCGAAGAGCGTGGAAGGCGGTGTCGCCTCCAGTGCCAACACACTCACCGAAGCGGGCATGATGGCGGGCACTCCGCACTACATGCCGCCCGAGGCGATTACGGGTCTGCCCTGGGGACCGAAGGGCGATCAGTTCTCCTTCGCCGTCGTTGCCTACGAAGTGTTGCTGGGAAGGAAGCCGTTCCAGGGCAACACGCTCTACGTTCTCTTTGATCAGATCAAGAACCATCCGCTGCCGGCATTGCGCGCCATCAGCAAACAGTTTCCCGACCGGGCCTACGGCGTGCTTGCGAAAGCGACCGGCAAACTGCCGGAAGAACGCTACAAGACTTGTTCCGAGTTCACTCGCGAACTCGAAGCCGCGCTCGCCGGTTACGAGGATGCCGAGTCTCTTCTGCAGTCCGTGCATGAGGAGATGAGCTTCTGGAGCCGCGTCAAGAACACGCACGATCCCACGGCGATTCGCGAGTTCCTCGACAAGTTCCCCGAGAGCCAGTACAGCCGCGAGGCGCAGCAACGTTTGCTGGAACTGCAATTGGAAGAAGCAAGCTGGGAGTCCGTGCGCGAAGATGCCAGCGTCGCGACTCTGCAAGCCTTCCTGCAGCGCTTCCCCGAAGGCGCCTACTCCGACACCGCCAAGCGCCGCCTGGACCGGTTGGAAGAAGAATCACGCGCCTGGGAGCAAGTTCACTACACCACCGACCCGCGCTCTCTCGAGCAGTTTCTCGAACAGTTCCCCGAGGGCGCCTATGAGTCCGCCGCGCGCGAGCGTCTGGCTGAAATGCAGGCCGAGCTTGCCGCATGGCAGTTGGCCGCGACACAGAACAGAGTGCAGGGATACCGGCTCTATTTGCGTCAGTACCCGACGGGTCCCCACGCCGTTGAGGCACAACAGCGCCTCACGCTCCTCGAAGCCGAGCAGCAGACGTGGCAGCGCATCCGCGAATCGAGCGACGCCGGAGTCTTTGAGAAATTCCTCGGCGACTTCCCGCAAGGCCAGCACTATGGGCAAGCCAAGGCGAAGCTCGATGAATTGCGCGCCGAGAACCGTGCGTGGCAGGCCGCTGCCGAGGCGCGCGATGAGCAGTCGCTCAAGACTTATCTGGCACGATATCCATCCGGTCCGCACTACATGAATGCGACCGCGCTTCTCGGGCGCTTGCAGGGCGAAGCGGCAGCTTGGGAAAAGACGCGCGTCTCCAACCGGACCACCGATCTTGAGCTCTTCATTCATCAGAATCCGCAGAGCCGCTATGTGGAGCAGGCGCAGCAGCGCGTGGAATCGTTGCGGGCCGAAGCGGAAGTGTGGGAACGCGTCTCCTCCGAACCGGATCGCGATGCGGTCACTTCTTTCCTGGAGCGCTTCCCACAAGGCCAGTTCGCCTCCCAAGCCACCAATCTCATCCGCCAGATCGATTCCGAATGGCAAGCATGGCAGAACGTGGATCAGGAGAGCGCTGCGTCGATCGAGCGCTTCCTGCAGGCCTATCCAAAGGGACAGTTCTTCGAGCCCGCGACTCAGAAGCTCGATGCGCTGAGGCGACGTCAGGCTGAGGAATCCGCGCAGTGGCGCACGCTGCTGCAGATGCGGCCGAAGCGTGAGGACCTTGAGGATTTTCTTCAGCGCAATCCTCAAGGTGTCCACGCGCAGGAAGCCGCGCAGCTCAAACAGAAGCTCGATGCCGAGTGGCAGGCATGGCAGGCGCTCGACTATGCGGATGAAGCGAAGCTCGCCGCCTTCCTGCAGCGGTTTCCGGATGGCCAGTATGCCGATCTTGCGCGGCGCAACCTCGACAATCTCCGCCAGCAACGAGAGTCGGCGCGGGCGGAAGCGGATCTCTGGAGCCAGATTCAGGCCTCGCCTAACAACATCGATCTCGTGCGCGCCTATCTGGTCCAGTTTGCGCAGGGTCCGCATGCCAACGAAGTGGGCGAGATCCTCACGCGTCTGGAACTCGAGCAGATCGCCTGGTCGGCCACGCCGCCCGATGATCAGCGCGAACTGGAAGGATTCCTCAAGACGTTTCCGCGTGGCCAGTTCGCGGCCGAAGCGAGGCGGCGTCTGGAGGCGATCCGCGCAGGCCAGGCAGCGGAACTCGCGCAGTGGCAGAGGGTGCTCTCGAGTCCTCTGGATGCGGCCCTCATCGCTGAGTACCAGCGGCAGTATCCGAATGGCCAGTATCGCGTGCAGGCCGCGGAGATGCTTGAGGTGCTTGAGCGCGAGCAGCGCGCATGGCGAAGCATCCCCACCGATGACGCCGATTCGAAAGCTCAGTCGCAACTGAAGAGCTTCCTGCGCATCTTTCCGGCAGGACGCTACGCGGCGCAGGCGCAACAGCGCTTGGATCGCATTCAGAACATCGCGCGCGCGGTTGCGGAGAAGTCAGCATGGGACCAGACGCAACGGCTCGATCCGAAGTCGCTCACACAGTACATCCAGAAGTTCCCCGAGAGTGAGTACACGCGCGAGGCGGAGGATCTGCTGGCGGTTCTCGAACGCGAGCATGCCGCATGGCAGAAGCTTGGAGCCTCTGCCCCGGTGGAGGCGATCGAAAAGTTTCTTCGCGACCATCCCAATGGGCGCTATGCCGAAGAAGCCCGCGCAACGCTCGCCGGCGCGCGTGAAGAAGCACAGGTATGGAGGCAGTTGGTTGCTTCACGGCCCGACGAACAGCGCGTCGCGGACTTCCGCCGCACGTATGCCAAAGGACGTTTCGACCGTGAAGCGGAAGAGCTGATCGCATCCCTCGCCGCGGAACGAAGCGCCTGGGAGAAGATCCCCTCAGAGGCCGGCACTGCGCAGCGCAAGGCTCTGGATGCGTTTCTGCGCCAGTATCCCGAAGGCCGTTTCTCCGCCGACGCCCGAAGCCGTCTGGATGCTGTTGCGCGCGCGGAGGAAACGCAGTGGAACGCCATTGGCTATGGGCTGGAAGCGGAGCCCGCGATCGAGTCCTTCCTGAAAGCCTTCAGCGAGAGCGGGCACGCCGGCGAAGCTCGTGAACGGCTGAAGAAGATTCAGGAAGAGCGCGACTTCTGGAGCCGCATTGAATCGAGCGACAAGCCGGATCAGAAGGCGGTCACTCAGTTCATCACGCGCTTTCCCGAAAGCCAGTTCAAGGATCGCGCGCAGGATCTGCTGCAGACCCTCGATCGCGAAGAGAAGGCCTGGCTGCGGATTGACAAGAAGGACAACAGCCCAGCCGCGGAACAAGCGCTGGAGGCTTTCCTTCGCGACTTCCCGAAAGGCCGCTTCAAGGCCGATGCTTCCGCGCGGCTTGCGCAAGTCAAGAAGTATCGCGACGAAGACCGTAAGCGCTGGCACGATGCGCGTGGAAAGAACACCGTTGCCGGCTACGAAACATATCTGAAGCAGTCGCCTGGTGGCGCCTATGTGGACGACGCGAAATCCGCGATCGAGGAGTTGCAGCGGCTCGCCGAACAGAAAGCATGGAAGGATGCGCGCTCCAGGAATGATTCGGCATCCTACGAAGCGTATCTCTCGCAGCACCCGCAAGGCGCCCATGCAAACGACGCTCGCAAGGCCCTAGGAGAGCTAAACGCGGAAGCTGCTCGCCGAGCCGACAGCAAAGCGTTTGCCGATGCCCGCGCCGCCAACACCGCAGCGGCGCTCAACGCGTACCTTGCGAGCTATCCCGCCGGCGCGCATGCGGCGGAAGCGAAGAAGGCGATTGAAGAACTCGCCATCGGGGAAGATCACAGCGCCTATGAAAAGGCGCGTGCCGCGAACACCGTTGCGGCATACAGGGATTATCTTGCCCGCTACCCGAAAGGTTTGCACGTTGACGATGCAAAGCGTGCGATTGGCAGTCTCGCCGAGGCCGACGACGACAGTGCGTTCCGCGCCGCGATGCTCGCCAACACCGCAGCCGCACTCAACGGTTACTTGAAAGCATATCCATCGGGCCGTCATGCGGCAGAGGCAGCGAAGGCCATCGTGGACCTTGCCGCGGCGGAGGATCACAACGCGTTTGAGCAAGCGCACAAGGCCAACACCGCGGCAGCCTACAACAGCTACTCGAAGGCGTATCCGAAGGGTCTGCACGTTGACGATGCCAGGCGTGCGATCGCGAGTCTCGCCGAGGCTGAAGACGACAGCGTGTTCCAGGCCGCAATGCTCGCCAACACCGCGGCCGCGCTCAACGGTTACCTGAAGGCCTATCCGTCGGGCCGTCATGCGGCAGAGGCAGAGAAGGCCATCGCGGATCTTTCCGCGGCGGACGATCACAACGCGTTTGAGCAAGCGCGCAAAGCCAACACCGCGGCCGCTTACAACAGCTACTCGAAGGCATATCCGAAGGGTCTGCACGCTGACGATGCGAAGCGTGCGATCGCGAGCCTCGCCGAGGCTGAAGACGACAGCGCGTTCCACTCCGCAATGCTCGCCAACACGGCAGCCGCGCTCAATGGCTATCTGAAGAGCTATCCGTCGGGCCGTCACAAAGCGGAAGCGTCGAAAGCGATCGCCGATCTTGCGGCGGCTGAGGATCGTAAGGCCTTTGAGCAAGCGCAGAGCAAGAATACCGCCGCGGCCTATCGCGAGTATCTGAACCGCTATCCGCAGGGGCTGCATGCGGCCGAAGCGAAGTGGTCGATTGAGGAGTTGGGCCGCGAGGATGACAACCGGCGGTTCCAGGAAACGCAGCGCCTCAACACCGTTGATGCCTTCGAGCAGTACCTTCGCGACAATCCCACCGGTCCGCACGCTGCCGATGCGAAAAAGGCGATCGCCGAGTTGCAGCGCGCCGCCGATGATCGCGCATGGCAGGACGCGAAATCGAAGAACACCGCTCAGTCGTTGCGGCAGTACCTCGACAAGTATCCGCAGGGCGTTCACGCGAAGGAAGCAGCCAGCGCGTTCGATGCACTCAAGCGCGGCGAAGAACAGAAAGCGTGGCAGCCGCTGCAGACCAGTTGGGATGCGGCGAAGCTCAAGCAGTTCGTCAGTGACTATCCGCAAGGTGCCAATGCCGCCGCAGCGAAGCAACGCCTGGAGATGGTGGAGTCCGAGGGCCGCGCCTATCAGGCTGCCGTCGATGCCACGGATCCCGATGCGATGCGCCGCTACCTTGCGGACTACTCGAAGGCCCCACGCGCCACGCAGGCCAAGTCGTTGCTCACGTCATGGGAATCGGAAGAGCGTTCGTGGAAGGACCTGGCGTCAAGCGAAGACCTCAACGCGCTCGATCAGTTCGCGAAAAAGGCTGCCAGCAAGTTCGGCAATCTCGCTTCCGCGCGAGCCGCTGAGTTGCGCCAGGAGCAGTCGGACTGGGCCGATCTCAGCGGTAACAAGACGATTGAGAAGTGCCGTACTTTCCTTTCCCGCTATCCACAGGGCAAGCGCACGGCGGAAGTCCAGGCGATCCTTCAGACTCTCGAAGCGCAGAAGCGAGGGCAGTTCACGCGCATCGGCGCAATCGCGGCAGCGTTGATCGTTGTGGCAGGTATCGCCTACGTCGTCACGCGTCCGAAGCCGGAGACGCCCGTTACCCCGGAACCCCAACCAACGCCGCCTCCCGTCACCAAGCAGGTCGACATTCCTCCGCCGCCGACGAAGGCCGACGACGCGAAGCAGCAGGCTGCCGCGCGGGAAGCGAAGGATTGGCCGAAGGTCGATCGCAAGGATCTCAACGGCTTGAAGAAGTATCTGATGACGTATCCCGACGGCGTCAATTCCCCGGAGGCATCGAAGCGAATCGCATTTCTTGAGCGCGAAGACAAGACCTGGCAGGGATTAAAAGCCTCCACTGATGCCGGCGCCGTGAAGAAGTTCATGGCCGAATTTCCAGACGGTGCCTTCCTTGATGATGCGCAACGTTTGATGGCGCGCCTGGAAGGGGAAGAGAAGACCTGGGCCGAGGCGTCCCGCAAGCGCGACGAAGCTTCCTTCGAGGCCTACTTGCAGACCTTCCCTTCGGGCAAGTACACCAACGATGCGCGCCGCATGCTGAACGAACTGAAGCAGGCGGCGGAAGCGGCTTGGCAGAAGACGCTCGCCAGCAAAGACCCCTCCGTGATGGACCGCTATCTTCGCGACAATCCGAATTCGCCACATGTTGCCGAAGCACGGCTTCGCATCAACGAGTGGAACGCGCTGCGCGATTGGGAGAAGGCGAAGTCCCAACCAAGCGCCGCGGTGATCGAAGCATTCCGCAATCGCTATCCAGGCAGCCCCTTCGACGCGGAAGCGGCACGCATGCTCGAAGATCTGCGCGCCGAAGAAACATGGACGAAACTGAAGGACTCCGTGCAGTCCGCCGACCTGGATGAATTCATCCGCCGCTTTCCGAACAACCGCAATCGCAAGGCCGCCGAAGACCGCTCGCGCATGATTCAGGATTGGACCGCGGCGCGTGCAAAGAACACCACCGAGGACATTCGCCGTTTCCTCGATCGCTACAGAGGCAGCCCCTTCGAATCCGAAGCGCAGAACATGCTTCGCGAGATCGCGCGCCTGGACGAGGCGAAGAAGAAGAAAGAGACCGTCGCGGAAGTGAAGAAGGAGCCGGAGGCGCCGAAACCCGCGGGCACCCGCACTGGCAAAGACGGCATGATCTACGTCCGCCTGCCGGGAGGTTACTATCAGATGGGTTGCGTTGCCGGCGATGCCAAGTGCGACAAGCGCCTGGAGACTCCGCGCCCGGTCAGCGTCAACGCCTTCTTCATCGGCAAATACGAAGTGACCGTGGAGGCCTATAAGAAGTTTGTGGCCGAGTCTGGCGGGAAGATGCCGGAGTCTCCCACTTACGACAAGGGCTGGAGCAATCTGCGAGCGCCCGTCGTCAATGTGACGGCCACGGAAGCACAGAGCTACTGTGCATGGGCCAACGCCAACGGACGTCTGCCGACCGAAGCGGAATGGGAGTTCGCCGCCCGCGGGGGCAACTACGAGAATATTTTCGCCAGCGGCGGACAGGCTTCCCCGCAGGCTTCGTTCTTTGGCGGCAAGCAAGCCACGCAAGCAGTCGGTTTACTGCAGCCGAATCCCTTCGGCCTGTTTGACATGACGGGCAACGTGTCCGAGATCACCTATGCGGGCTCAGCGCCGGGCGGCGGCATTGTGCTGCGTGGGGGCAACTTCGGACAAGGCCGCGACGAGATGCGGATCTCCTACAAGTTCCTTTCCGATGCGCGCAAGAGCTTCAACGGCACAGGCTTCCGTTGCGTTTTCTAGCGCTTGCGTGACGGTTTTTCGCGTGCTTTCACGCGATCTGTAGAAGGAAGGTCTCCCTCGGGACCGTTCTGGTAGTTGTAGCCAGACGAGGGGTTGACTTCCGCGAACGCATGGATATCATTGAACCGGCTGGCGATATGTTAGACTCGCATCAAAAGAAAGTCATGAACAACAAAACTTGGATTCGACTGCTGCCGCTGACGATTTTGGCGTCTTCGGCGGCCTTCGCGCAGAACGTGAGCTACCTCAACGCAGGTACCGTGGAAGTAGGCGCTTTCGGTGGTCTTACGGCTGGACTTGGGAGAACAGCGGCGGGAGCGGGCGGCAATATCGCCGTCGCCGCGAATCGCTGGGTTCTTCCGTATTTCGAATATACCTACTTCCCGGACCTCTTGAACCGCACGGCGCAGGAGGAGATCCCCGCTCAAGGCACGGCTCGCACAATTCAGGTCCGACGGAAGAACTCGTTCTCAGACTTCCACGGCGGCGTCCACCTCCGGGTACCCTTCAAGCGGAATCCCTCCATCATGCCCTACTTCGCGTTTGGTGTTGGTGGTCTCCGCAAGAGCAACGGTGAGGTGCAATTCGCGGATGGCCCTACTTTGGAGGACCCCGCACGTACGGACCTCGCAGTGAACTTCGGCGGCGGCTTGCGATGGTATGTCCGTCAGAACGTTGGAATCCGCATTGAAGCTAAGGGATACAAACCGAATTCCGATGTCCCCGCTTTCAACGACGCCTTCATGAAGGTCACATTCGGCGTGTTCTACATCTGGGGCCGGTAACAGACAGACTGGCTTCCTGCGACGAGACCTGGCCCGTCTGGGACCACCGGACGGGCCGAAAGTGTTGGAACGAAATACGCGGCGGCCACGCACCAGCCGCGGACCATCGATCGATTCGGTCGGAGGAGCATGTACATGAATCGACGCAGCCTTGCATTTTTCCTGCTGAGTAGCAGTCTTTCCGCGCAGTCCATCATCAGCACTCTGGTCGGCACGGATTGGCTATTCCGTGGCGATGGCAAACCCGCGATTGAGGCGCCCATCGGGCGTCTCGTAGGGGTGACGCTGGACCCCGAAGGCCGGACCGTGTTTGCCGATCAGAGCAACCACATGGTGATGCGGATTGAGCGCGACGGCACACTTCGCGTCATTGCCGGCAACGGCCTTGCGACCTTCTCCGGTGAAGGCGAGCTTGCCATCAATGCATCCCTGTGGGCTCCCAGCAGCGTAGCTTACGATCGCCAGGGCAACATGTTTATCGCGGACACGCTCAATCATCGTGTCCGCCGCGTTTCTCCCGATGGCATCATCACCACCGTCGCCGGGAATGGCAACTGCGGCTTCAGCGGTGACAACGGACCCGGGGCAAACGCCGTCATCTGCTTGCCCTATACGGTCGCCGTCGACCCATCCGGCAATCTGTTCGTCAATGACCGCGGCTCATTCCGCATCCGCCGGATCAACGCCTCCGGCACCATCACAACCATTGCCGGCAACGGCGGAAGCAACGTTGTCATCTCTCAGTCCTCGGTCGCCACGCAGTCCGCTTTGGGCACCGTCGAGTCGATGGCCGTTGGACCGAACGGTCAACTGGTGTTCACCGAACTGAATGCGAACGCTATTCGTCAGTGGGACTCCTCGGGCAACCTCACGCTGATTGCGCGGATCACCTCGCCCGCCAGTATTGCATTCGATCGCGAAGGTGGGCTCTGGGCTTCCTCCGTTGTCTCGCATCGTATTGGACGCGTCCGCAACGGCGCATTCGAGCCCAGTATTGGCGGAGGTGCTCCCGGATTCCAAAGCGGCAATTCCAACAGTGCGCTCTTTCACTCCCCGGCCGGCTTCGTCTTCGACTCATCAGGTGCGATCGTACTTGCCGACCGGGAGAACTTCCGTTTACGCCGGATCGTCATTGGTGGGGAAGTGACTACCGTTGCGGGCAACGGACGATTCCAGGCCTACGGCGATGGCACGCCCGCTTCGAACGCGTTCTTGAACTCACCATTCGGCGTCGCAGTCGAGGCTAACGCCCTACTCATTGCCGACACTGCGAACTACCGCGTGCGCCGCGCGAGCCCATCGCAAGTGTCGACAGTCGCCGGCAATGGCACACTCGCAGTTGGCGACAACGGAGTGCCCGCCACCGGAACATCGGCAGTTGGACCGACCAGCGCAGTGGCCGACCGCGACGGCACCGTTTACTACACCGACACACCCAGTGACATCAACGGCCGCGGCCACGTCATCCGGCGCGTCACCCGCAACGGTCAAGTCTCCACCTTCGCGGGTACAGGCGAAGCCAGGCTTGCGGGCGACGGACCAGCGGCATCCACTCCCCTTGCCGCGCCCTGGCAACTTGCGTTCGACTTGCAGGGCCGCATGCTCGTCGCCGAAGCCGCCGCGAACCGGATCCGCATCATTGAAAACGGGCAGATCCGGACACTTGCAGGTTCCGCCGACGGGACGTCAGGAGCGGCCACCGACAACGTGTCAGCCACCGCGGCGCGATTCAACTCTCCCCGAGGTGTCGCTGTGGATACAACAGGCGCGATCTACATCGGCGACACCGCAAATCGTGTTGTGCGCCGCTTCAGCAATGGCGTTGTGAACATCGTTGCCGGCGGCGGCACGCGGCGGCTGATCCCTGGCCAAACCGCACAGGCTCGTGAAGTGCAGCTCGATCAGCCCGCCCAAGTCGCAGTGGACGGTGAGGGCAACGTCTATTTCGTCGACCGTACGCAGCACGTCGTCTACCGGCTTTCCGGCGGCATGATTTCGATCGTCGCGGGTACCGGCCGAGCAGGCTTCGCTGGCGATGGCGCCTTCGCAACGCAGGCACTGCTGAACACGCCGAACGGTGTTGCCGTGGATGCGCGGGGCAGTGTGCTCATCGCGGACACGGGCAACAATCGAATCCGCGTCGTGCAGCCGGTTGCACCGTCGTTCAACGTGGCCCCGATCAACATCCCATTCAGTGCAAAGAGCACTGGTGTCGCCCCGATTCCGAGGCCAATCAACTTGGCGGGCGCTCTTCCTGGAATGCGATTCGCCACCAATGTTCAGGTGGACCGAGGTTCCGGCTGGCTCACGCTTAGCGCGAACGATGGAGTAATGCCCGCCGAATTGGAGGTCCGTGCCGATCCCACCAGACTGGCTTCGGGGACCTACAACGGCACCATCACCATTAGCTCTCCAGGCGCCAATCCGGCAACACGCACTGTGCAAGTGCGATTGGTTGTGGAGGCGGAGGAGCCGCCGAAGCTCACCGTGGAAGACACCCGGCTCCAGTTTCCGGTGAAGTCGGGCGATGGCCCTGTGAATGGCCGTATCACCGTACGCAACACCGGTGGCGGAGAACTGCGATTCGACGTCTCCGCGAATACACAAGATGGGGCGCCGTGGCTCACCGCGACTGCATCGAGTGTTGTGGTACGCGCGAATGAAAGTGCCGTCGTGGAAGTGCAGGCCGACCCGGCAAGTCTCGCCCCGAATACCTATACCGGCAACGTCACCGTCCGTTCGAGTGGAGTTACGAAACAAGTGCCAGTGTCGCTGGCAGTGGCTGAGGCACCCCGCCCACGCATGCTGGTCACCCACCCTTCGCTGCGCTTCACTGCGACCGCTGGCGGTGGTCCGCCGCTACCGCAGGCCTTCGCCATCTTCAATGCCGGCGAAGGTTCCTTGCAGTACCGGGTGGAAGCCGAGGTGCTGGCCGGCGAAAATTGGCTTCAACTCCAGAACACATCCGGAAGCGTGACTGCGGGCGGCGCATCCTCTCAGGTTTCGGTGCGCGTGGATCCAGGATCGCTCGCTCCCGGACACTACAGTGCGTTGCTCCGGATCATTGATCCTCAGGGACGCGCGCCGAACTCACCTCAGAATGTAGCTCTCTATTTCTCCGTGTTTGCGCCTGGACAGGCTCCTCCCCCCGATATTGCGCCGACGGCTTTGGTCTTCACTGGCGCGCCGAATTCACGGCCCGGCTCGCAGAGTGTGCAGGTCGCCAACCTCGGTCTGAGCGATCTGGATTACGTCACCGCACGGAATCTTCCCGCGGGTCAGGACTGGCTGACGGTTGCTCCCGCCACTGGGAGACTGCCGCGGGGGGATCAGGGCCGCATCGTCATTCAGCCCGATTTCTCCAATCTGAGTCCCGGTGTGTATCGAAGTAACGTCAATGTCCGGTTCTCCGACGGCACTTTGCGCACCTTAAGCGTGCTCAGCATTGTTGGTAATGCCGACAGTTCCAAGTCCGAGCGCGAGCAGGCGACTTGCACGCTGCAGACAGCCGTAGAAGCGCCGCGAGCCGAGGAACAGCCCGGAGGTGCGATTTCTTTGCGCATTAACGCACGTCCCCTGAATTGTTCGGGCAGCTACTCCTCCGATGCGAAAGCGACTTTCGACAACGGTGATCCTCCAGTGAAACTGCGCGACAACGGAAACTACATTTTCACAGGGAGTTGGACACCAGCCAACCGCAACGCAGCCGCGGTGCGGATCACCTTTGAGATCTTTCTGAACATCGGCAACCGGCCCACCTACGGCAATCAGGTGCACACCGTGCGCTTTGCCAATCTTCCGCCGCCGCCACCGCCGCCGATTCGCACCGCGGTCGTCGACTCGGCCACCTACCAGCAGATCCCGCTGGTCGCGCCGGGAAGCTTGGTCACGATCTTCGGCACGGATCTCGCCGCCGCCACAACCGAAGCCTCCGACTTACAGAATCTGCCGCGCGAACTCGCAGGCACTCGCGTGGAACTGGCCGGCAGACGCCTCGCGCTTCGTTACGTCAGCGAGGGGCAGATCAACGCAGTGATTCCCTTCGGTCTCACGCCGGACGACCTGCAGTCGCTGGTCGTCATTCGCGAGACCACACCCAGTGTTCCTGAAGAACTCGCCGTTTCCAAGACACGGCCGGGTGTCTTCATTCCTGATACCAGCCAGCCCATGCGAGGCAGTGTTCTCAAGGCCTCCGACGGTTCTCTGATCAACTCCGGAAATCCGGTCAGGCCCGGCGAGGAGATCATCGTCATCTGCAATGGACTTGGCGCGGTGGACCAGAACGTGGAGGCCGGTACTCCACCACCCAGTGCACCTCCGGCGAGCGTCGTCACGATGCCCGTCCTGCTGATCAACGGCAGCGAGGTGCCCGTGAAATCCGCGATCCTCAGCCCGGCGGGCGGAGGCGGATACGAGGTTCGAGCCGTCCTGCCCATGGGCACGCCTGTGGGGGACGAGGTGCCGCTACGCATCCGCGCTGCCGGCCAGATCAGTCCGGCTGTCTTTCTTTCCGTGCGCTAGACTGAGGGTTCGCAAACAATTGACCCTCGCCGCGGACTTCGAGCAGTTTGCCGGTTAGGCGTCCGCGTGCGAGCCTTCGATGATGAGTAATGCGGTGGGCCGCTGGCCCGCCGCGACTCTAGTTTGTGGGGACTGACTCATGCGCGCGTCTTCTCTGATCCTGACCTTATTCGCCTTCCTTACCGCTTTCCCGGTTCCAGCGCAAACGCAGACGGCGATTCGATCCAACGCTGGTTTCAACGGCAGTGCTCTCCCGCGGACTGACGATGGCTCCTCTCCATCCGTACCCATCGGGTGGACCTTGAATTTCTTCGGACAACAGCGGGCTAATGTGTTTGTCAATAACAACGGCAACATCACGTTCGCTTCGGCGTTATCGGAATACACGCCTTTCGGGTTGTCGGGTGTATCCCGCGAAATTATCGCGGTGTTTTTCGCAGACGTCGACACCCGCAACGCCGCCTCCAGCGTGGTCACCTACGGACGCGACACGGTGAACGGACGCGCCGCCTTCGGCGTGAACTACCTCAACGTCGGTTACTATAACAACAAGGCTGACAAAACCAACCGCTTTCAATTAGTCCTGATTGAGCGCAATGATACCGGGGCGGGGAACTTCGACATTGAGTTCAACTACGATCGTATCGTCTGGGAGACGGGCGATGCCAGCGGTGGCACGAACGGCCTCGGGGGAACCTCGGCGGCTGTGGGCTGGTCCAACGGCGTCGCTGGTTCCGCGAACCGCAGTTTTCAACTCACTGGCTCTCTCACCCCCGGCTCTTTTCTCGACGGATCGAGCGGCGCTTTGCGAAACCGCAGCATCGGGAATGACATCCCCGGGCGCCTTCTCTTTCAGGTGCGTAGCGGCGTCATTGTGACCGTGAGTGTCGCGCCGGTCACCGCCACTTTGTCTGGTGGCCAGAGCCGGCAGTTTACCGCCGAGGTGGCGGGAATTGCGAATCAGGCGGTCACCTGGTCCATTACTCCCCAGGTGGGATCGATTTCGCAGACGGGGCTCTATAGCGCTCCCTCCATCATCACCTCCCAGCAGAGTGTCAGCGTGATCGCGACAAGCCTCGCGGATCCCACGCGGTCCGGAACCGCTACGGTTACTCTCCAGTCGGGTTGTACTTACTCCTTTAATCAGCCATCCGTTTCGTTCGATTCGAACGGCGGGACCGGATCGGTGAACATTCTCGCTGGACCGGGTTGCACCTGGAGCGCGGTGAGTAACAATGCCTTCGTTATGATAACCGGTGCGGCGACGGGATCGGGAAATGGCGTGATCAATTACTCCGTTGCGGCGAATACCGGTGGCATCTCTCGATCTGCCAACATCAACGCGGGCGGCCAGACTTACGTGGTCACACAAGCCGGCCGCGGCTGCTTCGCGGGCATCTCGCCCACTGTTGCCAACGTGCCCTCGGCTTCCACCATGGGAACCGTACAGCTTGCTCTCAGTTCGCCGGATTGCCCATGGTCGGCATCGAGCAATGTACAGTGGGCGACACTGACTCCGCCCGCTGGAATTGGCCCCGCAAGCATCAATTATATGGTTAGCGCCAACGGTGCGAGCGTCGGACGCTCCGGTACGCTGAATATCGCTGGGATCCTGTTCACGTTGAATCAGGCGGGGACGGACTGCAGCCGCGTCGCCCTCAGCGACGGCGAGCAGGCGTTTCCGGCGGAGGGCGGTAGTGGCAGTGTGATTGTAGCTGTTCCCGCCGGGTGCGCCTTCACTGCCACGTCGAGCCAGAGTTTCGTTACGATTACCTCCGGCGGGACTGGTTCGCAGACGGCGAACCTCCAATTCACCGTACAACCGAATACGTCCAGTGCGGCCCGCGCGGCAGTGATCTCGGTGGCCGGTGAAACACTCACCATTACCCAATCGGGCAACGTCACGCCGACAATTACCTGCACGGTCCCCGCGGTAACTCCACCGAATGTGCGGTCCACGGGCCGGACAGAATTGATCGCTCCGCTGGACGTGGTTTGTTCCGGCCGGACGGGTGGGAATGTATTTGCCGCGGATATCGTGCTGCGCCTGAATAGTCCGGTTACCAACCGCATCACCAGCGCAGCCACTGATACAACCGACGCATTCCTCACCGTGCGCGGCGGTGGCATTGTCTTCGGCCGTGCCGATGGGCCGAACGCCCTCCGTTTCCGGCGCGTCCCTTTGTCCACTGGCGAGCCAACCGTACAGCGCCGGTTCACAATTTCGAACGTTCGTGCCGATGTCTCGGCGCTCGGGACGGCATCGGGCAGCGCGGGAATTTCCGTCCTTGGCCGCGTGACCGTGCAGGCTCCGCTGCGCGTTGCGGCAGTCGACGCAGTCCGTACCGTGGCACTATCCAAAGCCTCAATCTCAGCGGTGCGGGGAACTCAGCGCAATGGCGAACTCAGTACCCAGCGAATCGTCCCCGTGATCGTGCAGGAAGGATTTGCCGGCGCCTTCAAGTCGCGTACGGGAGAGGCTGGGCCCGGAACCGCTGACACCGCGACCCGGCTGTTCGTGCGAATATCCAACATACCTGCCGGAGTCTCCGTCTTCGCAGCCGTGCAAAGCGAGAACAGCCGGGCACGTCTATATTCCGCGGACGCCAGCGGAGCCGGCGGCACTCCGCTCACCGGGTCAAGCAGGGCTGGCGGAACTTATGCGCAACTTACTCCAGTCGCGAACGCAGCCACCGCTACCTATGAGGTCACAGCGGTGGATGACCTCAGTATCGAATCGCTGAGCCTGCTCTGCCTTGTGGAGAACGCCACCCAGACGCAGATCGATCAGCTTCGTCTTGAGGTGATGTTCGCTCCCGTGAGTGACATCGGCATCGCGAGCCCCTCGGCGCCCGTGCCGAGATTTACCGACACTGGACGTGCGCCCCCACGCGTGAATCTGCGGGTGATCTCGCGGGTTCAGACAGGCAACCGCCCGGTCGCGCAGCGCTCCCCGGTCGGACTTGGCAATACCGCCACGTTCAGTTACACCATTGTCAACGATTCCGACCAGCGTGCCGACAATGTCGTCGTCCGCAATAATCTTCCGGAAAACCTGACAAATCCTTCGTGCAGCTCGCCGCAAGGCACCTGTTCGGTGCAGGAAGGCTCTGTCCGGGTTACCATTCCCTCCATTCAACCGGGCGCGCAGGCGACGGTCAACGTGAACGCCGCTCTAAGTGGCCTCCCTAACTGTCCCAATTGTGTAGGAAATGGGAGTGTCCTTCAGAATAATGTCAGTGTCAGCGCCGACCAGGCGGACCCGGAACTAGAGAATAATACTTCGGAAACCGTACTGGACGTCGTCGCTCCCTGCACCTTCAACGTCAGCCGCAACCTCGTGACGGCGCCCCCCGCTGGCGCGAACGTCACGGTGGATGTGGCCACGGGACCGGCTTGCGAATGGTCGGTCATCAATCCGGTGAACGGTACGCAGATCCTGCCTCCTGGCCCGTACCGTGGTCCTCTCACGGTGACTGTTGCTCTTCCCGCGAACACCGCGCCAAGCCCCCGCAGCGGCATCATCACCATGGCCGGCTCCAGCCTCCAGGTGTTTCAGATGGCCCAGGGCTGTAACGTGACCCTCAGCGCCACGAACACCGCGCTGACGCCACAAGCGGCGAACTTCTCCGCCACGGTGACAGCTCCCGCCGGATGCGCATGGCAGGCACTCGCTTCACCGGACTGGCTCCGGATCAACGGCGCAACCACCGGAACCGGAAACGGCACTCTCCCGGTCACCGCTCAGGATAACCCGTCGGCGATCGTACGCCAGGGGTATGTGGAGGCCGGCGGTTCACAGTTACAGGTCATACAGCAGCCATTCGGAGTAAGTAATGCGGGCTGTAACTACAGCCTCTCCGCCACCGCGCTCAGTTTTAGCGGCGCCGGTAGCTCCTCGGTCGTCCAGGTTACGACACAAGCCAACTGCGCCTGGACGGCCAGTAGCAACGTGTCCTGGGCCAGTGTAACTTCCGGCATCTCCGGCACGGGCACCGAGTTTGTGTCAATTACGGCACAAGCTAACCCGGGCGCCGCGCGCGTGGGAACGCTCACCATCGCCGGCCAGACGGTGAATATCTCGCAGGGAACGGCCAGTGGTTCGGGACTCCGCTTTGTGCCGTTGGAGCCCTGCCGCGTCATGGAAACCCGTGCGGAATACAACTTCCAGGGCCGCACGGGCGCCTTCGGCCCGCCCTTCATGACCGCCCAGCAAACCCGCACGTTGAACATGTCGAGTTCCAACGTGTGCCAGATCCCCGCCACCGCGCAAGCCTACGTGCTCAACGTGACGCTGGTGCCGCGCGGCGGAGTCGATTTCGTGACCATCTGGCCGGGCGGGGAACCTCGCCCCAATGTGTGGACCATTCGTTCGCCCGATGGCCAGATCGTCGCCAACTCGGCAATCATCCGGTCGGGCGGCGGCGCCATCCAGGTCTACTCCTCGAACGATGCTGACATTCTCATCGACATTACCGGATACATGACGGAGAATGCCCAGACGTCGAATTTGGTTTACTATCCACTTACTCCGTGCCGCGTCATCGAGACGCGTGCGGAGTACCGCCAGCCGGCCGGACCCTTCGGTCCACCGTCTCTGGTTGGCATGCAGCCCCGGCGGTTCCGCTTCCCGGCCACGCCGTACTGCCAGGTTCCGAACGGTGCCGCGGCTTACTCCATCACCATCACCGCGGTTCCGCCAGGACCACTGCAGTTCCTCACGGCGTGGCCGGGTGGCGGCGCCCAGCCAAACGTCTCGCAGATCAACTCACCGGCGGGGCGCGTTCTTGCGAATACGGTCATCGTCCCCACCAGTTCCGACGGCAGCATTGACGTCTTCGCATTCGACAATACGGACTTCATCGTCGACATCAACGGCTACTTTGCTCCCGACGACGGCGCCAACGGGCTGTTCTACTTCCCTGTAACGCAATGCCGGGTCAGCGATTCACGCAACGTCGCCGGACCCTTCGGCGGCCCGATTTTCGAGCCTCGGACGTCTCGTGTGGTGCCAATGCCGCTATCGGCGTGCAGCCTCCCGGCAAACGCGCGGGGTTACGCGGTAGGCGTGACGGCAATTCCGAACGGCAACCCGATGCCCTTCATCACGGTTTGGCCAAGCGGCCAGCCCTTCCCGAATGCGTCGATACTGAATGCCTTCCAAGGGCAGATTGTGACAAACTCCGCGATCATCCCGGCGGGCGCGGCCGGTGGGTTGGACGTCTATGCCTTTGAGCGCACGCATATCGTCGTTGAAGTAAGTGGGTATTTCGGGCGATAGAAGTTATCGCGGCTCCGTCTCAGACCAGCGAGGCAAGACCAGCGAGGCATGCTGACTTCGGGCATCCGCTTCATCGCGCAAAGCCGCGAAGATCGTCACGGAAAATCCCTTGAGATCATGCGTGGTGCACATGGTGGGCGCTTCGCCATCGGTGAACAGGTCCACGCAACCGCGGCCATGACATGCACCGGCTCCCAAAGAATGGGATATCGCCTTCGCGGGCAACCGGCAGCCCATGTTCAGCACGACGCTACCCCACTGGTGCGCAGGCTCCCCCGTTCAATTGCGTCTACCTCGCTACAGTGGCGGCAATGCATGAGAAAGCGCGATCACGGCCCACGCGGTCCCGCTCTGCGAGATCCACTGGTCATGCCCGTGCGGAAAGCCGCTCTCGAAATAAGGCTGGAATCCCGCCGCCCGCGTGCGCACATGCCACGAACCATCGTCTTTCCGCGAAAGAATGAGGAAACTTACTCCCCTGCGATAAGTTGCGCTGCTGGGCACCACACCCGCCTCCTGAAGCGCATAGAGCGCCACGCCAGTCGCGTACGCATCAGTAGGCAGATAGGGAGTCTGTGCCCATCCGCCGTTGGCCCGCTGTAACTTCACTAACTCATCCACACGGTTTCGCGGCGCCGGCTTGCCGGCCCATCGCAGGCCAAGTAACTGCATCGCCCGGTCCTCAGTGGTCAGCGGCGGCTCCGTCGCCAGCCACGCCGCGGCCCGCTCAATGCGTTCCTCGAAGTCAGCCTTACGGCCGGGAGGCATGTGGTCCCGTAGCGCGCGAATCGCTTTCGCCGTGATCGGGAAGCTTCCATCTTCCATCGGCGGCCGCACGGGCCCATATGCTGGCCAGTCGCCTTCCCGGCGTTGCATCGCCGCCAGATGAAACGCCACCGAATCGTTGGCCAGGCGTGGGGGCGAATCCGCCGCGTTCATCTGAAGCAGCGAAAACGCGTGTCCATCGGTTCCGGGAGGCGGATCGATCACTTGAAACAGATTCTGTTCCAGGCTCCCCCGGAACGCTGCTGTCGCGCGCCTCTCGGCCCTCTCCCACTCCCGGTTCACTTTGTAACCACCTCCCATTGCGGCCGCCACGGCCATCCCCGTGTGGTGCTGTGCATGACAGGCCGGACATCCGCCTTTGGCCAGGAACTGGCGGCTTGTGGTTTGCAGAAGCGCGACGCTCCGCTCAATAACGGACGTGACCGTCGCTGGCCCAGCCGGAAGCGGCGGTTCCTCCAACGGGCCAACCGTGATGCCGAGCGCCTCCAGGATCGCAGGATTACGATACTTCCGGGCCCAGTCAAGCGCCGTTTCGCCGGCCTCGGATCTGATCTTCGGATCCGCGCCAGTACCCAGCAGCAGCCGCACAATCCGCGGGTCCGCGCGGTCCGTCGCGACGGCGAGCATCAACGGCGTCATGCCGCGGATGTCCGTGGCGTTTACGTTCGCGCCTGCCTTCACCAGCGATTCGACCGCGGAGTAATTGGATTGCATCGACGCGAACATCAGCGCCGTCAGCCGTCCCAGGCCGAGCGGTCCATTCTTCATCATTTCGAGCGAATCCACGCACCGCGCATCCACCGGCAGCCCTTGCTCGATCAGCAATGCGACCAGTGGTCCGCTGCGCGCTCCGTTGCTCGCGGCCATCGATAGAGGCGTGAAGCCGGCGCCGTCCTTCGTATTCGCCCTCGCCCCTTTCTCAATCAACAACCGGACTACGTCGATGTTGTTGGCATACGCCGCAGCCTGCAGGACCGTTGCGCCCGTCCGCTCCGTGGCGTTCACGTCGGCGCCCTTGGCGATCATCAATCGCGCGATCTCGATGGAGCCGTCATACGATGCCGCGATCAGAAGCGGCGTCCGCCCACTCCTCGCTTTCGTCTTCACGCTTGCGCCCTGATCCAGGAGATAGCGAACTTTCGGCGGTTGCCCCGCGCTCCACATCAGCGGTGTCGCGCCGAAGTCATTGGCTGCGTCTGCCGGCACGCCAGCGCGGACCAGCATCCTCATCGCATCCACACTGCCCACTGCAGCGGCGTACATCATTGGCGTGTTTCCCCGTGCGTCGCGAATCCGCGGGCCATGCGTCTTCAGCAGTTCCGCAAGCGCCGCCAGATCATCGTGGCGGATCACTTGGTAGAAGGAGTCGCTTTGTGCGAATGCGCCAGGGCAAGCCATCCAGACAACAAGACCAAGATACGCGCGTAGCATCTCAAAGATGATCGAACACCTTCTCTCCGCGCGCAACACCCAGGCAGCAGCGCCATTTTGCTTTTCCCCTTGACACCTTAGGGGAAACATGTCACCCTTCCCATAAGCAACTTATGGGAATCCGCGACAATGTCCTCCTCCCCGGCACCCTCGACCTCCTCATCCTCCAGGCCGTCGAGCAAGGCCCCGCCCACGGCTACGACATCATGGAGGCCATCTGGACGGGTTCCGGCGAACTCTTCCGTGTCGAGGAAGGCGCGCTCTATCCCGCGTTGCACCGGCTCCAGTTGAAAGGCTGGCTCGCCGCCGAATGGGGCGCCTCGGAAGCCAATCGCAAGGCGAAGTTCTACAAACTCACCGCCGCGGGCCGCAAGCAACTCGCCAAGGAACGCACGCGGTGGGACAAACTCGCCCTGGGAATGCGCCGCATGCTCGCCGCCGAATAAAATCATGAACTGGTTCTCCTCCCTCCGCAACCGCCTGCGCGCGCTTCGCCATCGCTCAACCCTCGACAGCGACCTCGAAGCCGAACTCGCGCATCACGTCGAAATGAAGCAGCGTGCCCTCACTCGCGAAGGCCACGCCGATCCCGAACGCGCCGCGCATCTCGCCCTCGGCAACTCCACCGCCTGGCGGGAGTCGACGCGCGCCCAATGGGGATTCGTGCGCCTGGAAACGCTCGCCATGGACACCGCCTACGCCCTGCGCCGGCTGCGCAAGGATCGCTTGTTCTCCCTCATCGCGCTGATCACCCTCACCCTCGGCATCGGCGCGACCACCGCCATCTTCAGCCTGCTCAACGGCCTTCTCTGGCGCCCTCTGCCCGTTGCCAGCCCTCACGAACTCGTGCGCCTCCGTCTGACCAATCTCCCCCCCACCTATCGCCAGTGGACCAATGGCCGCGAGGTGAAGGCCACCGAGCAGCGCTCCATCAGCTATCCGATGTACGAAGCGCTTCGTAGACACCAGCAGGTCTTCGCCGAAATGTTCGGCTCAGGTGGCGGTGGCATGTTTCATGTGGAAGTGGAGAACGTGCCCTATCGCTTCCCGGTCCGCACTGTGACGGGCTCGCTGTTTCCCGCGCTCGGCATCACCGCGCAGGCCGGCCGCTTGCTTCACGATGACGATGACCGCCCCGGTGGGCCCGGCGGATGGCACGCCGTCATCAGTGACAAGCTGTGGACCCGGATCTTCGAACGCAGTCCGCGCGCAATCGGTGGTGCCATCCGCATTGATGGCGTACCGTTCACCATCGCCGGGATCGCGCCCGCCGGATTTCAAGGCGTGAATCCCGGGGTCGACTCCGATGTCTGGATTCCACTCAGCTCTCTCGAAGCGATCTCACCGTCCTACCAGTGGCGCGACAACCGTGGTTCCTACGTCCTGCAACCGCTGGCTCGCCTGCGTCCCGGCGTCACGATCGAACAAGCGCAGAAGCACCTCGATTCCATCACGCGCACCGTGCTCGACGACTCGAAGGAGCTTGGCCTGCGCGCGGAAGATGAGCGCCACTTCCTTGCCATGAAGCTCAATCTGCTGCCCGCCCCCTCGGGCTTCTCCCATGTTGCGCTCAGCTTCGGCGATGGACTCTGGGTGCTGCTCGCTGCCGTTGGTCTGGTGTTACTCATCGCCGCCACCAACCTCACCAATCTCTTCCTTGCGCGATCCGCCTCCCGTGCCCACGACTTCGCGGTGCGGGTGTCGCTGGGTGCGCCCGCCTGGCGAATCCGCCGTGAGATGCTTCTCGAAAGCGCTCTGCTCGCAGTCGGCGGCACGGCCGGCGGCGTGCTGCTTGCCTACTGGCTTTCCGCCGCTCTGCAGACCGCGGTCTCCGGCCGGTTCCAAACCGTCGTCGTCGACACTTCCCCCGACCTCCGCATGCTCGCCTTCCTCGCCGCGACACTGGCCGCCGTCGTACTGGTGGCAGGCCTGGTGCCCGCGTTCTCCGCCGCTCGTGTCGACCCCCAACAGGTGCTTCGCGGCAGCACTGGTGCGTCGCGCGCCCTGCCGCTGCGCCGCGTCTTGATCGTCCTGCAGACCGCCCTTTCCCTGACACTGCTCTGCGGCGCCGGATTGATGCTCGCTTCCTTGAACCGCCTCACTCGCGAATCCGCCGGCTTCGAAACGGCGAACACATTCTTCGCCTTCCCTGATCTCTTCAACGCAGGCATTCCGCGTGAGCGTACCGCGCGCGCCTATGAATCGCTGCTGTCCGCGATGCGAGCCACTCCCGGCATCGAAGCCGTGGCCTGGACCCGCAGTGTCCCGCTCGGAGGCGGCTTCTCCATGTTCACCGTCGAAGTGCCCGGCCGCAAAGATCTCGACCCGAAGCAGCGTTCGGTCTTCTGGCATAGCGTCAGTGAGGGCTACTTCGCCGCAGCCGGGCTTCCCATGCTGGCCGGTTCCGATCTGCCTCCCAAGCAGGCCGCGCAACGCAACGTCGCCATCCTCAGTGAGAATGCCGCGCGGCGATTCTTCGGCTCAGCCAGCGCAGCCATCGGACAGCGGCTCAAGCCCGGCAACATGGACTGGATGGAGATCATCGGCGTGGTTGCCGATGCGAAGTATCACAGCGTGCGCGAAGCCCCGCCACTCACGCTGTATCTCTCCTGCTGGCGCGACGCCGCTCCTGGCATGACGCTCGCGGTCCGGCATCGCGGCCCTCGGGAACCCGCGCTGAGTGCCTTGCAGTCGGTGCTGAGGCAGGAAGCCGGACGCATGCCTTACCTCGAAGTCCGCACCATGGAAGGCAACATCGCCGAGGCGCTCACCATGGAACGCCTGGTGACGTGGGTTCTGGCAGGCTTCGCCGTGTTCGCCATGCTCATCTGCGCAACGGGATTGGCGGGCCTGCTCGCCTATCTCGTCGAGCAGCGCCGCAAGGAACTCGGCATTCGCCTGGCCTTGGGTGCCGAGCCATCGCGCATCCGCCGCGACATTCAGTGGCAAGGTCTCGTGCTGACCCTGATGGGCCTGAGTGCGGGCGCCGTGCTCAGCTACGCCTTGCGCAAGTCGCTCGACACATACCTCTATGGAGTGGCGCCGACCGATCCATGGATCTGGGTTCTCGCTCTGGTGGTGCTCATTCTGACGGCCCTTGCGGCCGCCGCCATCCCCGCATCGCGCGCCGCCCGCATCGATCCCGCGGCCATGCTGCGCGAGAGCTGAGCCGTCTGCCGACCGTAGCGCAGGCACTCCTGCCTGCCGCGTCCCCTCTCCAGGGGACGCCCGGCTTTCGAAGACCGCTGCTGCGAGCCACCGTCCAACATCCACCCATCGGGAGCACTCACCACCGTGCCACGCGAGAGCTTAGTTAGTTTCTGTCGCGAAATTGGTCTTTCTGGCGGTCGCTTCGCCGCGTCGTCACACTCGCGGCTCTGTAAGTCACTACAATCATTGAACACCAGTTCTGGGCCGCGACCGGACAGAGCGGTTGATCAGTAAGAAAAGGGAGTTTGCGACAGAAGCTAGTTAGTTGGTTAGTTAGCACCTACTCCAAACGCCGTAACAACAACGCCGAGTTCTTGCTCCCAAACGCAATACAATTCGCCACCGCATGCTCAACCGAAACCGCGCGCGCTTCGTTCGGCACATAATCCAAATCGCACTCCGGACTGTTCGTGTCCAGATTGATCGTCGGATGCACCTTGCCATCACGCATCGCCAGCAGCGTCGTCGCGATGCCCGCCGCGCCGCACGCACCTTGCGGATGCCCGATGATGCTCTTCAACGCCGACCCCGGCAGCTTCTTCGCATGATCGCCGAACGCCAGATGCATCGCCCGCGTCTCGATGCGGTCGTTCAACTCCGTCGACGTCCCGTGATAGCTCACGTAGTCCACCGCTTCCGGCGCCGCGCCGCCATCTTCCAGCGCCATCAACATCGCCCGCGCCGGCTCCTCGCCGCACTCTTCCAAACGCACGCGGTGATACGCCTCGCACGTCGACCCGTAGCCCGCAACCTCACCATAGATGTGCGCACCACGAGCCTTCGCCTTCTCCAGCGACTCCACCACGAAGAACCACGCGCCTTCACCCAGCACGAATCCTTCGCGATCCGCCGAAAACGGGCGCGATGCCTTCTCCGGCGTCGTATTCCACTTCGATGCGAGAATCCGCATCAGAATGAAGCCGCGCAGAACCAGCATCGTAATCGGCGCATCCACGCCGCCAACGATCATCGTGTCGAGAATGCCGTTCTGAATCGTGCGGTACGCATAGCCCATCGCATCGGTCGACGAGGTGCAGCCCGTCGTGATCACGTGGCTGAAGCCGCGAAATCCAAACCGCATCGATACTTCACTCGCCAGCGTGCCGGCCGTCGAACTCGGAATCACATACACGCTGCACTGCTTGAGCTGATTCGCGTAGTAAAGGCGGTACTGCTCTTCCGTGAACTCTTGCGCGCCGCCGCCCGATCCGACAATCACTCCAATCCCGCGCAACTCGTCGCGCGACATTTTCGATGGGTCAAGGCCCGCATCCGTCAGCGCCTCGGTCGTGGCCGCGAGCGAAAACGGCACCGTGCGCGCCACGTGTGGGCGATCTTTCGGCGCCACCCACGCATGCTCATCAAAGCCGGTGACTTCGCCGGCGATCTGTACCGGATAGGAAGACGGATCGAAAGCGCTGATTCGCTTCACTCCACTTTGGCCTTGCAAGCAGGCCTGCCAGAAATTCTCTCTTCCAATTCCGTTCGGACTGACAACGCCAATCCCTGTGACTACGACTCTATGTTTCATTTCGATGTGAACAACTTGTGCTAGTATAGGCTGTTTTCATGGACCTTCGCCGCAACTCGCTACCGCGGCTGCTTGCGGGCTTGCAGGTGGGAATCTTAGGTGGACTGCTGATCTTCCTGTGGTTCCTGCTGCTTTCCTATTGGGGCTTCCGTTCGCCGTGGGGTCTCCTCAATCTTATCGCAGCTTCGTTACGGAATCACGCGACGTGGGGCCTTGCCTTGTCCGCTTCCACATGGACCGGGCTCGCGGCGCACATCTTCGCCTGTGGTTGCCTCGGGATGGCCGTGGGCTGGATTCTTCCCAGACCCGTCCCGCAGGTCCGCATCTCTCTTTCCGGATTTGTCTTCGGTATCGTTCTCTCACTGATGGTCTACGAGCTTGTCTGGAATCGCTACGTCCCACTGCTCGGCGAATACATCCGGCCCGTCGCCGCGTTGATCAGCCATCTGCTCTTCGGCCTCAGCCTTGCCCAGTTTCCGAAGTTCTACCATCCGCTGATTGATGATGGAGTGGTGCATCCAGAGGTTTTGCTTCTGCCGGCGCCGGAAAATACGCTTGACGTGCCCGTCCCGGAGAGTCCTGTCCCGGAGAGTCCTGTCCCGGAGAGTCCTGTCCCGGACACTTCTGATTCGGATACCTTGCCTGCTGAATCGCCCGCGGAGCCACCACCCGCGCCGGAGCCCGCGGAGTCTTCGAAGCCCGCGTCTTCCAGCAGCGAAGCCAACCCCGCCCCGTAATCCCAGTGTGTCTCGGTCGCGCAGGCTTCGCCGGGCTTGCGCTACCGTGGCGGCTGCGGTACCGCAGACTTCTGTCTGCACCCCGACAATCCGCTCGAGGCCCATGCTCGTGGCCATCGAATCGCCCCTGGCTGGATCATACGTATGGGCATATTCACGCGGCCGCCGCGGACGGAGAGCCCGGTGCGCAGGCGGCGGCGTTTCAGGTCTGGTATTCGAGACAGGGCTCCGAAACAAGAACGCTGCGTTTTGATTTGAAGCCGCGATCGTTTCTGCGGTTGAGTTTCGAATCGCGCGGGTAGGCCGAGCGGATCATCGTTGGCGGCTTTCCACTGGGCGCTCCACCGCTCCATACAATCGTTTAGGGGGCAGGGCGTCGCGCCGTGGCGTCCGTTAGACTGTCAACGGTGATGCAAATGACGAAAGTTGCACTGATACTGGTGACGGCTGCTCTGGCGCCGGCAGAGGATCTGAATCTGCGCGATTGGCTACAGCGACGGGGGATGGAACAACTCGCTGCACGCAAACAGGCGGTGTCGGCGATTGTGACGCGCGAAGCCGCAGCGGCCCGTGGTCAGGCCGTGCGTGCGATGTTGATCGAGATGATCGGGGGGCTTCCGGCAAACAAGGCGCCGCTCGCACTCACACGAACGGTGGCGGTGGAACGCGAGGGCTATCGCATCGAGAAGCTCATCTATCAATCGCAGCCGAACTTCCACGTGACTGCAAATCTCTACGTGCCCACGAACCGGAAGGGCAAGCTTCCGGCAGTGCTGCAACCAGTGGGACACAGCGTGACGGCGAAGGTGCGCGCTTTCTACCAGACGCTGGCGTTGGGATTGGTGAAGACAGGCATGGTGGTGCTGACCTACGATCCGCTGGGGCAAGGGGAGCGGCGTGTGTTCTACGATGCAACTCTCGGCGATTCGAAAGTGGGAGGGCCGACGACGGAGCATCAGATGCTCGGGGTACAGAGCATTCTGGCGGGCCAGAGTATTGCGCGGGAGATGATCTGGGACGGGATTCGAAGCATCGACGTCCTGCAAACGTTGGAGGAAGTGGATGGCGAGCGCATCGGCGTGGCGGGTTGTTCGGGAGGCGGCACGCTAACGTCGTACCTTGCCGTGATTGACGAGCGTGTGAAGGTAGCTGCACCGGCATGCTACATCACCGATTGGGAGTCGCAATTGCCGGGCACCGGACCGCAGGATGCCGAGCAACAGTTTCCCCTGCAATTGCAGCGAGGGTTGAATCATGCCGACTTCGCGATCGCCTTCGCGCCGAGGCCGTGGCTGCAAGTGAACACCGAGGAGGACTTCTTTCCGATTGCGGGAGCGCGGCGGACGTTCGAGGAGTCGCAGCGGATCTACTCGCTGTTCGGGGCCATGGATCGTGTCGCGATGGCGGTGGGGCCGGGAGGTCACGGCATGCCGCAGAACGTACGGGAGGCCATCTATGGCTGGATGAACCGGTGGCTGAATAACGGGGCGGCCGGAGCGGTGCGGGAACCTGGATTTGAGACGGAGGCGGAGCAGACGTTGTGGTGCACGAAGTCGGGCCAGGTATCGGCGTCGTTGGGCGGGTTGACCGCGAGTGACCTGCTGATTGCACGGTATTCGAAGATCGAGAGGCCGCCCGCGGACGTGTCGACAGAGGCAGGTGTGCGAGCGTTGCGGGAACGCTTACGGCGGGAGATCGCGAGGTTGACGCACTATGAGGCGCTGGGGAAGGCAACGAGAGCTGATACGGGCCCGGAGGAGGTGCGCGAAGGTTATGTGATCCGCAGATGGATGGTGACGCTTCCCGGCGGGCGCAACGTCGCAATGGCAATGGCAGTGCCCAAACAGCCACGGCGGGTGGCGATTCTTGCGCTGCATGAGGGCGGGAGCGCCGAGTCATTGAAGGCGGGCAGCGATGCGGATGCGCTGGCGAGGCTCGGGTATCCGGTGGTAACGCTCGATCTGGCGGGATTCGGCGCGAGTGCCGGCAATTGGAACAGCTATTCGCAGTCGTGGTTTGGGCCGGACAAGATCGCATGGCTCGGGATGATGACGGGCAAGCCCCTGCCGGGTTTGGGCATCGAAGACATTCGCGCCGCGCTGGATCTGCTGGCGGAGGAGAAGGCCGGGACGGGTGGCGTGGTGGCCCTGGCGAAGGGAGGTCCTGGGGTTGCGTTGCTGCACGCAGCAGTGTTGGATGAGCGCATTGGCCAGGTGGTGATTGAGGAAGGTTTGATTTCATTCGAGGCAGTGGTACGGAATCCGATTCACCAGCGGGTGATGACGGCAGTGGTGCCGGGCGTGATTGGCGTGTATGACTTGCCGGACCTTGCGTCGGCGTTGGCGGGCCGTGGTGTCACGCTGCTGAACACGAAGACGCCGGCGGGACAGGCCGCTGTTCAACAGGACGTTATAGACAGCTATCATGCTGCAAGATCGGCGTTTGCTGGAAGCGGCGGAGAATTTCGAATTGGGTTCCGGAGGGACGGAGAAGGTATCTCGGGATTTCTTTCGCACTTGAAATAACTCGCGGGAGTTAGCGGGCAATGACTCTGGGAATCGGCCTCTGCCTAACTCCCTTTGCGGGCAAGGGCAACCTGACACCTGGGATCGGGGGGATTGACGCGAACATCGAACACGGCTAGCCTAACCAGAGACGGCTCGCCGGCGCCCCTTGCGCACGCCACAGGACCGAAAGGGATCGTTGAGCGGGAATTGCGGCATAGGTATTCCGAAATGGTTCTCGTTTCGTGAAACTCGTTTTCCAGACCGTTTTTCCAAGGGAGAAGCGAAACACATGAAACGGCTCGCTCACTTTCCGATGCCCCCGCGACGCCGGTGGCTGTTGGTTGCCGTTGCGGGGGTGTGCGCACTCGGCGGTGGCGGACTGGGAAGCCGAAGATGGGAGGCGTCGGGGACGCGACTGCTCAACGAACGCGTTCTCGCGGCGGGGCCGTTGCCAAGCTTTGAGTAGAAGCGGACCGAACGGCTTCTCAGTGAAAGAAATCACAACACAGTCACCATTGTGACAGTGCTGGCGCGCCGTGCCGATGGCGCTGAAGTGACAGTGGAGGAGACCCGCACAAACCCACCTACCGTAGAGCGGAAGCTGTTTTTTCCACGGACAGGTGTTCGAATCCACGTCGATGACACGGTTCACGCCAAGTCGACGTTCCATGTTCTGCGCACAGAGTCGGCCTTTCGGTCGCTTCAGTTCATGACGCTGGATCCATCCACCCGTTGCACGGCGGATCTCAGAGGGAGGGTGGCCCATAGCGGTCCGGTCGCCGAAGAATCCATTCTGGGGATTCCGGTGGTCAAGCTAACGACGGAAGGCGTAAACACTCAGACGCAATGGCTGGCGCCTCAACTTGGTTGCGTGACCGTAATGACACGGTGGGATTGGCGGGAGGGAGGTGGAGGGCGCATCGCAAGCACAGCCACATCCACGCCGGACTACGTGCGGCTTCAGGAACCCGACGAGAGCCTTTTCGCCATTCCAGCGGACTACCAGGAGATGAAGCCATCGGAGCGAATGGACCGCGCCGGCGAATGGAGGCGGGAGCATTTCCCACCCAGTCCCGCTGGAAAGCAGAATGAGAGGTATCGCCGGTCAGCGGACGAACTCTACGACAGGTATCGAGCGAGGTGAGCCGTTCAGGCAGTCAGCGCTCAGCCAGATCCCTGCGGCGATCACCCGAATCACGATCCTTTGTAGACAGCTAAGATGTTATAAAGCCGATTTTTTTCGATTAGTGTCTGAATTCGAACCCACGATTTACCGGGCAATGGTTCCGGGAATCAGCCCGGTTTCCAGTGTGAAACCTCCACCAACCGCGCCTGAGGCGCAGGTGCGGCGCGTAAGCCCTGCCAGTTGGCGGATGCGATAGACCGCTTCCATGCCCGTGCAGTGAGCACCGAGGAAATTCTCGACACCGAGTTCCTTCAGTTTCGAGGCGGTCCAGGCAAGGTGATCATCCGAGGCGTCGAATAAGTGCCAGCCACCAATGGCGGCGTGAATGGGACGGCCGGGGAAGATCTGTTTGGCGTAGGTCAGCGTGTTGATGATTCCCGCATGTCCGCAACCGGAGAGCACCACCAGGCCCTTTGCGGTATCGATGACCATGGACGAATCCTCGGGGAGATTGTCTTCAGCCCTGTCGCCATTAGGACGGATCAGGGGCACGCGGGTGCTCCAGTTCTTCTCGGGATACTTACGAGGAACTCCGGCGGTGAGCCATACGGAGGGCAGGAGTTGATGAGGTTTCGAGATCACGGTGAAGCGGCCGCCGAGGGATTGGTAATCCGCCTGAATGTTGCGTAAGTGGTTTCGCTCAACGCCGTCAAGACCCTGACGCGAGAGGAAGGCGCCATCGGCGACATAACTTTCGCTAAGCGCTTTCGGGTTCGACTTAGCGGCCTCTCGGCGGAGAGTAAGCAGCCCGCCGGTATGGTCCCCATGATTATGGGAGAGGATCACCTGAGTCGCCGAAGAGAGGTCGATTTTCAGTTCCTGAGCGTTGCGCCAGACCGTATCGGGGCGGGCTCCGGTGTCGAAGAGGATGGTTTGGCCGTCCACTTCCACCCAAGCGGCGAAGCCCCATTCGCCGATCCCGAGAGAGTCAGTAAGCATGGTGGAGAGGATTCGGA
>JAEUQE010000500.1 GCA_016789785.1 Bryobacterales bacterium
CAGTGATTCTCCGCAAACTCGCGCGAACTGAGCAGCGCCCATACAAACTCGCGCAGCGCGGCATTGCGGTCACCGCGCTTCGCAATCAAATCCAGCATCTCCCGCGACTCTTCCGGTTCCGGGAGCCGGGTCAGCGCGGCGAGGTAGAACTCCTCGACGATCTTCGCGTCCGTAGCGCCCGAACTGAGCATACGCTCCAGCCGGCCTCCGGGAGCGCCTAAGCGGTCGATGTAACTCGATCCGGCGAGGATGTGCAAGGCCTGACTGAGATTGGGCCTTGCGTTCCGCTCTGGTACCGCTCCCCGGTTGGCACGGCCGTAAAGTTCCAGAAAACGGGAATAAAATGTATCTGGATCCCGTAACTGCACCGCTCTGGTGCCCTGCGGCGCCTGCCCCACCGAAGAGCCGCCGGCTACGGCGGTCGCGAACGTTTCCGGAATTCCAGTTACATCGGAAACGGCATCGAGCAGCACTTCGGCGTCAAGCGAGCGCGCCATCGATCGGGAATAGTTCAGCGCGTCCTGCCGGTTGGTATCGTTCGGATGATAAGAGAGCTGGTATGTGCGGGATCGTGTAATGGTGCGCATCAGGTGGCGCAGGCGGTAGCCGTTCCCCGAGAAGTCTTTCGCCAAGGCGGCCAGCAACTCGGGATGCGCCGGGGGATTCGTGGACCGGAAATCGTCCACCGGATCGACAATTCCTCGCGCGAAGAAATGGCCCCAGATGCGATTCACGGCTGCTTCGGCGAAGTAGGGGTGGCTGGTCATCCAGCCGGCAAGGACGCGGCGCGGGTTCCCGTCCGGAGTCACGTGTGCCTGGGAGCGGTCGAGAAGCGCGGGCTTGACAGCGGCTTTCGTTCGCGGATGAAGTAACTCGATCGACCCGCCGACATCCTTCGAACTCAGGTCCATGTTTGTGGGGTGATCGAAAACCGCCGCGCCCACTCGGAAAAGCCGGGAAAAGAATGCAGCCATGCCCCAGAATTGATCCTGACTCCAATTCTCATAGGGATGGTTGTGGCACT
Source organism: Bryobacterales bacterium (assembly GCA_016789785.1). The sequence continues at coordinate 1,025 of JAEUQE010000500.1, forward strand.
GCGCGCAATCCAATCGCCGCCCGAAAAAGACGCGGACTTCTTCAGCCATGACCTCGGCGGGGGGCCCGATCTGGTTGTAGGGCAGGAAGTGACGGGAGGCCGGCTCGTAGCCTTGCGAGGCGATTCGTTCCCGCGCCACCTGATCGTAGGGCAGATCCCGCTCCACCCAATTCCGGATCCACTCCCAGTAACTCTGGCTCCACTTCGAAGAAAGCCCGTTGGTGAAGATCGCAACCCGGAAGATATCGGCGAAACGCCAGGTCCAGTAGTCAACAAACTCGGGCGAGGCAATCAGGGCATCGATCAACTGATTGCGCTTGTTGGAATCACGGCTCGAAAGGAACTCCCGCACGCGCTGTGGCGGCGGCAGCGCACCGGTGAGATCGAGGCACACCCGGCGGAGAAACTCCGAATCCGAGGATAGGGTGGACGGCAGGATCTGAAACCGTTCCAGCTTGCGGAAGACGTGCTCATCAATGAAGTTCGCGCGCGGCACGGCCGGATACTGCTTGAGGCGCGGCCCAATCACTCCCACGGTGGCGCTCGCCACAAGTCCGGCGGCTTTGACGAGAATCGCGGTCTCGCCGCGGGCCTTGCCGCGGATCACGCCTGCCTCGGAGACAGAGGCGACTTCGGGGTCGTTGATGGAGTACAACACCTGATGGGTGACGTCTTCGGTGTGGCCGTCGGTGTAATGTCCAGTGACTAAGAGCTGACGGTGGTTTCCTTCAGAGAGAATCGCAAGAGCTGGCTCAAAGGTGAGCTTTGTAAGTGCGGGCGCGGACTGCGCGCCGGGTCCAAACGGAGCACCCGCGCGAATCCAGGAAAGCAAGAGCCAGTAGTCCTCCGAGTCCGGGTCGAGACGGCGTCCGCCTCCGTGCGGGACTTGCATTGTTGGCTTTGTGAGTAAGAGACTTTTTACTGGATTTGCAAGGTCGACACGAGGAATTCGGCTTCCTTTTATTTCATTCGTAAGTACCTGATAAGTTCCTCCCTTGAGGATCCATTCGTGATCGTCTTCGGGATAGAGGGCGTTGGCCGAAAGTTTGAATCCGCCGCGGCCCTTCACGCCGCCGTGGCAGGCGCTGCTGTTACATCCCCGCTTCGTGAGGATCGCGCTTACCTCGCGTGAGAAGCTGACGGGCGACGTGGCGTCCGCATTGCGGACCTGGAGGGAAGCCTGTGCCCGGCGGCCGTTCCAGGCGGCAGTGACGATGGCCGAACCAGCGGTGGACGCCGCAAGGCGCGCCGGGGCCAGCCATGTGGCGACCGAAGGCTGCGTCAGCGACCACTGGGTCTCGCCGGTCACGTCACGCTCTACGCCATCCGGACTCGAGAGGATCGCGACAAACTGCTGAGTGGCGCGGGCGCCGTCCAGCGTCACTTGGGATGGCAGCACCTTCAGCGAGCCGGGTGGCGGCGTTTGTGCGACCAGGCTGGAGGCCAATAGGAAAAGTTGAGCCACCCTTCTCATTTGTTCACCACCATCACTGGAATCGTTTTGCTCGCGATGATCTGGCCAAGGCGGCCGCCGAACAGCGGACGGACGATCAGGCGGACATCCACGGGACTGGAGGTTGGAGGCGCATCGGAAGCAGCCATGAAAACCACCGTGGTGCGCTCGGCCTTGGGAAGGAACCGCTCGCGCTTGCCGACTGGTTCCACTGGGTCGCGGTCTTCCTCAAAGTCGGAGCCCGTGTGCGCCGCCACTCCGGCAGGCAGGTTCTCCGCCGTGATGGCGACGCCGCCGCGATAATCCTCCTCGCGGTCGAACAGGACTCGCACGGTTTTCGCTTCTTCCGCGGCGAGGTTCAGATGATCCGTCGCGATACGAACGTCGCCGATATGGGCGAGTTGAGGGCGAATCTGCACCCGGTACTCAAACGTTGGGCCTGCGTGATCGGCGGTCAGGTCGCGCACCTC
>JAEUQE010000501.1 GCA_016789785.1 Bryobacterales bacterium
AGCCTTTGGTGGTATGTATTGGTAGCAGCAGTCCTGGTGGCGATCTTCGAATCCCTGTTGGCCAGCCAGCATTTAACGCTTGAGAAGGAGTCCGCATGAGCGCCTTCGATCAACTGGAACTCTATCTGCGCGGCATTGAGAAGAGACTGCGGGTCATGGCATTGACTCGCGGACTCGCAATCGCGGCCGCCTCCGCACTGGTGGCCACCGTGCTGCTGGTGATCATCGCCAACGGATTCGCATTCTCTGAGGGCAGCCTCACCGCCTCGCGTTTTCTGTTGTTTCTTGCCATCGCCTTTGCGGTGGGCTTCGGCATTGTCACGCCGCTGCTGCGGTTGAACGCGAAGCGGGCGGCCCGCGGCGCCGAAGCGAAGTTCCCACAGTTTGAAGAACGTCTGCTGACTTTCGCCGAACGCCGCGTGGATGCGAAGAAAGATCCCTTCCTCGAATTGCTGGCGGCCGACACGGTGGAGGTCGCACGGCAGACGCAGCCGCAGGTGATCGCGCCGGTGCTGAAGGTGGCGGGATTCGCGATCGCCGCGCTGTTTGCGGTGACCACGCTGGTGTGGCTGACGAAGTCCGGACCGGGATATCTGGGCCACGGCGCGTCGTTGCTGTGGGGTGGCACGCCTCGCGATGTGCAGCCTTACTACAACATCACCGTCACACCGGGCGACCGTCGCATCCGCCGCCGTACCGATCAAATGGTGACGGCGCACCTGCTTGGATTCCAGACCAACAACGTGCGGCTGTTCGCCCGCTACAAAGGCACCACGAAATGGGAACAGGTGCAGATGACGGCACAGTCGCAGGGCAACGGATTCGAGTTCCTCTTCGCGGGCTTGCCGGAAACCGTGGATTACTACGTGGAAGCTGGTGCGATTCGTTCGAAGCAGTACACCATCGGCGTGGTGGATCTGCCGGGCATCAAGAAAGTTCGCGTCAGCTACAAGTATCCTTCGTGGTCCGGACTGCAGAACACGTCGGAAGAAGGCACTGGCGATCTGCGCGCAGTGAAGGACACGGAAGCGGAAGTCGCGTTTCTCATGGACAAGCCGCTCAGCGATGGCCTGATCATCATCGACAATCAGACCGAGGTTCCGCTGAAGGAGATTGGCGGCGGATGGCTCGCGGCGAGGATCAAGATCGAAAAGGATGGCATTTATCACCTGGCGGCGATTGACCAGGGGCAGAAGGTTCGCTTAAGCGAGGACTTCTTCATTGAAGCGCGGCAGGCATTGGAGCCGATTGTGAAGATCCTGCGCCCACGCAATGACGCGCGTGTGTCTCCGATTGAGGAAGTGACGCTCGAAGTGGAAGCCGAGGATGACTACGGGTTGCAGGAAGTGAAGCTGCACTACTCGGTGAACGGCGGCGAGGAGAAGGTAGTGAATCTGCTTCCGAATCGCGGGATGAAGCAGGTGAACGGCCGCACGATGCTGTCATTGGAAGACTACAAGCTGGTGCCCGGCGATGTGGTGAGCGCCTATGCAACGGCGCGCGATGCACAGGTGGAAGCGCGTACGGACATGATCTTCATTCAAGCCGATCCGTACGAGCGCGAGTTCTCTCAGTCGCAACAAATGGGCGGTGGCGGTGGTGGCGGCGAAGGTCCGCAGGAGAATGAAATCTCCGCGCGCCAGAAGGAAGTGATCGCCGCGACGTGGAATCAGCTTCGCGACAAATCCAACAACAAGGAAGCCGCGGCGGAGAACGCGAAGTTCCTTGCCGTTGTGCAGGCGAAGTTGAAGGATCAGGCCGCATCGCTGGCGCGGCGCATGCGCAGCCGTGAACTCGCCGGTACGAACGATCAGTTCAAGAAGTTCGCAACGGACATGGAGCGTGCGGCGGCGGAGATGACCGCGGCGGCCGACAAGCTGAAGTCGCTCTCATGGAAGGATGCGCTCGGTCCGGAACAGCGCGCGTTGCAGCACCTGTTGCGAGCCGAGTCGACGTTCCGTGAGATCCAGGTTGCCTTCGGCCAGCAGGGTGGAGGCGGCGGTGGCGGCGGTGGTGGCCGCGACCTTGCCAGTCTTTTCGATCTCGAACTCGACACCGAGAAGAACCAGTATGAGACGGGCCGCCAGGGTGGCGGCGGCGGTGGCGAAGAGGACAAGCAGAAGAAGATTGACGAGGCGTTGCAGAAGCTGGAGCAGTTGGCGCGTCGGCAGAAGGAACTCGCCGAGCAGCAGAGGAAACAGCAGAATACGCCGCAGCAGCGCTGGCAGCAGGAAATGCTGCGGCGCGAAGCCGAGGAGTTGCAACGTCAGATGCAGCAGCTCGCGGGCCAACAGAACCAGCAGGGTCAACAGAGCCAGCAAGGGCAACAAGGCCAGCAGAGCCAGCAGGCCTCGGCAAGCCAGGGCGGGCAGTCCGGCCAACAGTCGGGCCAGCAACAGCAGATGAGCATGGAGCAGCGCATGCAGCAGTTGGCACGCGGCGAAGATCAGCGTATGCGCCAGCAGCAGCAGCAACAACAGCAGCGCGGCCAAGGCGGTGATCGCATTGATCCTCGGGTGGCGCGGGCGTTGGATGAGTTGAAGCGCGCGACCGAAGACATGCGGAAGACCGGCCAGGGCGGTGGCGAGGATGCCAATGCCCGCCGCGCCGCGGAGCGTTTACAGCAGGCACAGGATCTGCTGTCTTCCATGCGCAAGCAGGAAAACTCGGGACAGGTTGGTGACCTCGCGCGCCGCGCCGAGGACATGGCGAACCGCCAGAAGGCCGTGCAGCAGGAGATGTTCCGCATGTTCGGGCAAGGCCAGGGTCAGAATCAGCAGGATCTGCAGCAGATGCAGAGCAACATGCAACGCTCGCGCGAACTCGCAGGCGAGCAGGAGAGGCTGGCTCGCGAGTTGAAGCAGATGGAGCGCGACATGCAGCGTGCGATTCGCGAGTTGGGCGAGAGCAACAAGGCGGCATCGTCGAA
>JAEUQE010000502.1 GCA_016789785.1 Bryobacterales bacterium
GTGCCCTTTGCTTCGCAGCGGCGATTGGTGAGTGCGCTCGATGTGGCCGATGGCGATGATGTCGCGATGAAGAAGTATGCGGACCAGATGACGCGCATCGTGAGGTCGTTGTGTGCGAGTTTTCGTGGCGACGCTGTGAATCTGCTCTGCCTGCATACGCACCTTGAGGGAGCGATCAAGGGTACGTCGGAGAGGCAGGTGCATCTTGGCGAGGATTGGGCAGCGTTGCCGGCGACGCTTCCGCCGAATGCGCACTATATCGCGCTCGGACATATACACAAACCGCAGACGATTCCCGCGCCGTCGCCCGCTTACTATGCGGGGTCGCCACTGCAACTCGACTTCGGGGAAGCGGGGATTGAGAAATCGTTTGTGGTGATTGAGGCGCAGCCGGGTCCACGACCGGCGAAGATCTCGCGTGTTGCGTATGTGGGAGGCAAGCCGCTGCGCCGATTCGCCGGAACCCTGCAGGAGTTGGAACAGAAGGCTGAGGAATTGAAGCAGGACGGCTGGCTCCGTGTGATTGTGAAGGTGGACAAGCGCGACCCTGACGTGAACCGGCAGGTGCGGCAGTTGCTGCCGAATGCCGTGAGTGTGGACGTGGAGGCGCCGGCACCCGGAAACGACGCGGAGCCTGCCTCCTGCGAAGACTCGTATCCGGAGTATTACCGCCAGAAGCACGGGAAGGCGCCGAGTGCCGAGTTGCTGGCGGCGTTCGATCAACTGCGCGCGGAAGCGGAGAAGCAATCATGCGTCCCGTCAAGCTGAAGGTGGAAGGATTCACGTGCTATCGCGTGGCGCAGGAGATCGACTTTGCGCGCCTCCGTCTGTTTGCGATCTCGGGGCCGACGGGCTCGGGCAAGTCGAGCTTGCTGGACGCGATCACGTTTGCGCTGTATGGCAAGGTGCCCCGGCTTGGCGGCCAGAATCTGGATGAGTTTGTTTCGCTGGGTGCGTCGAGAGCCGTAGTGACGCTTGACTTCGAAGTGCAGGGCAAGCAGTACCGCGTAGTCCGGACGATGAGGCCTGGGGCGGCAAAAAGGGCGCAACTGGAAGAGATCGGTGGCGTGACACTCGGCGATCAGATCGGTGATGTGAACGAGAAGGTTGAGGCGCTGCTGGGGCTCAAGTACGACGCGTTTGTACAGTCCGTACTGTTGCCTCAAGGCGACTTCGCGAAGTTTCTCAAGAGCAAGCCTGCCGAGCAGCGGAACACCCTTCGTGAACTGCTGCGCCTTGGTGTCTACGAGAGGATGCGTGAACTCGCCGCAAAGGAGGCTGGCGAGTTGCAAGCGAAGATCGACGCCGCGAGGGACATGCTGAACGGTCCCTATGCAGGTGCGACTGAGAAGAACCTGGAAGGCAAGGAGGCTTCTCTGCTGGCGGCGCGCGGACAACGGGACGAGGTCGCGATGGAAGTTGAGAAGCTGCGCGGCGAGTTTGATCGGGTAAGGAAGCTTCGGGCTCAAGTGGAAGAGCGAGATCAGTTGCGCGCACGGCAAACAGAGATTGAGCGGAAGCAGCCGGAGATGGATGCCGCCAGGCAGGAGATTGAGCGAGCGGAGCGGGCCGCCGCAGTGATCGAGCTGCTGGATGAGGCCGCGGCGAAGGGCAACGCAGTTCAGGCTCTGCGGCATAGCGCGAGTGAACTGGAAGCGAAGCTCGCGAAAGCAAGCAAAGATGTGGATGTGAAAGCGGCGGCACTGCGCGAAGCGGAAGCCGAAGCGGCGGCGCTGCCGGTGAAACGTGAGCGGGTGCTGAAGTTGGCCGCGGTGATTCCGGCGGCGAAGGAGCGTGCCGATTGGACGGCGAAGCTGGCAGCGTTGCGCAAGAGACGCGACAAGCTGCGGGAGGATGTGGCGAAGCAGCAGACGGCATTTGAGAAGGCGAGTGCGGATTTGCAGCCGGCGCAGACGCATCGGGATGAATTGCGGCAGAAGCGAGCAGGCGTGGATTACGATGCCGCGGTTCATACGATCCTTGCGAATGCGAGAGCCGCTGTGTTTGCTCTGAGTAGCGCAAGAGAGAATGAGCAGAACTCCGTTGCACCGCTGGCAGCCGCGCGGAAAGCGGAGGAAGAAGCGAGCGCGGCGCTTCATGAAAAGGAACAAGCCTTGAAGCTTGCGGAGGATGCTCTGGAAAGAGCCGAGCGCAAGTTGCTGGACGCGGCCGGGGCGTTGGAAGCGATGCAGAACCAGCATCGGGCCGCGGTGTTGCGAGCCAAGTTGGAACCCGGTTGCACGTGTCCCGTCTGCGAGCAGCCTGTGAAAAAGGTGCCTGCTTCCGCGGCTCCTGCCGCGTTGCAGGAGGCCGAGCAGAAGAAGCGCGACGCCGAGGGAGAGAAGGGTGTTGTGGCGAAGCGATCGGACGCGGCGCGCAAAGCGATGATGCGTGCGCAGGCGGCTTCGGACGCGGCAAGAAGCAGAGTGCTGGAGTGCGAAGCGATGGCCCGGAATGCGCGCCGCAAGTTGGAAGAAAGCGAGCGTGTTCTGCAGGCGGCAATCGCGCCATTCGTTGCTCCGGCGGATGTGTTGCTCGAAGTGTTTGCCGAACAGGAGTTCGCGGCACATGATCAGCGGAAGAAGCAGTTCGACGAGCTGACGAACGAACTCGCGGCGGCCGAGAGGGGCGCGGATCAGGCGAGGGCGAAAGCGGCACTTCTGGAAGCTGGAGTGTTGGCGCATCGCAAAGAGATCACCGGTCTCGATGCAGACATTGAGGAGGCGGAACGCAAGATCGAGGAGTACGGAGCGAAGGTGGATGCGGTGGGATCCGAGGATCCCGAGCAGGAAAGCCAGCAGATCCAGGCCGAGATCACGAGGATCGAGCAACGAAGGGAGCGCAACAAGAAGGCGCACGACGGAGCCATGCAGACCAGGCATGCCGCCGAAGTGGAATCGGCGCAGAAGCGCGCGGAGCTTG
>JAEUQE010000503.1 GCA_016789785.1 Bryobacterales bacterium
GAAGACCGCGAAAGACCAGTTCCAGGCGTATCTCACTGATCCGAAACGGCTTGCCGGCACACTTCTCGCCGCTCCGGAAAAGACCAGTCCGGAAGCCGGGCATACTGGAGCCCGAGCCCATGCAGCTGGAGTTTCATCAACTGGCCGCCGCCTGGAAAATCTCCGCGTACGTCACCCGGCGCGCCAACGGCGGCTGCTTGCCTCACTGGCTGACAATGGCCAGCAAACACCGATCGTCGTCATCGAACAAACACCCGGCCGCTACCTCGTCATCGACGGGCACAAACGTCTCGCCGCGCTCCAGCAACTGGGCCGCGACACCGTCGACGCCGTGGTGTGGCAGATGAGCGAAGCCGAAGCGCTGGTGCTCGAGCGGTCGTTGCGCACCAGCCCACCGGAGACCGCGCTCGAACAAGGTTGGCTGCTCGCGGAAATGGAAAGCCGCCTGGGCTGTTCGATCGAGGAACTGGCGCGGCGCTTCGATCGCAGCACCACGTGGGTGGCGCGCCGGCTGGCGTTGGTGGAACAGTTGCCGGAAGTGGTCCAGCAACAAGTACGCCAAGGCCAGATCAGCGCGCAGATCGCGATGCGTTTCCTGGTGCCGGTGGCGCGCGTCGATGCCGGGCATTGCCGGCGCATGGCCCAGGCTCTGGCTTCCCACCCGTGGACCATGCGGGAAGCCGTACAACTCTACCACGCCTGGCGCAAAGCCAGCGGCGTCGTACGCCGAGCGCATCCTGGCCGAACCCAAGCTGTGCCTGCAAGCCCAGCCGCCGCCCACCACGCTGGAAAAGGAACTGGCGCAGATCACCGCCATCGCGCAACGAGCGCTGGCACGCGTGGAATCGCCACCGCCGGCTCAGCGCGCGTCACTACGCCGGAAGATCCAACGCGCCGCGGAGTTATTGACCGAACTCGCCCAACGAACCGAGCCAGAGGAGGAACCCGTAACTCACCATGTTGACCCAAGCCCAACGCACAGCCATTCTCCAACTGCATGCGCAGAAGATACCGAAGCGCGAGATGGCACGGCTGCTCGGGATCTCGCGGCAAAGCATCCGCCAGGTGTTGCAGGCGAACTCCCCCGCCGTGCCGAAGATCGCGCGGGCCGAGAAGGCCGCACCCTTCCGCTCCCAGATTCTGGAGTTACTCACCCGCTGCAAGGGCAATCTCGTGCGAGTCCATGAGGAGTTAGCCGCCGCCGGCGCGGACTTCTCTTACCAGACGCTCACCGCCTTCTGCCGCCGCGAGGGCATCGGGCAGGAGCCGCAGGTTCCGGCGGGCCGCCATGAGTTCGAACCGGGCCAGGAGATGCAGCATGACACCTCCCCGCATACCGTCACCGTAGGCGGGCGCGCGTTCAAAGCGCAAACCGCCTCGGCCGTGCTGTGTTACTCGCGCCTGCTGTTCTTTCAGATCCTGCCCACGTTCCAGCGCTTCGACTGCAAAGTCTTTCTCACCGCCGCGCTGCGCAACTTTCAAGGCGCCACCGAGCGCGTGATGATCGACAATACGCACGTCGTGGTGTGGCGCGGCACGGGTCGCGAGATGGTGCCGGTGCCCGAAATGGCCGCCTTTGCCGAACGGCTCGGATTCCGTTTCGTGGCGCACGAAATCGGCGACGCCAACCGCTCGGGGCGCGTCGAGCGCCCGTCCATTTCATCGAGAATAACTTCCTGGCCGGGCGCGCGTTCGCCGACTGGGACGATCTCAACCGGCAAGCGCGCGCCTGGTGCGACCGCGTGAATGCGACTTACAAGAAACATATCCGTGCCGTTCCCACCGAACTTTACGCCGTCGAGCGGCCGCGGTTGAAACCGCTCCCGGCCTGGGTGCCGGAAGTCTACCGGTTGCATCACCGCCTCGTCGACGTCGAAGGGTACGTGTCGCTGCACTCCAATCGCTACTCGGTGCCGGCTTCGTTCATCGGGCGCGAGGTGGAGGTGCGCGAGATGTTCGACCGTGTCGAGATCGAACTCGATGCCCGCCACATCGTCACGCACCGGCGGATCCTCACGCCCGATCAGGTGCGCGTCACGCTGCCTGGGCACCGGCCCGAGCGCGGCGCGCCCAAGCGCGCTCCGCATCCGGAGCGGGTGGCCATTCTGGCCGCCGTGCCCCAACTCGGACCGTATGTGGATAACCTCAAACGCCGCGGACGCAAAGTCGTGGCGCTGCTGCTGCGGCACCTGTTGCGCTTGTTACGCGACTATCCACGCGAGGCGTTTCTCGGCGCCATTGAGGAAGCGGAACGCTACGGCCTCTACGATCTGGATCGCGTCGAGCGCATGATTCTGCGCCGCGTGCGCAGCGAGTATTTCCGCTTCGAGGAGGAGCAAGATGACTGACGAAATCGAACAATTACTGAAGAATCTCAAGCTCGGGCGCATGCGCTCGGTGTATGACGAACAACTCCGCGCCGCCGAAAAACAGCAAATCTCTTACTCTGAGTTCGTCGCCGCGCTGTTGCGCGCCCAGTGGCATCACCAACAGGAAAGCGCCTTGGAATGGCGCATCCGCCGCGCCAACCTGCCCGAGCGCTGGTCGCTGGAAACGTTTCCTTACAGCCAGCAGACGGGCGTGAAGCGCAAGCAGATCCAGGGCTTCGCCGAACTCGACTTCGTGGCCAAACACGAGAATCTGGTCTTCATCGGTCCCACCGCCGTTGGGAAAACAGGACTGGCCTCCGGCCTCTTGTTGAAGGCTTTGCAGAATGGGCTACGCGGCCAGTTCATCGCCGCGCAGGATCTGTTCGACGACATGTACGCTTCCCTCGCCGACCGCTCCACGCGCAAGCTGATCGATCATCTGGCGCGGCTCGACGTGTTACTGATCGACTTATGTGAAGTTGCCAGGAATGTGGAGCTGAGCACTGGAAGCCCCGCCAGATGGCGCTTCGGCGCAGCGCA
>JAEUQE010000504.1 GCA_016789785.1 Bryobacterales bacterium
ACGTCTTCCACGGCGTCGCCGATATCGCGTTCGAGAACGAAGGTCACCATCACGCGGGCGCTGCCCTCGGTGACGAAGCCGCGCAGTTCCTGGATGCCGCTGATCGCCGAGATCGATTCCTCAAGCGGAATCACGACTTGCGACGCGACTTCTTCGGGGCTTGCTCCAGGCAGCCTCACCTGCACGTAGACAGTCGCCGGGTCGGTGCGCGGGAACAGATCCAGACCGAGATCCTGAAAGCTGAAAATCCCCAACACCACCAGGAAGAAGATCAGCATGAAGGCGAACACTGGCCGCCGCACGCATATTTCTGAAATGCCCAAAGTGAACGCTCCTGAGAAAAAGCCTCTACGGAGAGAAGATGATTGCCGCGCCCTGAGAGGTTACTATTATAGCTTGGTCTTATGTCGAAACTTGTTTTCCTGTTTCCAGGACAGGGATCTCAGTTTGCCGGCATGGGCAAGTCGCTTTCCGACGCCTATCCCGCTGCAAAACAAACCTTTGAAGAAGCTGACGCGGCCTTGGGTTTCGCCTTGTCGAAACTCTGTTTCGAAGGGCCTGAGGAGGATCTGAAAAAAACCGAGAACACGCAACCGGCGCTGCTTGCCGTGTCGACGGCAGCATTCCGAGTGCTCGCGGAGCAGGGCTTGCGCGCTGACTACGTAGCGGGGCACAGTCTTGGCGAGTATTCGGCGTTGGTGGCCGCGGGCGCGCTCGATTTCGCGGACGCGTTGCGATTGGTGCGCAAGCGCGGCCGGTACATGCAGGAAGCGGTGCCGCAGGGCGTGGGCGCAATGGCGGCACTGCTCAAACTCCCGCTGGACAAGCTCGATACGATTCTCTCGGAAGCCGCGCAGGGGGAAGTGGTCACGGCGGCGAATCTGAATTCTCTGGATCAAGTCGTGATCGCAGGCCATGCGGGCGCGGTTGCGCGTGCCTCCGAATTGGCGAAGGCTGCGGGAGCGAAGCGGGCGATTCCGCTACCTGTCAGCGCACCATTCCATTGCCCGCTGATGAAGCCCGCGCAGGAACGTCTGGCGGCGGATTTGGAGGCAACCACTTTCCGCGATCTTTCTGTTCCACTGATCAACAACTGGCAGGCCCGTGAGATCAAGTCCGGTGCAGATGCGCGGCAAGGCCTGTTTGAGCAGGTGCCGAACCCGGTTCGGTGGCTCGAGTCCGTTCGCTTGATGGCGACGCTTGGCGTGACGCGTGGCATCGAGACTGGCGCCGGCGCGGTATTGAGCGGATTGGTGCGCCAAATCGAGCCGTCCATTGAATGCAAGAAGTTTGGCGAAGCGGCGGATTGGGAGAAGCTTGGCTTGCAGGTGATAAACTGACGATTTCTATGAGCTACGGCCTTTCTATTCCTACCAGTGGCGCGCTCGATTTTCTGTCGCTTGGCGCGCTGATTCACCGGCTCGATCCCGGAATCATCCCTTTTCGCAAGGCCACACATTGCGATATCCACGTGAGTGGCGGCGAGTTCAACGCCGCGGCCAATCTCGCCGATTGCTTTGGCCTGTCCACGGGCATTGCGACGGCGATGGTCGATTATCCGATCGGCGACCTGATTGCCGAGCGTGTGAAGGCAATGGGTGTCCGGCCTTTCTATAAGCGCTTCAAGCACGACGGTGTGCAGGGGCCGAACATGGCGACCGTCTACAGCGACCGTGGCATGGGCGTGCGCGCACCCGTGGTTTTCTACAACCGCTCGAACGAAGCGGCGGGCCTGCTGAAGCCGGGTGACTTCGATTGGAACGCGATCTTCGGTGCGGGCGTGCGCTGGTTCCACTCGGGCGGCATCTTCGCCGCGCTATCGCCGACTACGTCGGAAGTGATTATCGACGGCATGAAGGCTGCGAAGGCAGCGGGTGCGGTCACTTCGTTCGATCTCAACTATCGCGAGAAGTTGTGGTCGTTCTCTGGCGGCGCGAAGAAGGCTGTGGATACGATCGCGCGCATCGTCGAGCACGTGGATGTATTGGTGGGCAACGAAGAGGACTTGCAGAAGGGGCTTGGCATTCCTGGTCCCGAGGTCGCTGCGAAGTCGAAGCTTGATCCAAGCGTGTTCTTCGGCATGATTGATGGCGTGGTGAAGAAGTATCCGCACATTAAGGTGCTCGCGACCACGTTGCGCGAAGTGCATTCGACGAACCGCCATAGCTGGAGCGCAGTGGCGTGGATCAACGGCCAGACGTATACGGCGCCGACCGCGGAGTTGGACGTGTTGGATCGTGTGGGCGGTGGCGATGGATACGCGGCGGGCATGATTTACGGCATGTTGAAGGGCGAGGCTCCGGAGGAATGCGTAAAGCTCGGTTGGGCGCATGGTGCACTGCTGACCACGTTCCCTGGCGATACGACGATGGCTACCGTCGATCACGTGCGTGCGTTCGCCAAGGGCGGCTCGGCACGAATTCAGCGATAGGGTCAGAGCGCTAATCGCGCGGCTCACGCCTCCGACGAAGCAGCCCGACTTCGTCGATTCGAGGGAACGTTCACCGATCTTCCCGGGAGAGTGAATGGAGGCGGTCAAGCAGCCGCTTGGCCGCCAGTGATGACCTGGGATGCGCGATCCTCAGCTTGCCCGCAAGATTGGCTACTTGCGTTGCATCACTGGCACGCCCGCTTTGTTCGGCAACCGTGCGACCTTCACCCCTGTGAACTTCGCAATCGTCAGTTCCGCGCGATATAGGACTCTGCATCCCTTCTCGAGGTGCCCGCCAAATGCCGGCCCGCTCGGATCGGAAAGCGTCATGTGAAAGTGAGGTTCGCCCGCGGCGATGATGCCGTTGATGTTGAGAATCTCCATGGGGCCTTTGCGCGTAGTGAACTTCTGCTCGGGCTTTTCGGCCAGCGTCGCCACTCCA
>JAEUQE010000505.1 GCA_016789785.1 Bryobacterales bacterium
CATCCGATCTTCGATTGCACGAACGTCGTGATGTCGGCGCATACTTCGGGTTGGAGCCCCGACCGTCAGGTGCGCCTCATCGATCTGTTCGCGGAGAATGTCCGCCGCTACGTGGGCGGTTATCCGCTGGTCAACGTGGTGGACAAGCAAGCCGGCTATTGATTCGCGGCGGTCAGTTGGATCATTTGCCGCGAGCCAGGCCGGCATGTTGCGACGCTTTTGCCGTGTCCCCCAACCACTGATAGCTCCGCGCGAGCAGCGCGTGAATCTGCGTTTCCGATGTTTCGCCGCCACTCAACGCGAGCGCACGTTCGGCCTCTTTCACCGCAGCCGTATAGTTTCCGCGGCGTGCCGCAAGTCTTGCGGATTCGAATCGTGCATCGCGGCTCGACCCATCGCGGCGAATCGCACGGTCAATCCATCTCGCCGCGGCATCCGTTCGATTGAGGACCATCTCCAGACGCGCCGCGATCAGGTACGTCTCCACTTGCGGCTGACCCGCTTGCTCCTCCAGGCGGATCGCCTTCTCGTAGAGCATCGCTGCCTGGTCCGTGTCGCCGAGGCTCTCCTGACAAAGCCCGAGATACAGCGGCGCGCGTGGATCCCGCGCATTCCCCTTCATCGCCGCTTCGAACGGCTTCAACGCGAGTTGGAGTTCATTCTGCTCATACAACACCAGGCCGAGCAGGAACTGTGCATACGCTGATTTCGGATTCAGCGACACCGCCTTCTCCAGATCGGCGCGCGCGAGATCATTGCGCTTCGCAGCCATTGCCAACTTCGCTCGAAGCGTCAGCGCCGGCACCAGGGCCGCATCCAATCGCAGTGCTTCTTCCACCGCATCCAGGCTCGCAGCAAACTGCTGCTTCGTGAACAACGCGTTGGCGCGCTCATACGCCGCGTAGCCGGGAGAGTTCTGCTGCGCCCATGCCGAAGCTATCGCGATCGTGATCCACAAGAGCCATTTCATGGCCGTGCTACCTCTACGATCCTGCCGCCCTCCACATCGTTCAAGGTGCGCTTCGCTCCACCAGGCCATGTCACTTCCACGCGCGTTGCACGAGTCGCGCGGCCCAGTCCGAATCGCACGAGAGCCTCGCTCGCCGATGCATAGCCGACGCTGGTTGTCGCATGATTGGTGAGCGTGCGCGCATCCGCCAGCGTGACGCGGACCAAGGCTCCCGTGCCTTGCACACGGAACGCGATCCAGTTGCCTGCGTCGCTGGTGTTGCGCAGCAAGCGCGCTTGCGAGCCAATCGCTGTCACGATGGCATCCACGCGTCCATCATTGTCGAAATCGCCGAACGCCGCGCCGCGGTAGTAAGCCGGCGTGGACACATCGGACGGTGTGAATCGCTTGCCTTCCACGTTGCGGAACACGCGACATGGCAACTCCGAGGCTCTCCCCGTGTAACGCTCGAGTCTAGGAAAATGCGATAACGCGGCGAACAGATCCTTCCAACCATCGTTGTCGAAATCGATGAGCCCCACACCCCAGCCGGTAAGCTGACGCGTCGCCAGCAGCAGACCCGTGCGCGCACGATCATCCTCGAATTGCCACTGTTTGCCCACGTTGCGGAACAGCAGGAACGTATCGTTGATCATGCCCGTTACGGCGAGGTCGGGATGCCCATCGTTATCGTAGTCTCGAAAGTCGACGCCCATGCCGGCGATCGGCGCACCATCATCGCGCAACGCCACGCCCGCTTCCAGTCCGATCTCGCGAAACGTCCCGTCACCGTGATTGCGGAACAGAAAAGCGCGCATGGAGTCATTCGCGACGTAGGCATCCGCGAAGCCGTCCGCGTCGAAATCCGCAAAGGCCACGCCCATGCCTTTGCCAATGTGACTTGCGATGCCCGATTGCTTCGACACATCGGTGAACGTGCCATCGCCGTTATTGCGGTAGAGCTGATTCGCCAGACCCTGAAACGCATTCGGATGGCAGTAGAACCGTGCGCGATCGCTGCCACACCGGGGCTCCGTGGCAAGGTTCCAATCGAGATAGTTCACGACGAAGAGATCGGCGTGCCCGTCGTTGTTGTAGTCGAACCAGCCGGCGCCGACGGACCATGGCTTCTTCGTTGCATCGGCCAACCCCGCCTCGTGCGATACTTCACGAAACTTGCCGCCACCGAGATTGCGATAGAGCAGATTGCGATTCACGCCGGCCACGAAGAGGTCGGTGTGTCCGTCGGCATCGTAGTCGGCAGCGGCAACGCCCATCGAGTAGCCTTCGCCCGCAACGCCCGCGCTTTCGGTGACGTCCGTGAATTCGAGCTTGCAGTCGCCGCGATACAAGCGGTTGGCGTGCTTTGCCGCTTTCTTCAGGCTGGGAATCGCCGCGCCGTTGGCGAAGTAGATATCGAGGCAACCGTCGCTGTCGAAGTCGAGCACCGCAACGCCGCCGGTCATCAGCTCAATCAAACGGAAGTCGCCACTGGCGCCGTTCTCAAGAACGAATGGCAGCGGCCGCACATCGAAACGGATCTGCGCGAACGCCGCGGCCGCAACGGCGAACACAATGGCGATTCTCATTGATCCACTCCCGGAGCAAACCACTTCGCGTTGCGCAGCACTTGGTCTGCCTCATCGCGGCGGCCCGCTGCACGCAAAGCCATCGCCAGATTGCGCGACGCTTCGGTCAGCCCTGGATTCATCGCAAGCGCTCTCCGCCAGTATTCCATGGCCTGCGCAAGTCTGCCTTGCCTTGCGAGAATCGTGCCCGCATTCACCAACGCCACCGGCTGTTGCGGACGAAGCTTCAGACTTCTTTCATACAACGCAAGCGCCCGCTCAGGCTCTTCCAGATACGCAAGCCGCGTGAGCAGATTCCAATCGTCC
>JAEUQE010000506.1 GCA_016789785.1 Bryobacterales bacterium
GCCGCGGACCCAATCGCGCGGGTGTTCTCTTCAAACACGCTCATCGACCTGCGGACATCCTCGTTCAACGCGCAATCGAGCCTCATCAGCCGCTCCATCAGCACGAGGTTCGATTGCGTGGAACTCAGCATCACACCGAGCGGCGAGTTCATTTCATGCGCGACGCCAGAAACCAGGTCGCCCAACGCGGCCATCTTCTCCGATTGCACCAACTGCGCCTGCGCGGCCTGCAACTCCGAGAGCGCGGTGGCGAGCTCCACATTCTTCAGCCGGTAGATCTCGGCTTCCTTGCGGCTGGCTTCCGTTTCGTATCCGATCTGCAGGTTCTTCAGCTTCGTGTTTGATTCTTCACTGAACACTTCATCGCGCACCTTATGAAAGGCGTGATGATGATGGAGGGCCTTCTCAAAGTTGCCGAGTTTCTCGTACAACTCGGACAATTCGTGATGCGCCTGATAAAGCTTGGGCTTGACCTCGTACTGAAGGCACATCTGCAGCGCGCGGGTGAGTACCTGCTCGGCTTCGGCGAAACGGTTTGTCGCCAGATATACCTTGCCCAACAGGAGGAGGCTTGTGATTTGCGCGCCCGGCGTTTCCACGGCTTCCCGCAATTCGAGGGCGCGCGTGTGATGGGCCTCGGCGCACGCGAAGTCTTTTTGTTCGAAACAGAGAATGCCGAGGTCCGTTAAAGCACGCGCCTCGCCAATACGGTTGTTCAACTCGCGAAACAGACGCAGACTGTCCTGGGCCACGGAATGCGCGACGTCGATTTCCCCCAACGTGCGATATACCGAACTCAGGCTGGTGTAAACGCGCGCGACCCCCAGCTTGTGATCCAACTGCTGGAACAACTCGCGCGCCTTGAACAGGTAAATGAGCGCCTGTTGAGGGTCGCCCAATTCGAGCGTGAGATTGCCCGCGGCCCCGTTGGCCCAAGCCAATCCCTCAAGGTTCCCGATGCGCTCGTAGAGGCTCATGGATCTGAGTCCAAGCTCGACCGCCTTGTCATACTGGCCGAGACTCCACGCGGCGAGAAACTGCACGACCAGTGACTCCGGCAGCCATCGTTCGTCGCCCAATGCTTCCAGATGATGCTGCGCGTCCAAGCCGTGGGCAAGGGCCTGGCGATAGTCGGACCGCCAATAGGCGCCGAATCCGAGTCCCACCTGTGCGCGGTACACGCCGAGTTCGTAGTCGGATTCCTTGGCGGCCTGATGAGCCTGTTCCGCGATCTCCGACAAGCGCCGCCAATTGTCCTGGCCACGTTGGGCGAGCAGAAGTTCAATCAGAAGATCGACGCGTTCCCGCGCGTGTTCTTGCCCCGCCGGCAAGTCAGAGAGTTGTTTCTCCAGAAGAGCAGCATCCGTCGGCATGTGTTCCCAGTTGTAGCACGCTTAGCTGCCAGCTTTGAACTCGGCGATCGCAACATTGCCCGTATATCCAAGACCGCGGCGCTGTCCTTCCGCCGACAATGCCCAGGCTTCGACGACCTGGCGCCGGGCGAACACGAAGAACCGCTCGCCCGCGGATTGCGGCATCTTCTCGTTGCGGCTCAGACGCTCCATCACGGCGATGCGCTTCTCTTCGGAGAGATCCGCGAAGGGCTTACCATGATCCTTCATCGCCTCCTCATCCATCGTCTTCAAACCGTCGAGCCACGTCTGGCGCGGTGCGCTGGCAGTGTAGTGCAACGTGGTGTCGATGAACCACGGCACCCGCACTTGCACCGCGCCCGGAACACTTCCGTCATCGGGAAGCAGCGTATCAGCCAGTGCGTGCAACGCCCGGTATTGCGTCTCATCGAAGAAGCGAGGCAGGTAGGGAGTCTGCGCGGAGGCAAGGCCCGCGCCCAGGATCGGAAACAGCGTTCGGCGCTTCATAGGCTACAGTTCCTTCCTCTTCATCTTCGCGGCCAGCAGATCGCTCATACGCCACGTGAGTGTGATGTTCGTCAACGTGGGGTTCTTTTCGGGATTGGCGGCGAACACCGACGCATCGCCGATGAACAGATTCGGAATATCATGCGACTGGCCCGATGTGTTGACCACCGAGGTCTTTGGGTTGGCGCCCATGCGCACCGTGCCGACCCAGTGATTCGAATCGATGACCAGCTCGCTGGCGTCTTGAATCTCGCCCGGTGTTTCCAGCACACGGCCACCGGCGGCGCGAATGATCTCTTCGGAAGTCGCGATCATGTCACGCGCCATCGCCAGGTCGCTGTCCGAATAGCGCAGATGGATGCGAGGCAGCGGCAGCCCATGGCGATCCTTCTTCGCGTCGTCCAGGTCCACATAGATGCGATCCGTGATCATGGTGGAGCCTTGCATGTTCATCAACGCATGCGCGGCGTTAGCTTCCACAAGCTTCTTTGCATAGCCTTTTCCGAATCCAGCAGGCGTCACGGTGAGGCGGCGGGGATGCAAGC
The DNA here is from genome assembly GCA_016789785.1 of Bryobacterales bacterium. The sequence goes on from JAEUQE010000506.1 coordinate 2,426, forward strand.
CCGCGGCGCACTGCACCTGATAGGTGCCTTCGAACTTGGTGCTGGGCTGATCCCAGTAGAGGCCCGTCAACAGGCTGTGAAAGTAGTCCGTCCCGTCGTCATTCGAAGCATTGCGTGTGCGCAGATCGGGAAAATCGGCAACCAGGGTCACGCCGAAATGGCTGGTGAGGTTGCGGCCGACCTGGCCGCTCGAATTCGCAAGACCGTTGATGAGCAGATGCCTCGCGGTTTCGATCGCACTGCACGACAACACCAGCACCTTTGCGCGAATGCCCGTGGTGCGGCCTTGCGCGTCGGCATACTCAATGCCAGTGATGCGATTCGCGCCGCGATCGTAGAGGATGCGCGTCATCATGCATTCGGTGAGCAAGGTGAGGCGGCCCGTCTTCATGGCGAGCGG
>JAEUQE010000507.1 GCA_016789785.1 Bryobacterales bacterium
GCCGCGGACCCAATCGCGCGGGTGTTCTCTTCAAACACGCTCATCGACCTGCGGACATCCTCGTTCAACGCGCAATCCAGCTTCATCAGCCGTTCCATCAGCACGAGGTTCGATTGCGTGGAACTCAGCATCACGCCGAGCGGCGAGTTCATTTCATGCGCAACGCCCGCCACCAGGTCGCCCAACGCGGCCATCTTCTCCGATTGCACCAACTGCGCCTGCGCGGCCTGCAACTCCGCGAGCGCGGTGGCGAGTTCCACATTCTTCAAACGGTAGATCTCGGCTTCCTTGCGGCTTGCCTCGGTTTCGTAGCCGATCTGCAGGTTCTTCAGCTTCGTGTTCGATTCTTCACTGAACACTTCGTCGCGCACCTTGTGAAAGGCGTGATGATGATGGAGAGCCTTTTCAAAACTGCCGAGCTTCTCGTACAACTCCGACAACTCATGATGCGCCTGGTAAAGCTTGGGCTTTACCTCATACTGAAGGCACATCTGCAGTGCGCGGGTGAGCGTCTGCTCGGCTTCGGCGAACCGGTTGGTCGCCAGGTACACCTTGCCCAACAGCAGCAGGCTTGTGATTTGCGCACCCGGCGTTTCCACGGCTTCCCGCAATTCGAGAGCACGTGTGTGATGGGCCTCGGCGCAGGCGTAGTCTTTTTGTTCGAAACAGAGAATGCCAAGATCGCTCAGGGCACGCGCCTCGCCAATGCGATTGTTCAACTCGCGGAACAGACGCAGACTGTCCTGGGCCACTGAGTGCGCGACGTCGATTTCCCCCAACGTGCGATATACCGAACTCAGACTGGTATAAACGCGCGCCAGCCCCAGTTTGTGATCCAACTGCTCGAACAACTCGCGCGCCTTGAACAGGTAAATGAGCGCCTGTTGAGGATCGCCCAACTCCAGCGTGAGATTGCCGGCGGCACCGTTTGCCCAAGCCAGTCCCTCAAGATTTCCGATGCGCTCGTAGAGCCGCCTGGCTTTCTGGCCGATCTCGACAGCCTTATCGTATTGACCGAGGCTCCAGGTGCTGAGAAACTGCACGACCAGCGCTTCGGGAAGCCAGCGCTCGTCGTCGAGCGCCTCGAGATGCTGTTCGGCATCCACGCCATAGGCGAAAGCCTGACGGTAGTCTGAGCGCCAGTATGCGCCAAAGCCCAGGCCCACCTGCGCCCGGTGCACACCCAGTTCGTAGTTCAGTTCTTTCGCCGTCCGGTGCGCTTCTTCCGCAATCTCCGAAAGGCGCCTCCAGTTGTCCTGGCCACGTTGGGCGAGCAGAAGTTCAATCAGAAGATCAACGCGTTCCCGCGCGTGTTCTTGCCCCGCCGGCAAGTCAGAGAGTTGTTTCTCCAGAAGAGCAGCATCCGTCGGCATGTGTTCCCAGTTGTAGCACGCTTAGCCGCTGGCTTTGAACTCGGCAATCGCAACATTGCCCGTGTATCCAAGCCCGCGGCGCTGTCCTTCCGCCGACAATGCCCAAGCTTCGACGACCTGCCTCCTTGCGAACACGAAGAACCGCTCGCCAGCGGATTGCGGCATCTTCTCGTTGCGGCTCAGACGCTCCATCACGGCGATGCGCTGCTCATCGGAGAGATCCGCGAAGGGCTTGCCATGATCCTTCATCGCCTCTTCGTCCATCGTCTTCAAACCGTCGAGCCACGTCTGGCGCGGTGCGCCGGCAGTGTAGTGCAACGTGGTGTCGATGAACCATGGCACTCGCACTTGCACCGCGCCCGGAACATTGCCGTCATCGGGAAGCAGCGTATCAGCCAGTGCGTGCAACGCCCGGTATTGCGCCTCGTTGAAGAAGCGCGGCAGGTACGGAGTCTGCGCGGAGGCAAGGCCCGCGCCCAGAATCGGAAACAGCGTTCGGCGCTTCATGACTACAGTTCCTTCCTCTTCATCTTCGCGGCCAGCAGATCACTCATCCGCCACGTGAGTGTGATGTTCGTCAACGTGGGATTCTTTTCGGGATTGGCGGCGAAGACCGACGCATCGCCGATAAACAAGTTGGGAACATCATGCGACTGGCCCGATGTGTTCACCACCGAGGTCTTCGGGTCGGCGCCCATGCGCACCGTGCCGACCCAGTGATTGGAATCGATGACCAGCTTGCTGGCGTCTCGAATCTCGCCCGGCGTTTCCAGCACACGGCCACCGGCGGCGCGAATGATCTCTTCGGAGGTCGCGATCATGTCGCGCGCCATCGCCAGGTCGCTATCCGAATAGCGCAGATGGATGCGAGGCAGCGGCAGCCCGTGGCGATCCTTTTTCGAATCATCCAGGTCCACATAGATGCGATCCGTGATCATGGTGGAGCCTTGCATGTTCATCAACGCATGCGCGGCGTTCGCTTCCACAAGTTTCTTCGCGTAGCCCTTTCCGAATCCAGCAGGCGTCACGGTGAGGCGGCGGGGATGTAAGCCGGCGGCGCACTGCACCTGATAGGTGCCTTCGAACTTCGTGCTGGGCTGATCCCAGTAGAGGCCCGTCAACAGGCTGTGAAAGTAGTCGGTACCATCGTCGTTCGAAGCGTTGCGTGTGCGCAGATCGGGAAAATCGGCAACCAGGGTGACGCCGAAATGGCTGGTGAGGTTGCGGCCGACCTGGCCGCTCGAATTCGCAAGACCGTTGATGAGCAGGTGTCTCGCGGTTTCGATCGCACTGCACGACAACACAAGCACCTTTGCGCGAATGCCTGTGGTGCGGCCTTGCGCGTCGGCATACTCAATGCCCGTGATGCGGTTTGCGCCGCGATCGTAGAGGATGCGCGTCATCATGCATTCGGTGAGCAAGGTGAGGCGGCCCGTCTTCATGGCGAGCGG
>JAEUQE010000508.1 GCA_016789785.1 Bryobacterales bacterium
TTGATGCGGATGATCTGCTGGTTCGGTTGCACGCCCGCGGCGTTCTTGGCGCCCATCACGGGCAGGTTGGCGAAGGCTGTCATGCCGCTCGAGGGCACGCACTCAAAGGGTTTGGCTGTGGCCTCCCAGTAGTGTTGGAAGTCCAGCAAGCGTTGCGCCAGCGCATCGAGCCAAGAGAAATCGTTCGGCGAGAGAACTTTGCGCTGAATGATCGAGAAGTAGCTTTCGATTCTGGTTCAGCCAACTCGCGTGGATAGGCGCGTGACTCCAGTGCGAGGCGCGGAAACTGGTTCTTAAGACGCGCGATCGATTCCCCACTGCGGTGGGACGCGCCGTTGTCCACAATCCAGAACACGCGGCGCGCCTCGTTGTGGGCAACCCCTGTCGCTGACGATGAGGAAGTGGGGGCACTTCGTCGTTCTGGTGCGTCCCCTGCATCGCACGTTCAAGCGATCGCCTGCGCAACGCCCTGGCTGAAACTCCGGTCACTGGTGTCGTCTACTTTCGCATCCTCTTCGAAACAACAATGGGGCGTGTGCGACCAAGAGCCCGAGAAGCAATGCGACTCTGCTCACCCCACTGAAGGAAAGACCAATAGACACGAGGAAGCAAACCGCTGCCCACCACCAAGCTGCCCCAATGGCCCGCACGCGCGCATATATGCCATAGGGCCAGACGGCGAATAGTATTGGATACCAAAGAACTTTCTCAAATGCGCTTGGAGGAATCTCATCGTAGCGGAGTGAAACCACACCAAGTAGGGCGGTTGCAAATAGCGCCATATAATCATCGGCGTAATAGTGATGTAGTGGTTTCATTGTGATTCGTGCCTCCGGCACAGTAACACGCTTCGTCGCGCTGGTGCGGAACTATCTTCAGTGGTTCGTCCACTCGGGCATGTATGCAACTCATAGAATCACAGAATGCAGCATTCGGGAACATTAAGTTGCCTTCCATAGTTCTTCCGATTGTCACGTTCTTGGCAATGAACATAGCATTTGCAACGGCTGTGGCATGGCCCAAGAGATCAATGCAGCCGACTGGATCACCCTGGTATAGGAAACAGCGTGATGGCTCTTTGGCGTACAGAGTATCCCTTCAACAGTATCTCGTATCACAACCTTCCATTGTTTGACGAATCCCACCACCCGCCGGTAATACATCCCCACCGCCTCATCCCACTGTTCGCCGCGATACCGGTTCGCATTCGTAGCCGACCCCGTGCTCCCACCCCGTTCCACTCGCCCGTTGAGGTAAGGCGACCACGCCAGCGTGTTTTCGAAACCGTGCTTCAGCGCCTTCAGATAAGGCCCCGGGAAGCCTGCCGCTCTGGAGCGATCGACGGACGGCCAAACGCCGAGTACATCTTGTCGAATGCTGGTGAAAGCGCCTGTAACGCGATGTCGGCCATTTACCGGATTGGGCGCAGGGAATGATTTGCTGACACCCGCTCTTCCGGCGACACATAGCTGAACATCGTACTCTGTTGGGCGTCGGATCCTCGCATAGTCGTTAAGACATTTCGACGTCGTTTTGTTTCAGTCGGTTACGCTATGTCAGACTGTTTCAGCATCCTGCTAGGAAACACACATAGATGTTATTCGCAACAATGAGCATCGCGGCCGAGTTCAGTCGGATGTATTAGTGCGGTTGGCGACCAAGCGGTATAGGCGCCATACACCGAACGGCACTATTTGGGTCAGGTAAACAAGGATATCCCTTGAGTTGCGATCGACGGTCAGTGTCACGACTGCCCCGCCAATCGCTATGGCCAAGAGCAGCACTCCCCAAAGGCGTGAAACAGAGAGACACTTCGAGAAATACGCGATCGCCCGAGCCCACAGAATCGCTAGTAGCGCCGTCCGACAAAGCAGTGTCCACGGCGGGGCCGAGGGGCCGAGAGCAGTAGCCCATTCCTCCAATAGCCCCACAAGGAGAGAACTTCCAAAGAAGGCGAAGAGGTGGTACGAGCCAACGTTCTCCCACGTAATCGTTTCCGCACTCCCGTGATTCATTACCATGGCGGGTTCGTAAGCGTTAGTCCGGCACACATCCAGGAAATCACATCTCCCACGGGAGGCACCGGAATCGAACCAACTGCGAATAGCTGTATCGGAGCAATGCTGATTCGTACAAGGGCTACGGCGTAACAAATTATTCGAACGGCCGTGTATGCCTGTGTTCTGAGCTCACTCGCCCACCCTACCGCGGAAGAGCTTAGCCGAAGGTAGACTCTCAGGTGGCCCGATGGGTCTGCAAAGTTTACGGGGTCCGCGCCGGCGTAGCCATATAGATGATTGAGTCTCATGTCCGGATACGAAGAGCATGCCGCGAGACAGAGGCGTTTACCTCCGCCGTCTAATTCTACGGTGTCTAGCGTAAGAAAGCGTGCCGTCGCTGGCACGTACCACCGCGCCCGCAGATAGTACATCTGCACACTTGCATCGTACTGCTCGCCGCGATACAGAAAGACGTTTGGCGTCGCCCCGCTCGCCGCCGTCAGATTGCCGTATGCGTCATAGGTATAACTGTCGCTGACCGCGCCAGTGATGTCGGTCAATCGCGTGACATGCAACCCACCGTCGTAACCGTAATAGTGAGTCGTCCAATTGCCCGAGATCAACTGCGTCTGACTGTGCCGGAAAGCTCCATGCGTGTACCGCCGGGCCACCGCCCCACCCACCAACTCCTCCGCCACCTGCGCGTAGCCAGTCGGCGTCAACTGATCCACGAGATACCGCGTCGTAACCCCGCCGACCGTCTTCGACACCCGGTTCCCATCGC
>JAEUQE010000509.1 GCA_016789785.1 Bryobacterales bacterium
CACTCTTTGACCGCCCGTTTCGCGATCCGCCGGTAGGTGTCAGCGCCATCCCGCCGATTCAAGCTATGTTGGTAGCTTCGAAGACGCATGCATCTGCTCATCATCGGAGGTGTGGCTGCCGGCCTCAGCGCCGCCTCGCGCGCGCGCCGTATTGACCCGAAGCTCGACATCACCGTCCTTGAGAAGTCGGCTCACATTTCCTACGGCGCCTGTGGCCTGCCTTATTTCATTGAGGGACGCGTGCCCGCCCTCGACGACCTGCAAGTCTACACGCCCGAGTTTTTCGAAAAGCAGCGCAACATCCGCATTCGCACCCATTGTGAGGCGGCGTCCATCTCCTATCCTCGCCGCGAGGTGCGTCTCAAATCGGGCGAGGCCGTTCGATTCGACAAACTGATTCTTGCAACCGGCGCCTCCCGTGCCTGTCACATTCCCGGAGCCTATCGCATCGACACCTGGGACGACGCCGCCCGCCTGAAGTCGCACCTCGAAACGAAGCGCCCTCGGAGCGCCGGGATCGCCGGATCGAGCTACATTGGCCTGGAAGCCGCGGAGGCGTTGCGCGCGCAAGGTCTGAAGGTGACACTCTATGAAGCGCGCAAGGACGTGCTCGGCCGCGACAATCCATGGCTCACCGCGCACGTCGTGAAGCACCTGGAGCGCTGCCGCATCGATTTCCGGCCCGAAACAAGAATTACTGATCTTGTTTCAGCCGACCTCACGCTGCTTGCCTGCGGTTTGCGTCCGAACACGAACCTCGCCATGGGTGCGGGGATTGAACTTGGCCGTACCGGAGCCGTGCGTGCCAACGATCTCATGGAGACCAATCTGCCTGATGTTTACGCGGCGGGCGACTGCGCCGAGACCCATCACGTGGTGACGGGCCGTCCCGCATGGATCCCGCTGGGCACCACCGCCAACAAGATGGGCCGTGTCGCGGGCGCCGTGGCCGCCGGTGCGAACGAGAAGTTCCACGGGATCGCGGGAACCAGCGCCGTCCGTGTGGGCGGACTGTGCGTCGCGATCACTGGCCTATCAGAGGCGAAAGCGCAAGCCGAGGGATTTCAACCTGTATCGATGGCAGTGGATGGAATGGAGAAGTCCAGCTACTTCCGTGGCCACCGCACATCGGTGCAACTCACCGCCGACCGTCGCACGGGCCGTCTGCTCGGCGCGTGCGTGATTGGCGAAGATGCCGCTGTGGGCCGCATCAACGTGCTTGCCACCGCGCTTCATCAGCGCATGACGGTTGATCAGATTGCGGAGCTTGACCTCGCCTACGCGCCCCCCTATGCCACGGTTTGGGATCCCGTGCTGCTTGCGGCCCAGCAGTTGTCGAAGCTTCTTTGAGAAAATTGCGCCGCTTTGACAAATCGCGGTCCGCAGTTGTTCCACTCACCGCAATCCAGCTACAATAAAGGCACGCGCCCGTAGCTCAGCCTGGATAGAGCGTTTGCCTCCGGAGCAAAAGGTCAGAGGTTCGAATCCTCTCGGGCGTACCACTTTCCATGGCTTAGCCCAATCCCAACCCAAACAACACATCGCTCTCAGGTCGGTTCTGCACGCTACTGAACCGGGGCGGAGTACTGCACCCATGATTCCCGAGCGGCCTTTTGAGCGGCAATCGGGCAGGACTGCAACTCGTGCCATGGAGCGCTCGCCATCGAAGAGAGCGATCCGAAGCGAGGATCTCTGCTTCGAGTAAGCTGCAACGGGACCGGTCACTTCCCTCGGGATGCGTGGCTGTTTCCGAAAACGATCGGCCGCTCGGCCCGCATGGCGAGGTCGAGGACCGGATGCAGGCAGCATTCCGCGTCGAGGTCTGTCTTGCCGCAGAGGTAATCAAGAATCGCGCCGTGGGCGCGCGCGTCCGCTTTGAGGTCGTAGCCCGCTTTGCGGTATCGGTCCGCCACAATTCCTTCAAAGACGAATACCGGCGCCGAGATCTGCATCAGCAGTTCCTTGAGGAGCGGCTGGCCGCACAGTTCCCAAATGGCCACATGCAGTTCGTAGTCGCAGGCCATGTAGGCCGGCGGATCGCCTCGTCCAGCGGTGGCTTCCAACCGTCGCAGATGTTGGCGGATCACCTTGAGATCGGCGGGCGTCGCCCGCTGCCGCGCGTTCTTGAGGGCGATCGGCTCGAGAACCGTCCGCAACCAGATGCGTTCGTCGAACTCCTGCTCCGTCAGAGTCGCGACGAAAAAACCTCGATTCGGATAACTCCGAACCAGGTACTCGCGCTCCAACTTCACAAGCGCTTCCCGCACCGGTCCGCGGCTCACGCCGAAGCGGTCCGCCAGTTCGATCTCCCCGAGCGGTGAACCCGGCTCATACTCACCGCCCATGATGGCCTCGCGCAGTGAAGTGGCGACCAGGTTTCGAAGGTCTCTCGCCTTGCGCTTTTCTGGCGGTGTGGCGGCCAGTTCGGCCTTCGCCTTAGTTGTACTCGGCCGGATGCGGGGCTTCAGGGCCCCACGTCTCTCTTGCATGCCCATCCGCCTTACAGTAGCATCCCCTGCAACGTGGACGCGTCGTCCGGGAACGGCGCAGGCATCGAGTCCGCTTCGCGCTGGTATGCCCCAAACCCTCGCGGCGGAGCCGGGTTAATCGTGCCCCAGGGACCTCGGGCGGCAACACAATCAGGCTCAAGACAGTCAGGCTGAAAACTGTTGACAATCTGTTAACAACATCCATATACTGATGCGGCGAGGGACCCCGAATTCATGAGACCTGCTGGGAATCTCACTATGCGCCTGTTGGCGCTTCAATTTCTGCTGG
>JAEUQE010000050.1 GCA_016789785.1 Bryobacterales bacterium
GTCGCTTCTTTCGATGCGGCGGTGATGCGCTTGTGAAGGCGGTCGACGAGAGTGCGCTCATCGAGTTTGGCCGCGGGCTTTGGGGTGATGGTGAAACCCGCGGGCCATTGCGCTCCTGACGAGATCCATTGACGGATACGGTCGCGCTGCTCTTTGGGGACTTGGGGTCCACCGGGAGGCATTGCGCCGGCACGATTCGGTGGGATCTCCATACGAGCGAGAAGGCTGCTGCGATCGGGCTGTCCCGCGACGATGGATTTTGCGGCGGCAGTTGCCGTGTCGATCCGCAAACCGGCAAGTGCTTTCTGAGGGCCGTGGCAGCTCAGACACTGAGTTTCGAGGACTGGTGCGATGTCGCGTGCGAAGTCGACAGTCTGCGACTGCAGTGCACGCGCGAGTGTGAGAAGCAGCAGAATTCGCATCAGGCAAACTTCGTGGTGCCGGGACGAGCGAGCGCGGGGACTTCGAGCGTGCCCGCCCAATCGAGCTTGCCGGGGAACAGTTGCTCCTGCGAATTGAGGGCCTGATCCCAGGTGATCTGCTGACCAGTGTAGGCAGCCATGCGGCCCATGATGGCGAGCATGGTGCTGGTGGTCATCCACTCGCCGTCGTTGATGGGCTGACCGCGGCGGATGGAGGCGAACAGAGCGTCGTGCTCGGCCTGATACATGTCGTTCTTCTGGCCGCTGAAGGTCCAGTTGGTTGCGCCTTGAATGCGCGGATTGGGGCCGCGGCCGATGGTGCATTGGCCTTTGGTGCCCATGATGTAGTCGGAGTTTTCGTTGTAGCAGCCTTCGATCTGACGGCAGGCGAGGAACGCGCGCACGTTGTTCGGATAGAGGTAGTTGATCTCAAAATGATCGAAGATGTTGCCGCCTTCGGCTGGGATCTGGCGGCCGCCGACGGCGACGCAACTGATGGGGGGCTTGTCGTTCATCGCCCAGGCAACCTTGTCGACGCTATGGACGGCCTGCTCGACAAGACCGTCGCCGGAGAGGAAGGTGAAGTTGTACCAATTGCGAATCATCCACTCGACGTCGCTGATGCCGGAGGGGCGCGACGAAGCGGGAGGCATGGGCTTGACGGGGCTGGTGTAATAGGTGGCGTAATACGTGATGAGGTCGCCGATGGCGCCGTTCTTGATTTGTTCGAACGTCGCTTTGATGTGCGCGCTGTATCGCCAGCAGAAGCCTGCGACGAGGGAGAGGTTCTTTTCCTTGGCGAGTTTCGCTGTTTCAAGCACGCTGCGAACGCCGGGAGCATCGACGGCCACCGGTTTCTCGCAGAAGACGTGCTTTCCTGCGTCGATGCAGGCGCGAAGATGGTGGGGACGGAAGCCCGGAGGCGTGGCGAGCAGGACGACGTCGACGCCGCTGTCGATGACTTTCTGATACGCGTCGAGGCCGAGGAAGATGTTCTTCGATTCGACCTGAACTTTCGGGCCCGCGACGGCCTTGAGGCGTTCGAGGCACTGATTGGCGCGGTCCATATCGATGTCGGCGACGGCGGTGAGTTGCGCGTAGTCATCGGCTTTCATGGCCTGCGCGGCTGCGCCCGACCCGCGCCCGCCGCACCCGACGAGACCGACCTTCAATGTCTTGGCGGGTTGCATGGCGGAGAGAACCGCGGGGAAACCGGCTACCGCGGATGCCTTCAGAAAGTCCCGGCGGGGAGTCGTGTGGGAGCTGCTCATTCAGTCAGTATAAAATGGGAAGTTCGTAACCCCCAATGACACGCAGGAACTTTGTACCGCTCTTGGTGTGTCCATCGCTTGCGCGGAAGGCACGCTCACAGTCCCGGCAGAACCCGTCGCCGATGGTGGAGCACACGCGGGCGCATGAACGGCTGGCGCAACGGGACTGGAGTTCGCGCAAGGAGACGCTCTCGCTTGGCACGCTGTTTCTTCCGGAGCGCTATCGCAGCGGGAAGCTGCTGGTGTTTTTTCACGGTGGCACTTGGCTGCCGGAGGAAGCCGTGTCGAGGCGCGGGGATGTGGCGGCATTGTCGGTCCACATTTCGGGGACGTCGGATGGTTATGTGCAGGCGTTCTCGGCGGCGGATCGATTCGAGAGGCTGGTGAAGGAGGCCGAGTCGAAAAGCGGGTTGGAGTTTCGTGCGATCGCGATGGGAGGATGGAGCGCGGGATGCGGGGCGATCCGCACGATTCTGCGCGAGGGGCGGCACTATGAGCGAGTACGGTCGGTTCTGGCGCTGGATGGGATTCACACGAGCTATGTGAACGGGACGCCGGGGCCGCTGGAATCGGCGTTGGATACGCAGCATCTGGAGATCTACGCAAAGCTGGCGCGCGATGCGATGGATGGTGATAAGCAGTTGCTGATCACGCACACGGAGATATTTCCGGGCACGTTCGCCAGCACGACGGAGACCGCGGATTGGATTGTGCGTGAGACGGGCGCGCAACGCAAAGCGGTGTTGAAGTGGGGACCGCGGCGTACGCAGCAGCTCAGCGAAGTGCGCCAGGGCAAGCTTTGGATCATGGGCTTCGCGGGCAACTCGGCGCCGGACCATGTGGATCAACTGCACAGTCTGCCGGAGTATCTGAAGTTTGTGCACTGGTGAGATGTCAGCGGCGCTGGCATTGCGGGCAGAAGTGCGTGCCTCGTTGGGCGATGACGGTGCGTCGGATGATCGCGCCGCAGACAGCGCAAGGCTCGCCTTCCTTGCCGTAGACCTGATGCAGAAGTTGAAAGCCGCCGCGTTCGCCGGAGGCATCCACATAGTCGGAGATGGAGGAACCGCGATGCGCAATTGCGGTGCATAGCACACTCTGAATCGCGGCATGCAGCGCGCTAGCCCTTGGTTTCGAGAGGCGCGCCGCTGTCGCGTTGGGATGGATGCCAGCCCGGAAGAGTGACTCATCGACGTAGATGTTGCCGAGCCCGCGCAGGAAGGTCTGATTGAGGAGCAGCGGCTTCACATGACCGCGGCGCGCGCGCAGCCGTTCGACGAATTCCTCCGTGGTGATGGAGAGCGGATCGGGACCCAAGGCGGACAGCCGCTCCGGCATGACGAGGTGCCAATGGATGCGGCCGAACTGACGGACGTCGTCATAGAGCAACTCGCCGCCATCGAGATGAAAGATCACGCGAGTGTAGGGCGTGCGTTCGCCATCGACGAGGAGTTTTCCGGTCATGCCGAGGTGAATGGAGAGCAGTCCGCTTGCGCATTCGACCAGAATGTTCTTGCCGTGACGGCGCACGGAGAGGATCCGCTGGGGTGGCATGGAATCGAGCGGCGTTTTGCACACCAGCGGCGCGATGACTTCCACGCGCTCGATCGTGCGCCCGGCGAGCAGCGGCGCGAGGTCGTTGACGATGGTTTCGACTTCGGGTAGCTCGGGCACTTATTCGATATTGACGAACACTTCGCCGTTCTCGATCTTCACGTCGTAGCGCTTGAGGCAGATGCTGGGATTGTAGTCATGCTCTCCGGTAACGCAATCGAACTCCCAGGCGTGCCAGGGGCAGACGAGCGTCTTGCCGTGCAGCGCGCCTTGCCCAAGCGGAGCGCCGCGATGGGGGCACGTTCCATCGACGGCAAACAAGTCGCCGCCGACGTTGGCGAGAGCGATGGTCGCGTCGTTAATGCGGATGTCGCGAAGCGCGCCCGGTGGCACGTCGCGAAGCATCGCGGCGAATTCGAACGGCATAATACAATAACCTACCATGCGTCGACTTCTTATCCCGGTGGCGAGCCTGATTCTATTGGCGTTGATGGCCGGTGCGTGCAAACGCGATCATCGCAAGGTGGTGGGCGTGGTGCCGAAAGGCGCGAATCACATCTTCTGGCAGACGGTGCACGCGGGCGCGATCAAAGCGGCGCAGGAGTACGGTCTGGAAGTGGAGTGGAATGCGCCGGCGTTGGAGATTGACTCGAGCCGTCAAATCGACATTGTGGAGTCGATGGTGACGCGCAGGCTGGCGGGGATTGTGCTTGCGCCGGTGGACAAGAAGGCGCTGGTGAACGTGGTGGAGCGTGCGGCGAAGGCGGAGATTCCAGTGTCGATCTTTGATTCGGGCATCGACACGCAGCAGCGGATTTCGTATGTCGCGACGAACAACGAAGAGGGCGGGCGGATGGCTGCGCGGCGGCTCGGCGAGATTCTGAGCGGGAAAGGCAAGGTGGTGGTGATCGGCTTCATGCCGGGCAGCGCGTCGACGATGGAGCGCGAGCACGGGTTTCAGGACGAGATCCGGAAGAAGTTTCCGGACATCAATGTGCTGGGCCTGCAGTTTGGCATGGCGAGCCAGGCGAAGTCGATGGCGGCGACGGAGAACGTGCTGACGGCGCACCCGGATCTGGCAGGCTTGTTCGCAGATAACGAATCGAGTTCGGCGGGTGCGGTGCAGGCGCTGAAGTCGCGACAGGCGAAAGGTGTGAAGATGGTGGCCTTCGATGCGTCGGAGTCTCTGATCGCGGACATGAAGGCGGGCTGGATCGATTCGATCGTGGTGCAGAATCCGTTTCGCATGGGCTACGAGGCGACGAAGGCGATCGGGATGAAGCTGAAGGGTGAGACGCCGCCGGTGCTGGTGGATTCCGGTGCGACGTTGATTCTGCCAGCGGATCTGGAGAAGCCGGCGACGAAAGAGTTGCTGTTTCCGGACATTCGGAAGTATCTTGCGCCGCAGAGCCATTGAACGGGGGAGGGCCCTTGCCGATGGCACGCCGGCAGTGATCTAATCGCACACATCTCTTATGATGCGACTCAGTTGTTTGACCCTCAGTTACCAGAATCAGTTCAAGGCCGGCAAGATGGACATCTTCAAGTTCATGGACACCTGCCGGTCGTTGAATTTTGATGGGATCGATGTACACCGGTCCGCGCTCACCGCGACAGACAAGGATTATCTGAAGAAGATCCGGCGGCATGCGCTTGACTGCGGCCTGACGGTTTCGGCGATGTGCGTGAGCACGGAGTTCGGACGGCGCACGGATGCCGAGATTCCCGCGGAGATCGAGAAGGCGAAGGAGTCGATTGAAATCGGGATGATGCTCGGCGCACCGGTGCTGCGGGTATTTGTGGGATCCGCGCCATCCGCGGACAAGACGGAAGAGGCGTTCCGGCGCGGAGTGGATGCCTTGCGAAAGACGGCGGAACTCGGCGCGACGTACGGCATGCCGGTCGCACTTCAGAATCACAGCGGATTGACGAGTACGGGCGACGACATGTTGAAGTTCTACAAGGCGGTGAACCATCCGAACTTCATGCTGCTGCTCGACACGGGGCACTTCGCCGGGCGCACGGGACCGAACGGTCCGAAGATCGAAGGCACCACGTATGCGGATTACTATCGCAGCATCGAACAGGTGGCGACGTATGCGAAGTTCGTGCGCGTGAAGCTGTATGAGCTGGATGCGAACGGAAAAGAGCGGCACATCGACTACGCGCGTGTGTTCAATATCCTTCGCGGCGTGCACTACAACGGATTCTGCAGTCTGGTGTACGAAGGCAAGGAAGACGAACTCACGGCGATCCCGCGTGGTGCGCGTTTCCTTCGATCCTTCGTCAGCGCTTGTTAGCGTCGTTGCCGCGCTGGAGGTAGGCAAGCGGGCCGGGCCTCACGTTGCGGCCGGCGGACTCCGCTGTCTCGGCGATGCGGCGCACACGGGTTTCGGCGCGCTTTGCGGAGGCGATCCACTGGAGCAGGATCTGCCGTTGCGACTGGCTCCATGCATCGAAGTTGCGTCGGGCGCCGGGCACGCTGTCGAGGGCCGCGATGAGATCGGGCGGCATCTCCAACGCTTCGGCAGCATTGAGGGACTCCCAGGATCCGTTCGCTTTCGCAGTCTCAATGGCGCGCAGTCCGGCGGGCATGATGAGGCCTTGCGCGCGCAGCTTTTCCACGCGGCCTTTGTTGATGCCGGACCACACGCTGCGGGGCTTGCGAACCGTAAAATGCTGGCGGTACCGCTTCTCGTCGATGGACTGCACGCGGCTGTCGATCCAGCCAAAGCAGAGCGCTTCCTCCACCGCTTCGCTGTAGCGCACCGACGGAATGCCGCTGTCTTTCTTGTAGTACACGAGCCAGACCGAAGCGCGTTTGGCGTGATTCGTAAGAAGCCACTGACGCCACGCTTCGCGGCTCTCCGCGTAGACTTCGTCGTGGCCGGTCACGCCCGGCATCAGCCCTTCTTTCGAGAACCGGGGCGGGTGCGCAACACGATGGGCGTAGCTTCAAAGCCAAATTTCTCGCGCAGACGGTTGATGAGGAAACGTTCGGTGGAGAAGTGAAATTCCTTCTCGCGGCCGCCGGTGAAGGCGACGAACGTCGGTGGCCGCACGGATGCCTGCGTGATGTACTTCAGCTTCACGTCGGTATCCATGTTCAACGTTTCGACGAAGCGATTCAATTCGCCGGTGGATACTCGCTGGGACGCGGACTGATAGGCGCGATAGGCCATGGGGAACAACTGGGTGACGCCCTGGCCGGTCTTTGCCGAGACGAACGCGATTGGTGCGAACTCAAGGAACTTCAGTTCATCGCGCACGTGCTGGATGAACTCCTTGCGGTTGGCCTCCTTGGTGATGTCCCACTTGTTGACGCAGATGAGGATGGCACGGCCGTCTTCCACGGCATATCCCGCGATGGTGGCATCGAGATTGAGGGCGCCTTCCGCGGCATCGATCACGAAGATGACGACGTTGGCCATGCGAATGTGGCGGCGCGCCATCACGACGCTGAGCTTCTCGGCCATGAGACGGGTCTTGCCTTTGCGGCGGATGCCCGCGGTATCGACGAACGTGTAGGTCACCTCGCCCTTGGTGACGGTTTCGTCGACGGCATCGCGGGTGGTGCCCGCGATCGGGGAGACAATGGCACGCTCGGCGCCAACCAGCGCATTCAACAGCGTGGACTTGCCGACATTCGGCCGGCCGATGATGGCGACTTTGATGGATGTTTTCGAGTCTCGCTCTTCGGGCGCGACGATTTCCAGATTGCTGGTGACGTGATCGAGAAGTTCGTCGATGCCGAGGCGGTGTTCGGCGGAAACGGGCATCGGGTCGCCGAGGCCGAGCGAGTAGAACTCGTGGGTCAACGATTCGCGGACGGGCGCGTCGATCTTGTTGACCACCAGCGTGACGGGCTTGCCGAACTTGCGGAGCAGTTGTGCAAGCTCGCGATCCGGACCGGTGATTTCGGTGCGTCCATCAATGAGGAAGATGATGTGCGCGGCTTCGTCCAACGCGACACGGGCTTGCCGGAAGATCTCGCTGGGGATGAGGTCTTCGTCGTTGGGGATGATTCCGCCGGTGTCAATCAATTCGAAGTGGCGGCCGTGGAACTTGCCCTGTCCGCGAATGCGATCACGGGTGATCCCCGGCTCATCGCCCACAATGGCGCGGCGGGTTTTCGTGATGGCGTTGAAAAGTGTCGATTTTCCGACATTCGGTCTGCCTACGATGACAACCACCGGCAGACCCTTCTGAGGGTGCATCAATTCTTCATGGTAGCATCGGCCATGCGTTACTACCCGCTTTTTCTCGATCTGCACGGCCGTCACGTGCTAGTGGTGGGCGCGGGACCTGTTGCGTTGCGCAAGTGCAGAGCCCTGGTGGATGCGGGGGCGAAGGTGACAGTGGTGAGCCCGCAGGCGCTTCCAGAGTTCGAGGATCTGGGCGTGACGTTGATCCACCGCGAGTTCCGCGCCTACGATGTGCAGGCGCAGACACTCGTGTTCGCGGCCACCGATCAGCGCGCAGTGAATGCGGAAGTGAAGCGGTGCGCCGATGCGCAAGCGATTCCCGTGAATGTTGCCGATTCGCCGGAGGAGTGCACGTTTGTGGTTCCGGCAAGAGTGGAGCGAGGCAATTTGCAGATCGCGATTTCCACGAGTGGGGAAGACCCTCGCCTTACAAAAAAGCTGCGGATACAATTGGAGGCGCTTCTGGATCAGGCAGTGAATGATCAGGCAGCGAAAGGAGAACTCTGACATGGGGCTGACGCGGAGAAACTGGTTGCGGCTCGCGTTAGGCGCGCCCGGCGCCGCATGGATGACGCGCCTGGAGGCGATGGCCCAGCCGCACAAGGGCCGTGTGAAGATCACGGCGATCAAAGCGATGCAACTCAAAGATATCGCCGGCAATTGTCTGATCCGCGTAGAGACCGATGCGGGCGTGGTTGGATATGGCGAGGCGGGTGCGTCCGGTCCGATGGCGCGGGCCTACATCGAGCGGTTCAAAGGCGCGTTGATTGGCCAGGACCCTCTGTCGATCGAGCGGCATTTCCTGAACATGATCTCTTTCATGCATCCCTATATGGCGCACATTCCAACGGTGAGCGGCATCGACATTGCGTTGTGGGACATTGCGGGGAAGGTCACAGGACAGCCGGTGAACGTGTTGTTGGGCGGCCCATTCCGCGATGCGATCAAGATGTATTGCATGGAAGGAATCTGAAGCTGCTCGATAAAGGGTCGTGCAAGGCGTGGGCGGAGAGCATCAAGGCCGCGCCAGAAGGGTTCACCGCGTTCAAGATCGGTATCGATCCGCTGCTGGGTGTGCCGGCGGGACGCTACACCGCGACTCTCGACAGTGCGCAGCTCCGCGATGTTGCGCGAGGATTCGCAAATGCGCGGGAGGCTGTGGGCGATGCGATCGACGTTGCGTGCCATTGTCACAATGAGCTCGATACGTTGAGTTCGATTCAAGTGGCGAAAGCGATCGAGCCGATGCGTCCGCTGTTTCTGGAGGATCCACTGCACGTGGCGTATTCCGAAGGGTGGCGGGCGTTGCGGGAGGCGACGAAGATTCCGATTCTGGCGGGGGAGAAGCTGGAACTTGTGCAAGGCTTCAAGCCGTTCCTGGATCATCACGCGGCCGACATCATTCATCCTGATCTGGCGTTTGCGGGCGGGTTCACCGGGACAAAGAAGATCGCGGACTATGCGATGCTGTCGCGGACGCCTGTGGCGCTGCATAACGTGGGCAGCCTGGTGTTGTGTTATGCGTCGGCGCACTTTGGTTCGGCGGTTTTCAATTTCTATCGCTCCGAAAGCGCGCTTGGCCGGCCGTCGCGGCATGTGGAGCAGATGTCGACCGCGCAGCCGCCGGAGGTCAGGAACGGCATGCTGAAAGTGCCGCAAGGGGCGGGTCTTGGTTTCGAGCCGAACAACGACTATCTGAAGTCGCAACTGATGCCCGGGGAGACGTTCTGGACCTAAACGGGGGAGTGAGGGCGAGCCGTAGGGTTGGTGAGGGCACGGAGTCCCCTCACAGCGGCACGGCGTTCTTCTTCACGTAGTCATCCTCGCCCGCCTCATCCGGTCCGATGTAGTGAAAATACTCCGCGAAGTCGAGCCCATGCGCCTGCCCGCGGGCCCGGTCCCGCGCCAGCGCGAAATACTTCGTGTACTGCCGGTTCGCCGTCTCATCATCACTGCCGAGCAATGGCAACCGCTTGCCCTCGCGCGCCAGCCTTTGACGCAACGCTGCCCCGTTGTTCCCCGCCGGTCCCTGCGTCACGTTGGCGACATTCGCCCACACCTTCTGATCCATGTATTTCGAGATATCCACCACCCGGTTCACTAACTGCGGCCCTCGCACGAAGTAATACTTGCGCGTCACCGAGTGCGGCTTCAACCCCGCACGGAAGTGCTCCGGATAGTCCCACTGCCCGCCCGCCATCCAACACGCCGATTCCACCGCCTTCGCCGCCACATAGTGATCGGGATTCTCTTCATACAGCCCTGATGGGTCGTACATGAAGATGGTGTCCACCTTCAACAGACGGAAGAGAAAGATCAGCCGCGCGCGAATCTCGGGCACTGGCCAGGCATCGAAGTTGTGATTCGGATAGTTGAGAAAAAGCGAGTCCTTGCAGTTCAGCCGCTTCCCCACTTCCACCGTATCCTTCTCGTTCTTCAGAACGATGTCGCCATAGGAAGAACCCGTCCCTGCCATCGAATCATCGGACATCGTAATCAGATAGCCCGTGTACCCTTCGTCAATCAGCTTCAACACGGTCCCGCCCGCGAAGATCGGGATATCGTCGCAGTGCGGTTGAATCGCCGCCAGCACCTTTCCCTGATGCGGTTTGCCCGCAAGCGGACGCTCGATGACCGTGCTCACCTGATAGGAAGTGCTGCCTGTTCCTCCCGATCTGCTTTCCTGCGCCGGAGGGAGCTGCACGCCGGTTGGTTGCTGCGCTTGCAGAGCCGTCATGGCCAGTGGTGTCACCAGGAAGCCCCGGCGGCTGATGGAACCTTTGCTCATGACGGCGATTCTATCGTGTCCGCCCGCGCCGGCCCGCTGGCGGACTCCGTCCCTCTTCCGTCATAATGACGTGGCAGATCCTATGCTGCTCTCGTTTGGTCGAGCCTGGAAATCCTGGAAAAGCGCCAAGGGTGCGGCAATCCTCGCCATCCTCGCCTTCGCCGCCGGCATCGGATCCGCTACGGCCATCTTCACTGTCGTCAACACACTGCTCTTCCAACCGTTGCCCTATCCGGATGGCGAGCGTTGGATCACGCTCCTCGGCGGCTCGCTCAAGGACCCGGAATCCCGCTCGTCGGTCGGAGTGCCCGATCTGCTCACCTACGAACAAGCACGCAGCTTCGATGCCTTTGGCTGGTTCGGACTCACCAACCTCAATCTGACCGCGCCCGGCGAGCCGCGGCACCTCAAGGTCGTCCGCGTCACTCCGCGGCTCGTCAACAGTCTCGGCGTCAGCCCGCAACTTGGCCGCTGGTTCGCCAACGCAACCGATCGGGAAGTCGTGCTGTCGCATTCCCTCTGGCAGCGGCTCGGCGCCGACACTGCGATCATCGGCAAGCCCGTCACCTTGAGCCGTGAAAGCTTTACCGTCGCCGGAGTGATGCCGCAACGCTTCCGCCTTCCGATGGCCGGTCCGTATGGCGATCCGGCTACGGACCTCTGGCTCCCGCTTGACCCGCAAGATAAGAGGAATCAGTACGCGATGTTCGGCATGGCTCGGATCCGCGCTGACGCAACCATCCTTCAGGCGCAGGCCGAAGTCGCACACATCGCATCGTTGATCGCGAAGGCCGATCCCGCCGGACGCGAGGACTACACAGCCAGGCTCGACCTGCTCCGCGACCTCTTCACGCAGGACATCCGCAAGTCGCTCTACCTCATGATGGGCGCCGCCATCCTCCTGCTTCTGCTGACTTGTGCAAACGTCGCGGGCCTGATGCTGGCGCGCTCGGTCAACCGCGCCCGCGAAACCGCGGTGTGTGTCGCGCTCGGTGCGCGAGCCAGCCAGTTGGCACGCCAATACTTTCAGGAAGGGCTGCTGATCTCCTCCATCGGCGCGATCCTCGGCGTCTTGCTCAGTGTGTTCCTCGTCCGCAACGTCCTCGGCCTCGCCTCTTCCTATGTGCCCCATGCCGGCGACTTTGAACTCGACTGGCGCGTCGCACTGTTCGCCGTCACCGCAGCGTTCCTTGCCAGCGCGCTCGCCAGCCTTGCTCCGCTGTGGCAAGCGCTACGGACCGCTCCCAACGAAGTGCTCAACGAAGGCGTGCGTTCCTCCGCGGGCGCCCGCAGCCGCGGCCTGACGCGCGGCCTTGTCATCGCCGAGATCGCGCTTGCCATGACACTGCTCTCTCTCAGCGCCGTCATTCTCGCCGACCTTCGCCGCTTGCTCAACATCCATCCCGGCCTCGACCCCAATAACGTGCTGACGTTCCATCTCACCGCACCCGAGTCCGAGATGGCCGAAACAGGCCGCCGGCAGCAGTTCCAGGACCGCATGATTCGTGCCCTTGAGACCATCCCCGGCGTTTCCGATGCAGGCTTCGTCAATCAGCTACCTCTTGCGGGATGCTGCTACGTAACGAGTATCCATGTCGTCAGTCCGAACGGAGGCGCGGTGCAGCCGCCCGCAAAAACGAGCTTTGTTGTCGCAAGCCCAGGCTACCTGCGCGCCCTCCGCATCCCGCTCCGCAGAGGCCGCGAACTCACCGCGTTGGATGTCAAGCAACAGCCCATCCCCGTGATGGTGAATGAAGCGGCACTCGCACACTACTGGCCCGGCCAGGAGCCCATCGGCGCGAACGGCCGCTTCGGCGATGCCAAAGGCGCACCATTTCAAATCGTGGGTGTCGTCGGCAACGTCCGCAACGACGGGCTTCAAAACGGCACGGCTGCCGAAGTCTATCTCCCCTATCCCCTCACTGCCGTCAACCCCATGCAGTTCGTCGTGCGCGCCAATCTTCCGCCCGCGCAGTTGATTCAGGAAGTACGCCGCGCGATTCGCAACGCCGATCCCGCGCAGCCCATCCATGAAGTCCGCACCATGCACGACATCGTGCTTGAGTCGCTCATCATGCAACGCATCACCGGATTCCTTGTTACCTTCTTCGCCGGATGCGCATTGCTGCTGGCATCGCTTGGCGTGTATGGAGTTGTTTCTTACTCCGTGCGTCAGCAGACCGTCGAACTCGGCACTCGCATGTCACTCGGCGCCGAACCGCGCGACCTGCTCAAACTCGTCGTCGGCAGTGGCCTGCGCATGGCCGCCTATGGCCTTCTCATCGGCGTCGCTGCCGCCACCGCTGCCATTTGGGGGCTCACACAGGCGATGGATGTTCGCGAAGTCACCGCCGTCCCGTTGCTGCTTGCCGCACTCGTCATCACCACCATCACCGGCCTTGCTTCGTTCCTTCCAGCGTGGCGCGCGTCCACGCTCTCGCCGATGGTCGCCATCCGCAACGAATCTGAATCCATGTGGACCTCGGCACAACACCGCCTGCGTAAGATCGCGTCGGAGATTCGCGGCGCCGCGGACGGTGAGGAACCTCGGAGCGTCGTCTCGGAGTCTGACTTGCTCAGCGAGTTCGTCGATGCAACCCGCGGCGCCGAGTCCTTCCACAACGCGATGAACAGCGGCCTCGACGTGATCCGCGCACGAACCGGCGCGCAATGGGTCATGCTCATCGAGAACAAAGGCGGCGCATTCCTGCAGTCTTCTTATTGCACCGATCCCTCGCGGCCCAAACTTGTGCTTCCCGCCAACGGCGTGCTCACCAGCCGGTTGCGATCCCTGCATCAGCCGTTGCCCCTGTCCGCCGCCGACTACGCCTCGTGGACCCGTTGGGCATCGGAGAGCAAGCCGCAGCACCTTCCCGAACTTCAGGCCCTGCGCGACGCGGAGATCGCACAGGCCTTGGCTCTTCGCACGCGCAAGGAGACGCTTGGCCTTCTGGTAACTGGCGGCGCCCAGACGGGAACCGCGTTTCAAACAGACGAGCGCCACCTGCTTGCCAGCGCCGCGCCGCAACTTGCGTTGATGATCGAGAACGGCCGGCTCACGGATCGCATCGTCGAGCAGGAGAAGCTTCGCCGCGATCTCGAACTCGCGTCCGAAGTGCAGCGCCGTTTGTTGCCTGAGCGTCCGCCCACGAGCACTGCCGCCGAGTTCGCGGCCATGAGTCTGCCTGCACGGAGCGTGGGTGGCGACTACTACGACTTCCTTCCGGTTGGTGATCATCAACTGGGGATCGCGCTCGCTGATGTCGCAGGCAAGGGTGTTTCAGCAGCCCTGGTCATGTCCGTGGTCCAATCGTCCCTTCGCATGATCACTTCCGATGGCGAGGCATCGCTCCCGCAACTCGCAGCGCGCATGAATCGCGTGTTGAAGCGCTCGGGTACAGGAAGCTACGCCACGTTCTTCTATGCGCAGTTGGATGAGGCGAATCAGACGCTGCGCTACGTGAACGCCGGCCACAATCCACCGTATCTGGTGCGTGCGATGCCGGCCGATGGCGCGCCGCGCGAAATCGAAGAACTGAAGACGGGCGGTATGGTGATCGGGCTCTTCCCTCAGGCCGGCTATGAAGAGGGTTCCGTGCAACTGCGCAAGGGCGACGTGCTGGTCGCCTTCACCGACGGTGTGACCGAAGCGATGAGCCCCTCCGAAGAGGAGTTCGGCGAAGAGCGCCTGCAAGCCTTGCTGCGCGAGATCGCCCCGCTGCCAGTCGCGGAGATCGCCACTCGAATCGCCGGCGAGATGCGAGCCTGGATCCGCGACGCCGCACAGTTCGACGATCTCACGTTCCTCGTGATGAAGGTCAGCTAGCGGTTCCCGTGATCGAATGGCTTGGCCGGGCCTGTTCGGAATGAAGTCAGGCTGGACTAGAATGGGAACCATGGAGAAAGTAGTTCGTGTCTTTCACAGTTGGGAAGAAGCCGATGCCGCCAACCGGCGGGAGTGGCTCAGCATGACCCCGGAAGAGCGCGTCCAGATTTTTCTCTCACTTCAACAGCGAGGGTTCGAGGATGCATCTCAGCAAAGACTTGAAAGAGTTTATCGCGTTCTTGAACTCGAACAAAGTTGACTATCTCGTCGTGGGTGCTTTGGCCGTCTCCTGGCATGGATTTCCACGGTATTCAGGCGACGTCGATTTCTTCGTGAGACCCACCGAGGAGAACGCGGAACGCTTGCTAACCGCTCTCCGGCAGTTCGGTTTTGGAGGCCTGGCTCTCACCGTTCAGGATTTCAGCACACCCCACAAGATTGTACAACTTGGGCGCGAACCCAACCGCATTGACCTGATGACTTCCATCTCTGGTATATCCTTCGAGGAAGCCTGGGAATCCAGAGTATCGGGCAGCATCCAGGGCATCCCTTTGAATATGATCAGCCTACAGGCACTCCTTCGAAACAAGGCCGCAGCCGGCCGCCCGAAGGATAAGATCGACATCGACGCACTCCAGCCGAAGCCGGAGGATTAGCCGGCTTCTCCCATCGGCCGCTGTTAGAACCCCACTCCGAAACTACTCACCAACCCGTAATCATTCCGCTGCACCGCCTGCTGCGGCCTGCTGTCAAACCGGTTAAACCAGCGCAGATTGTAGTTCATCCGGCCCGCCACCGGCATCGTGATTCCACCGTCCAGCGTCATCCGGACCCGCCCCGTATCAATCAGGTTCGGATACACCGACAGCCGTGTATTCAACGCAACGCGCCCAAGCTGCATGCGGTCGAGACTGAACCCCGCCAGCGCCTCGCCCGTCGTGTTCGACCGGTCAAAGAACGCCTCATACACATACGTGCTGCCGCCCAATAACGACATCTGGCGTTGCGGACTCCGCAGCAGCTTGTACCCAAAGCCACCGCCAAGATTGCTCCGCAGATCGAGCTTCTGCCGCTCATCGGCCTCCAGGTTCGCGAGCGAGAACGCGAACGACCGGTTGCTCAACGAATAATCTCCCCGAAGCTGCCCGGTGTGCCGGTTCACGCTGTTGTCCGCCACCGTGGTGAACAAACTTGTGGCATCCCCCTGAAGCTGCCATTTCCGCTCCACATACCGAGCCTTGAATCCCAGCGAGTAGGTGTTCGACCGGGCATTCCCTCGCGTGATGCTATACCCGGCATCCGTGCTGCCACTGAACTTGCTCAGCATCGCCTCACGAGTCTCCGGCCTCGGCCCGATCTTCACAATCGCGACCGGACTCAAGACGGCCTGATCCTTCTCCCCCACCACTTCCACTCCCGCCGTTCCGGGCCGGATCTTGCCGATGATCCGCCGTCCCGTATCGGTCTCCACCAGCATTTCCTTTTCGCCGGTCACCCGCTCCACCATCTTCCACTCGATCGGAATGGTGCCCGCGTAGGTGGTCTTCAAGAACAGCTTCTGCTGATCGAGCTTCACGATCTCGCCCGTCAGCTTATCCGAATTGCGCAGCACCACCGTGTCGGCTATGCACGCGCCGGAGAACATCATGAAGAGTGCGATGAGGCCCCAGGACATGCTTCCATTGTAAGTGTTGTGGCCACTCCGAAGCCGTTCCTCACCGCACACTGGCGTCAACTCGCAATGATCAACTACGAAGTACCGCCGGACGTCCTGGCACCGTTGGTTCCGCGCGGCGTCACACTCGACACATTCGAAGGCCGCACGCTGGTCAGCATGGTCGGCTTCCTCTTCGAGAACACGCGAGTTCTCGGCGTGCCGCCACCCTTCCATCAGAACTTCGAGGAAGTGAACCTGCGCTTCTACGTTCGCCATGCCGCCGCGAACGAAATCCGCCGCGGCGTCGTGTTCGTGAAGGAACTGGTGCCGAAGTTCATGATCGCCTGGGTTGCCCGCAACGTCTACAACGAGAATTACGAAGCGCTTCCCATGCGTCACACTGTCGATCCCGGCCAACGTGCGCGCTACGAGTGGGAGTTCGCCGGACGTTGGAATGCGCTCGAAGTCACCACCGGCGGCGACGCTTACGTCTCAACGCCAGGCAGCGAAGAAGAATTCATCACGGAACACTACTGGGGATACACCGCGCAACGCGATGGCGGCGCCATTCAGTATCAGGTGGAACATCCCAAGTGGAAGGTGTGGCGCGCCGCCAATGCACGTTTCGACTGCGACGTTGCAGCGGTCTACGGCTCTCAATTCGCACCCTATCTAAACAAAGAGCCCTCGAGCGCTTTTCTCGCCGAGGGCTCTGATGTTGTGGTCTACGAAGGAACTACTTTACCGGCAGCATGACCGTGTTCGAACTGGACGTGCCCACACGTACCTGCAACGGATGCATGCCCGCCGAAAGGCCAGCCGGAACCCGCATCGCGACAATGTAGGACCCTGGCAAGCCAGGCGCCGCACCTGCCCCAATCACCGTGGCCGAGCGTGCGCCGACCGTCGCCGTCACAAGTTGCGGAACCAGGAACAAGCCACTGTCCGGAATGCTGACGCCGGTCTGCAGCGGAGGCATCGTCTGTCCCAGACCCGTCGCCCACACCGCAACCACATCATCCGCCGCTGCCGGATTGTCCGCCGTGATGAACACGAAATCCGCCACCCGGATCACTTGCCCAATCTCCTGATTCAGGCGATACAGCGCCGGCGCGACGGCCGCAACATTTACGTTGAACGCGGTACTGCTGCCCGCCGCATTCGTCACTACCACCGGGCGCGACCCCGGCATTACTTCAAACGGCACCTGCGCGTTGATCTGTCCACCCGACACCATCAGCAACGGTGCGGGACGCCCGCCAATCGTCACTTCCACGCCATTCAGCGAAGTGGGTACCCGCGCGCCGATCGTGGCGAACGAATCCGTCGCTGCATGCGCGAAACGGTCGCCGAAGATCGAGATCAATCCACCCGGCGCAACATCGCGCTGGCCAGGATCAATCACAATGCTCAGTGCATCTCCAACCGCCGGAGGTTGCGTGAACTGCTCGCCCACTTGCGCACGGATCACGCCGCCCGGATTCACAGTGGAATGCAGATTCACATAGTGCTGATCCGGCCGCGCCACCATCGAGTTCAACGTCGCCAGACCCGCCGCCGCACTCACGTTCACGTGCCGGTAGATGTTGCCGAAGCCCGTCGCACTCACCACGTTCGCGGCTGCTGTCACACCCGTGTCGATGGTGACCGGACCGTTCTGCCCCGCCACCTGATTGTGAATATGCAGACCCGTGAACGTCACCTCACCCGGAAGACGGTGGTTCACATCGAACGTCACGCGCGCGGCCTGAATCACGCCGTCGTCGCCGCGGATCGAATTCACCACCACGTTCGACGGTCCGCTCGCATCCAGATCCACCGGCGGCACTTCATTGCGCGGCGACAGATCCATCTGGAATCGCATCTCATCCGTGCGCCGGAGCTGACTGCGAATCAGTCCACCCGGCGCCTCCGTCGTGTGCAGATTCACATAGTAGCTGCCAGGATCCACGAACAGTCCGTTCACTGTGTCCACCCGGGCCGCGGCAGATAGATCCACTTCCACGGGATACACCAGCCGTCCGCGGCCCGTTGTCGCGGATGCCAGATTCGCAAGCCCTGTATTGATCGTCACGGGCCCGTTCACACCCGCCGGCCCCGCGTGGATATGCAGACCCGTCATCGTCGTCGCTGCCGGAAACGCATAGTCGATCTCGAAGATCACCAGCGCGGAGTCCATCTTGCCAGCGCCGTCGAACGTGCGCATCGCGACAATCGCCCCCGTGCCCGTTGCCTCCGAGTTCGTAATCGCCGGCACTTCATTGCGTGGCGACATCGCACCCAGCAGCGTGATCACTTCCGGCCGCTGCAATTGCGCACGAATCACGCCGCCCGGATTCACCGTCGTGTGCAGATTCACGTAATACCCGGCGGGATTGTCCAACATGCCCTGCAGCGTCGACAGGCCATTCATATCGCCCACCCGGACCTGCGCCTGGCGGTCGATCGTCCCTCGTCCCGTGGAATCCTCCACGTTGCCGCCCGCACCGCCGATCCCGGTGTTGATGGTCACCGGACCGTTCTCGCCCGCGGGCCCGCGATGAATATGCAGCCCCGTGAAGGTCGCGGCTCCCGGAAGTGTGTAGTTCACGATGAAATCGACCGACCCTGAGACGATTTCACCGGTTGCGTTGCGCACGATATGCGCACGGATGGTTGCTGTGCCGGATGCGTTGATGTTCACCGCCGGAACTTCATTGGCAGGCGACATCGCCGCACGAAAATAAACGGTCTCTGTGCGCTGCGCAAGCAGAGACACCGCGGATATTACGAACAAGGTGAGTGTACGTTTCACAAAACCCCTCTATCGGATTGTTTATATACCGTCAGAATGAGACAAGCAAGTGGCCGCGAACAGAACGGCTATTCGAATTGCTTCCGGAACTCCGAAAACTGCGCTTCGAGCGAAGCCATCCGCTCACGCAACTCCGCGTTCTCCGTTTCCAGCCGCTGCAGTCTCTCTTCCAGTAGGGAGCGCACCGGCGATCCCGATGGCGCATGCGCCGCAATGCTGTGAGCTTGCAGATCGTCAAGATCCACCGGGCCCGCCAGCAGGTGCGCCGACCGTGGTTCCTTCTGACCCGCCAGCCGCGGCAGACGAATCACCAGCCGCTGAGGCTCCCTTACGGCAAGACGTTCCAGCACGGTCTCTACTTCGTCAACATCGGCAAACTCGTGGATGCGGTTGGTGCGATCCTTCAACTCATTCACAGTCTGCGGACCACGCAGCATCATCACGCACAGCACCGCAAGTTCCGATACGCGCAGTCCCGTCTTCTCGCTGAGCAACTCACGATACTTCGGAACGCGGTTGTCGCCGCCGACGATCTTCATCGTCAGACCCTTCGCCTGCAGCGCATCCAACGTGTGCAGCGCGGTGACGTCGTCGTAGGCCACCACGGGTTCGCGGCTCGTCTTCTGATTGCACGCGGTGACAATGCCGTTCAACGTCATGGGATACACATCGGGAGTGAGGAACTGCTTCTCCAGCAGACACCCGAGCACACGCAGTTCTTCTGCATTCAAGACGGGGATGACGAAGTTGCTTGGGGGACGCTCGGCTTCGGGCGTCCCGCCGCCAAAGAATACGGATCGCATCGATTCAAGAGTAGCAAGCTGCCCGGTTCACGGCGTGATTCGCCGGTGCTTGCGGTCGCGCAGGCACTCTTACCGATCGCCGACGTCCTACGGGCCCCGGGTGTTTTGCCGCCGCCGATCACAATCATGGCGAGGGTTGACGAGCCGGGCGGAATGGCACCGATGGTCGAGCGCATAGGATCTCCACCAGGGGGCGATTCGCCGGCCGCGAACGCGGGCCTCGACAGGATTGCAGACTGAAGTCTGCGTTACCGTAGCTGGCACCGAGTTATCCCGCCCTAATCCGCCCTAATCCTGGATATTCTCCTTGCCTGGTTCGGGCAGCCAGAAGCTCGACACCAGCCCGATCACATACACACTGGTCCCCACAATCGTCGCCGCCAGTGCCAGTTTCGCCGCGGGACCTGCTCCCGGCAACGACGTCGCAAGCTTCGTCGTGATCAGCGCCGCGCATGTCCCGAGCATGCGCCCGCCGACATTCGCCGCAAAGCTCTCCCCCGTGCCGCGCAAATGCACCGGATACACCCGAGGCAGATAGTTGCCCCAGAAACTGAATTGCGCCACCGTCACCAGTCCGACCAGAAAGATGCCGATCCGCGTCATATCCAAACTGCTTGTGGAAGCCACATAGAACGTGAACGGCACCAGCACCAGGCCCGGAATCTGAAACAACCGCAGCAGGGACCGACGGCTCACGATATACACCGCCAGCGCGGCCAGAATCAAACGGCCCACCAGTCCGCCCACTTCCTGAAACAACTGCACGTTGCTCACAATCTGCTGCTGCAGCGGACGCGCAAGATTCACCACTTCCGGCAGACTCGGCACAATGCGGGGCATGTGCTGAATCGCACCGAACGCCGCACCGTAACTGCACGCGAACATCAGCGTCGTCACAATCGTTGTCTGCCGGAACCGCGGATCGAACAGTTCCCGCAAGCTCGGCCGCTTCAATGTCCCCGCTTCCTTTTTCTTCTGCCACTCCGGCGACTCGGGCAGGAAAGGACGGATGATCATCAGCGGAATCGCCGGAATCACGCCCGAGATCAGCGTATAGCGCCACGCCGAATGCATGCCGTGAATGGCCGGAAACGAATCGGCGTAAGTCACGGCGAAGTAATACGCCCCCGTCACCATCAATCCGCCAATCGAAGAGAAAGCCTGTGTGTAGCCGAGCACTGCCTCGCGCTGCTTTGGATTCGGAAACAACTCCGCAAGCCACGCGACCGCCGCCACAAACTCCACGCACACTCCAATGAATGTTGTGCAGCGCAACACCAGCAGCATCTCCAGCGATGTGGCGTAGCCCGCACCGAGCGCCGAGAACGCATACAGCAGAATGCTGTAAACCAGCACCCGCCGCCTGCCGAAGATGTCCGTCAAATAGCCGCCAATCAGCCCGAAGATGCCGCCTGCCATCGCGGGGATGTAGAACAGGTTGCCGGCCCAGTCGTTGTAGGCGGCCGTCCCCTGTTTCAGATTGCCGAGTTCCCCTAGCGCCGGCCCCACAATCAGGGGCAGCACCAGCACTTCATAGATGTCGAAGGCAAAGCCGAGCGCGGCCACAATGCAGATCAGCCACTCGGTAGTCCCCAAAGGTTTTGCGGGCGGTACGGAATTCGCCATAGAGTTGATTTGTCAGTTTAGCCGAATCGGGTGAGGTTGCGTTTGCCAGCCCCTGTTTGCCGGTCCTTTGCATAGATGCGATCCACATTGTCCGAAGTTACCATCCGGTGCTGCGTATAGACGGCGGGCGCCACTTTCTTCTTCTCCAATAAGTCCAGCGCCAGCCGGATCAGCGCCTCGCCATACCGTTCCGGAAAGTACGCCACCGTCCCGATGAGCCGGCTGCCTTTTCTACGCAACTCCTGCCGTGCATCCAGCGTGGCCCCCTGCCCAACCACCGCGCAGTGTTCTTCGCGCCCCGCCGAACGGAAGGCATCCAGCGCCCCCAGCGCGTTCGGATCGTTCATCGCCAGCACCGCGATCCGCTTCGCCTTCGATTTCCGCAAGTGCCGCCGGACCGCTTCCCGCGCACCCTCGAATGTGTTGCGTCCGTCCAGCGCCACCACCCGGGCCTGCCATCTCGCCACCGCATTCAATCCCGTCTGCGCCCCCGCCATTCGCGACCCCAACAGGGCCCCGCCATCCCCCAACTCCACCACCAGCACCTCCTCCAGATCCCGCCACCGCTCGCGAACCCACTTGCCTGCCGCGGCTCCCGCGAGACGACCGGCTTCGTAGTTGTTCGCCCCGAAGTAGATCGCACCCGGCGCGGGAAGATCCACCGAGATCATGGGGATCCGCGCCTGCTGATACATCGCTGCGATCGTTTGCGCCAGTACCTCGAACGTCTGAAATTCGATCGCCACATCCACCCGCTCCGCAATCATGCACTCTGCGTTGCGCCGTGTTGTCTCCGGATCATAGCGGTTGTCGAACGTGATCAACTCCACATTCTCAGCCTTCGCCGCTTTCTCGATGCTCTCCGTCACGACGTGCGCGAAGAGCGAATCCTCGGTCTGCGACGCGTATCCCAATCGAAGCCGCCGCCGCGCCGCAAGCCGCACCTGCGAGCGATACCCGCGCCGCCCCACCCGCTCCACGAATCCCGCTTTCTCGAGAGTCTGCAGTAACCGGGACGCCGTCGCTTTGTGCAAACCCGTGCGATCCGCCAGATCCTGCACCCGCAGGATGTCGCCCGCCTCGCTCCCCGAATCCGGGAACGCCTGCAGCAGTTCACACGCGCGCAGCACTGCCTCCACGTGGTCCTTCATGACGTCTCATTCTATGACAGTCCGTGTCTCACTTGGCGAGACACAGCAGGTCAGCCGCCGGGCTAACATCGCGTTAGGATGCTGAGAGTGTTTGTGTACCTGGGCGCCGCCAGTGTGCTTGCCGCACAGTCTCATGCCGCACAGTCTCACGCGGGGGCCAAAATCGACTTTCCGAGACAAGTGCAGCCAGTTTTGCGTGCGCGCTGCCATGCCTGCCATGGCGCCGCCCAACAGCTCAGCGGTCTTCGTCTGGATACGAAACAGGGTGCTCTCGCCGGTGGCTACTCCGGTCCCGTGCTCGTCCCGGGCAGAAGCGCCGAAAGCAAGTTGCTGCATCGCGTCACGGGCGCCAAAGGCGTCATGATCATGCCTCCCGCCGGCAAGCCCCTCACGCCCGAAGAAGTCACGATCCTCAGGCAGTGGATCGACCAGGGTGCCGATTGGCCCGAGCCCGCTTCCCCTGCCTCCGCCGCGAAACCCGCCTCCTCCAGACACTGGGCCTTCCAGCCCATCTCGAATCCTCCTCTGGCTGGCATCGCCAAACATCCCATCGACGCGTTCGTGCTCGCCAAACTCAAGGCTGAGGGCATCACACCCGCCCCCGCCGCTGATCGCCATACCCTCGCCCGACGCGTCTATATCGATCTCACCGGCCTCCTGCCCACTCCGTCGCAACTCAATGAGTTCCTCGCTGACACCCGCCCCGACGCCTACGATCGCCTCGTCGACCGCCTCATCGCATCGCCCCACTTTGGCGAGCGCTGGGCCCGCCCCTGGCTCGATCGCGCGCGCTACGCCGATAGCGACGGCTACGAGAAGGACTGGGTACGCCCCTATGCCTGGCGCTACCGTCACTGGGTGATCAACGCCCTCAATTCCGACATGCCGTTCGATCAGTTCACCATCGAGCAACTCGCCGGTGACCTCCTCCCCAACGCCACCACCGAACAGCGCGTCGCCGCCGGCTTCCATCGCCAGACGCTGACAAACCGCGAAGGCGGCATCGACAACAAGCAGTTCCGCTTCGAGACCGCCGTCGACCGCGTGAATACCACGTCTTCCACATGGCTCGGCCTCACCATGGGATGCACCCAGTGCCACGATCACAAATACGACCCCGTGTCCCAGAAGGACTTCTATCAGATGTACGCCTTCTTCGATCACGTGGAAGAGGTCGACATTGATGCGCCCATGCCCGGGGAACTCGGCCCCTATCTCGCCAAACGTGCCGAATACCGCGCGGAGCGCAACAGGTTACTCGCCGAGTACAAGGTCCACGAGCAACAAACCGTCTGGGAGAAGGAGATGCTCCGTGCCGGGGCCAATCCCGGTGAACGCACCGATTGGGACCTCGCCTGGGACTGCCTCCTCAAGCTCACCGAATTCGGCGACGGCGAGAAAATCATCCAGATTCCTTGGGAAAAGCGTACACAACGCGAAAAGGATATTCTCACCGATCATTTCATCCGTAATTATCACTTCGCCGCCGGCCCCAAGAAATATGGCGAAACGAAGTTTAAAGAGCTGGATGGAAAGCTTCGCGAACTCACGGTAAAGTACCCGCAACTGGCCCAGGCCATGTCGCTCTACGAGGAGCCCTCCAACAAGCCCTCTTACTTGCGCGTGCGCGGAGACTACCGCTCGAACGGCATCGAAGTCCAGCCGCTGACGCCCGCGGTACTCCCGCCCCTCTCCGTCCAGGGCCGCCGGGCCAACCGTCTCGATCTCGCCAAATGGCTCGTCTCCCGCGACAATCCACTCACCGCCCGCGTCACCGTCAACTGGATCTGGGCGGAACTATTCGGCCGCGGCCTCGTCAAATCGGTGGACGACTTCGGGCTTCGCGGTGACAAGCCATCCCATCCCGAATTGCTCGATCACCTGGCTTACTCTTTCCGTGAAGATGGCTGGAGCATGAAGCGCCTCATTCGTGAAATTGTAACTTCCGCCACTTACAAACAATCCTCAGCGATCCGCCCCGATTTGAAGGATCGCGATCCCGATAACGCCCTGCTCGCCCGCCAGACGCGCCTCCGCATGCCCGCGGAGTTGCTGCGGGACTCGGCGCTGGTGGCCAGCGGCTTGATCTCTCTTGAAGTTGGCGGCAAGAGCTTCATGCCTCCACAACCCGCCGGCGTCACCGAACTCGGTTACGGCGCTCGCGGCTGGGGCGTCGGCTGGGCCGAATCGCCCGGCGCCCAGAAGTACCGGCGCGGCCTGTATATCCACTTCCAGCGCACCACGCCCTATCCCATGCTCGTCAACTTCGATGCGCCCAAGGGCACCGTGGTTCAGTGCAAACGGGAACGCTCCAATACCCCCTTGCAGGCACTCAATCTGCTCAATGACCCCGTGTTCTTCGAAGCCGCTCAGGCCCTCGCGCATCAGTCCATCTCCGCCTCCGAAGATTGGAGCCGCCGCCTCGACGAAGCTTTCGTCCGCACCCTGAACCGCAAGCCCACGGCAAGCGAGCGCCTCCGCTTCGAGAAGTTCTACACCAGGCAGAAACAGCTTCAGGAGCAGGAAGGCAAGCCGGGCGAACCAGCCACCTGGACAGCCCTTGCGAGCGTCCTCCTGAACCTTGATGAGTTTGTCACCCGGGAATAACTGACCATGCGCCCTGACTTACGCCCCGACCAACTATTCGCCATCCACTCGCGCCGCACCTTCCTGCGCGATTGCGCTGGTGGCATCGGCTCCATCGCCCTTGCCAATCTCCTCGCGGGCGAAGGCCGGGCTGCCACGGATGCCGCGCCCGCCGCCAATCCGCTTGCCGCCAAAGTGTCCCACTTCGCGCCCAAAGCGAAGAACCTGATCTTCCTCTTCATGGAAGGCGCGCCGAGCCAGATGGACCTTTTCGATGAGAAGCCCGAGCTTCGTAAGTGGCACGGCAAGTCGCTACCGCCGTCGCTCACTAAGGACCTGAAACTTGCCTTCATCAAGCCCACCGCCACCGTCATGGGCAGCCCGTTCCAGTTCAAACGCTACGGCCAGTGCGGAATGGAGATGTCGGAACTGTTGCCCAACATCGGCTCCTGCGCCGACGACATGACGCTCGTCCGTTCCATGTACAGTGAGGCGTTCAACCATCATCCCGGCCAACTGTTCCTCTTCACCGGCAGCATGGTCGCGGGCCGCCCGACCCTCGGCGCATGGGTCCAGTACGGGCTCGGCAGCGAGTCACAGAATCTGCCCGGCTTCGTCGTACTGGCATCCGGCGCGGGCACCAGCGCCGGTTCCGATAACTGGTCCAGCGGCTTTCTTCCCTCCACCTACGGCGGAACCGTGTTTCGCAGTAAGGGCGACCCGATTCTCTATCTCTCGAATCCTTCAGGAGTCAGCCAGGAAGCGCAGCGCCTCCGGCTCGACCTCATGAAGGAGATGAATCAGGAGCACATGGAGCGCACCGGCGACGCCGAAATCGCCTCACGCATTCACTCCTACGAACTCGCCTACCGCATGCAGATGTCGGCCCCGGAGTTGCTCGACTTCTCCAAGGAATCGCAGACCACTCTGGATGCCTACGGCGTGAACAACGACAAGACTCGCGCCTACGCCACCAATTGTCTCCTCGCCCGCCGTCTGGTCGAGCGCGGCGTGCGATTCGTCATGCTGCTCCATGCCAGTTGGGATCACCACAGCGGCCTGGCCACTGGTCTGCCGCGCATGTGCGAGGCCACGGATCAGCCCGCCGCGGCTCTGGTGAAGGATCTGAAGCAGCGCGGCATGTTGGACGAAACGCTCGTCGTCTGGGGCGGGGAATTCGGCCGCACCTCCATGTCGGAGATCCGCCGGCCGGATGACCCGAATAGCATCGGCCGCGATCATCACCCCAACGGCTACGCCATGTGGATGGCCGGCGGCGGAATCAAGGCCGGTTACACCATCGGCAAGACCGACGAGTTGGCGCTCAATGTTGTGGAAGACAAAATCCACGTGCATGACTTACAGGCCACCATCCTGCATTGCCTCGGCATGGATCACACGCGCCTGACGTACCGCCACATGGGCCGCGATTTTCGCCTCACCGACGTGCATGGCGAAGTTGCCAAAAAACTCCTCGCCTAGCTGCAACCAATGGACCTGCCATTGTGTTGAGCGAAGTCCACACCAATGCTTCAGCGGACCTCGTACATCGAAAGATCCAACTGCTTCGCGCTGCTTTCATCGAGCAGTAGTTCCATGGCGCGGGCGTGTTGGAGCGTCACGTCGGTGATCTCGTCCAGGTCGATTGTGCTGATGATCCAGTAGCGGCCGGGAGCGATGCCCGTGAAGCGGAACTGGCCGTTGCTGTCCGTGTAGGTGGCGCGAGTGCCGTGCATGCGGCGGGTCAGGTCAGCGCCTATAGGATGGAGATAGACGGGCGCAAACATCGATATCTGGCCCTGTTGCTTGACGACACCCTCCACGGTCGCAGCTCTAGCGGCAAGGCGGATGCGAACCTCTCCACGTCCCGATTGTTGGAGATGGATCACGGGTGCGATTCCAGGGAGGGGATTCGTCATCAGGCGTTTGCGGTCGGGAAACAGGGTGATGTTCTGGACGTAGTTTGCACCAGTGGTTTGGAAGAAGACGTCATAGTAGCCCGGAAGGACGCTCTGCGGCGCAAAGAACTCGCCCGTGCCGGCCGCATCACGGCGCCGGAACCGGACCGTGATTTCCCCTGGAGGAACGATGGACATGTCAGGCCGTTCCAACACGACGGTGAGAAGCGGCAGTGAACTGAGTTGAAGGTTGAGG
The DNA here is from genome assembly GCA_016789785.1 of Bryobacterales bacterium. Next base: position 26,838 of record JAEUQE010000050.1, read on the forward strand.
TCGATGTCACGGTCGGCGAAGGTTTCCTCATAGGCAGCGACAGTGATTGGAGTGACCGTGCCAGGAATCGCGAGCACTTCGAAGGTTGCCGGAGGAAGGCCTTCGAAGGTAAAAGGGCCGAACGGACATGGCGCGTTGGTCTCACGGCGTCCGGAATCGAAGGTGAGAATCACGCGGATGAAACGCTCGTTCTGCGGGCAAGCGGCGACCTTGCCTCGTACGGTCAGCAAGCGGCCGGGGAGGGGCTGCAACTCGACGCCGGTGACGTCGGCATCGAGTTCCACCTGATAGACCTTGGCATCCTTGGTCTCCGTGGACATGATCGCGTAGGTGGGAAGGAGACCGCTTCGGTCCTCCAGTTCCTTGGCGGTGCTGCGAACCCAGTAGCGGCCGGGTGCGAGGCCATAGAGACGGAAGACGCCGCGATCATCCGTCTTGGCGGTGGAGGCCTGGACGAGCGGGAGTTTCGCGGGATATGCGATGACTGAAGTTTCGGGCAGCGCGACACGATTCTCGTCGACGAGCGTGCCGGTGATGGCGCCGAGCTTGCGGAGCCGGATTTCGGCGAAGGTGGTGGAAGCGCCATTGGCGACGATGGGCTCGCCGCGGCCGGTGGGACGCTTCTGTCCGAACTGCGCCTCGAAGTAGGTGGAGCGATGCGCGCTGACGAAGTAGCGGCCATCTTCCAGGGAAGGGAACCAATACTGCCCGCTGCGATTGGTGAGGGCGGTGGAGAGCGTGCGAAGTTCGCCGCCGATGACGGTCTGGAGGCGGACGGTGGCGCGCGCGATGGGGCGGGAGGTAGCCTGCTCGATGACAATGCCGTGGATCATCGCGGCCGTCGCGAAGGGCGCCATCGCGAACGACGCCATCGCGAGGGACGCCTTCGCAGCCATCATGAGAATCCGCCGCACCATGACGGAGTGACGTTCGAAGCAACTGGAACGTGCAGGGAAAACGTTGCGGTGTCGTGCGGCCTCGTTCTCCCTGAAGCTCGGGCGGATGTTACGCTTTCTCTCAGGAGCCGGCCGCTTTCACCTACAGGCCGGTCGCTGGGAAAAGATGGTCACTGGGAGAATATGGGATTCTCGTCACTTCTCTACTTACTCTTCTGCATTCCGCTGGGCGCTTCCGACGTCCGCATCCCATCGGAGGATTGGACCAGGAATCATGAATGGTTAACTCAGTTGGGAGTGAAGCCGCCCGGTAGTCCTCTGGGGCTCGATCAACCTTGGAACCCTCCCTATTCGAAGCGTTCGCTGGTTGTACCGGCTCACTGGCTTCATCGCGGCGCTCCGGAGACGGTGGATGCCGAACTGCTGCGCAAAGACCTCGTGGTGCTCGAACAGGTGATGGCCAACACTTACTCGGGCTGGGCGACGGCGGCGAATCTCGGATGGGACTGGCGTAAGTTCTTCGACGAAGCCAAATCGGAGCTTGCGGGCAAAGGGACGTTGCCGGGCAAGACTGCCTTTGGATTCTGGGCGAAGCTGATGGACTTCCAATTAGACAATCATTCGGGTCCGGTTCCGGGTTACGGAATGGGGTTCAGTTCCCGCACCGCCACGCTTCGCTCGGTACCCAAGGGCCCTTGCACCCATGTGCGGACTGCGAGCGGAGCGGTTGTCGCGCTCAATCCCCGCGACGCTGCCCAGCAGCCCAAGCAGACGCTGGACGTGAATCTGGAGCGCATCCACTACATCGCCTATCCCGGACGCGAGGAATTGCAGGCCGTGGAATGCGCGGGTGAATGGATCGAGTTGGAGTTGTCCTGGAGGGCGCCGGCGAAGGACCGCATTCAGGACCTTCTCGGACTGTCGCAGGCTACTGAGGATGGTCCGGCATTCCGTAGAATCGACGCTGATATCGCGTATCTGCGTCTGCCCACATTCTCCAAGGCGAATAACGAGAAGTTGATGCAACTGGAGAAGTCGATTCAGGGGCGCGGGGAGAAGATTTTGATTGTCGATCTTCGGCGCAACGGCGGTGGTGACAACCGGTTGAACGCGATCGAGAACTGGGTGAGAGTGCCGCGCGTCGACGCCTGGAACCGGCTCTCCGATAGTTGTCTCTATCCCGCGCTGCGATGGGGGTACGCGGTTACGTCCAGCGCCGGGCTCAAGCCGCCCATCAGCAATTCGCTTCGCAGGGGCCTGGAGTGGGCCGCTGGAGAACTCTTCAAGAAATCGCCCGAAGGCTGCCCTTCGAAGTTCGTTGAGAATCAAGCCACGTGGCAGTATGTCAGCCGGCAGCCATGGGCGAAGCCGAAGGGCAAGACCCGCATTCTTGCGCTGGTGGACAACGGCTGCGGCAGCGATTGCGAGTATGCGGTGCTGCTGCTTTCGGCGATTCCGGGTACGGTGATCGCGGGGCAGAACACGTTCGGCGTGGTGCAGTTCACGCAGCCCGGTTACTTCGTGCTGCCGAACACCAGGCATCTGTTCCGAATCGCGCTCGGTAACAGCGATCCGTACGGCGATCGGCGTTCATTCGACGGCTACGGCTTTGATGTTGATGTATTCCTCAATACGCGCGAATCCCAGCAGGCGGAGGGCATTCTGAAACTGGCCAGACGATTGATGAACAGCCCGAAGTAGCGCTACGGCTGTCTCCGCTTGTGCTGTTCTTCCAGGACTCGCGGGTCGTCCATGCGCGGGCTCGGCTTGGGATCCATCGGCTCGCGCGCTTTCGCGGGGTCGAACAACTCGGCGCGGATGGGTTGCACGCTGAAAGGCGCGAAATCCGGCGTGGTTGTGAAGCAGTCCATCAGGTCGGATGCGGCGGCATCGTAGAGATTCAATGGCGGCAAGCCAAGGATGCGGAACACGGTCTTGAGCAAGCCGGGGAAGCTTGCGTTGACTCGCGATACGTAGTTCTTCTTCGCGTAGGGGCTCGCCAGCAGAAACACAGTGCGGTGCGAGTCGATGTGGTCGACACCGCCCTGCGCGTCGTCCTCGGTGATGAAGACGGCCATGTTTTTCCACCATTTCGACTTCGAGAGATACTCCATGATCCGCCCGAGCGCATAGTCATTGTCAGCGACATAGGAAGCTTCGAAGGGATAGCCGTCCTCGGGCCGAGGCTTGGTCATATGGTCGTTGGGAAGGTGGATGAAGATGAGCCTCGGGAACTCTTCACTGCCTTTGACGAAGCGCTTCTCCACGTCGTTGATGAATTGCGTCGCGCGGTATTGATCGGGGATGTTCATGTTGTACTGCGGATAGTCGCGCGCGGTGTTGCGGTAGAGCGGTTCCGGCATGGGCACGTTGGTGACAAAGCGCGCGCCGGTGGGCTTGAGGCCCGGCCCCTCGTCCACACCGGCGAGTTCGAAGCCTTCGCCGTAGTTGCGGAAGGTGATCTTGTTGCGTTCGAGATGATGCCATAGGGTGCCGGCCTCAAGCTGGTCGTCGGGGTGCACCGAGGAGTTGCTGCCCATGTTGCGTAGACGGCCAGGAGCGGTGGTCGGCATGCGGAAATCCTTCTGGCCTCCCGACATGACGGTGCTCTCGACCCATGCGTTCGGATAGGAGCCGACGATCCAGTGATGGCCGTCGACGCTGACCTCGGAGTCGGCATAGAAGTTGTCACTGAAGGCGTAGCGTGCCGCTAGCAGGTGATGGTTGGGGGTCACGTTCACGCTGCGGAGGGCGAAGCGCATCTGAAGTCCGCTGCCTTGACGGGGATACACGTTGCCCGTCTGCCCGAAGCGGGCAAGATCCCACACGCCGCGGGGCGCGCCGTTGGAAGCTTGCTGGATATCGCCGAACACTTCGTCGTAGGTGCGGTTCTCCTTGACGACGATCACGACGTGGCGGACCTGCTTCGGAGGCGCGATGGGTGGTTCCTTCACGGGCAGAAAGCCGTTGTTGGCAAGGACGCGGCGGGTAGTTTGCACGAGATCGTTCTTATCGGGGACGGGGAAGAATGTCAGTGCTCCGCGGCGGAGGTTCATTTGGAAACTGTTGGGAGCCGGGCCGCCACTGGTGGCATTGGGCCCGGTGCCATCGCCTTTGGCATTGGCCACGAATACGGTGTCGCGGTCGATGGTGATGCGCGTGGGAAACCATGCCGACGGAAGATGGCCGGCTACTTTGTTTGTTTGCACGTCGACAACACCAATCGCATTGATGCCTGCTTCGGCGACGAACAGCAGGTTCGAGGCTTCATGCCACGCCAGTCCAATCGGCAAAACGCCGCGATAGTTTTCAAGGCCAGGAATGCGGATCTTGATCTCGTCCACTACGGTGCGCGCGATGGGATCGACCACGGAGATTGTGTCGTTGTGCGCGTTCGAAACATAGACGCGGTCTTTTGTTGCGGCCACACCCGATGGACTGCTGCCTCCGAGGCTCTTATCGCCGAAGGGCAGCCCGGTGCGAACGAAGCCTTCCACTATGGGTGCAGCGGGATTTTCGACATTGATGATGCAGACCGAGTTCGATTCCGCGACATTCGGATCGCCGAGCCCCGGCACTTTCACCGTCTGACCAGATCCGGTGGTGCGAGTAGCGCCGTCGCGCGCCTCGGGTGACGGGAAGCCAAAGGCGGGAAACTCGATGCCGGTTTCGCGGGCACGCTGCGGATCTGCGCCGGGGATCGGCTGATACTCGAACATGCCGACATTCGTGACGAACGCGCGTTTGCCGTCGGGTGAAAGGGCTACGGCGAACGGGAGGCGTCCGACCTTGGCGGAAGAGATGAGACGCTTCTTCCTGGTGTCGATGATGGCGAGGCGATAGTTGGCCTGATCGACGGCGAACAGTAGCGATCGCTTGGCGTCGAACAGCAGATCGCCGGAATAGCTGTCGCGAAAGCCGCCCTGGTTTAACTCATAGATATGTCTCTTGCGGCCGCTTTTGGGGTCGATCAGGCGCACGCGTCCGGAGTTGCCTTCGGAAACGTAGAGGCTCTTGTCGTCTTCGAAGGCGACGCCCATGAACACGCTCAGCCAGTCTTCCTCGTCGCGCTCCTGCTCGACGCGCCACGGCTCGATGGTCGTGGTTTGGTAGCGATCACGCTCCAGGTGTTGCAACACGGTGAGTGAGAACCGGCGCGATCCGCCATCGGCCGTGACAATGGTCTGGCCGTTTGGACTGACGGCGATACCGAATGTGCCGGGGCCGGTCTTGAAGAACTTGCCGAACGGGGTGAGCAAGCGCCCGCCAGGAAGGACGCTCTCGCTGCCCCCGCGCTGGAGTGCGGTTCTCGTGCCAGCGGGTGCGCGATACTGCCCGTGGCTTGCGGGGACTGTTACGAGGGCGATCAGCAGCAGGGAAAAACGGCTCATCAATGGCACTCTAGCAGAGGCGTGGGGACAAGTGAACCACACGACTGGGGGCCTCGCCTCACCTCGCTTGCGAGCGGTCCGCGATGCTGCGCCACGCCGTGTTCCCGGCACGTCCTGATGATATTCTGATAGGTGCACTTCCCCGCGCATGGCTGATCCGGTTTTCCGCAGAAGGGGAAGCCCACGAAGGAGCCTAACTACGCATGTCTGAATCGGTTTCACGCCGGAGCTTCGTCAAAACGAGCGCCGCCATGGCGCCAGCCGTCCTTTCCGCGCAGAACGTCAATAGCGAATTACAGGTTGCCTGGATCGGCACCGGCAGCCGCGGCTACTACCTCATGGAGCGCGCCTACAAAGGAAATGGGAAGCCTTTCAAGGTGGTCGCGACTTGCGACACCTATGATGGCAATCTCGCCAAGGGCAAGGACCGAGTGCAAACGATGGGCGGCAACACGCCCAAGACAACGAAGGATTACCGCGAGATTCTTGCGGACAAGTCGGTTGACGCGGTGGTGATCGCGACGCCGGAACATCTGCACTACCCGATGACGATGGCCGCGTTGAAGGCGGGCAAGAATATCTATGTGGAGAAGCCGCTCGCCCATACGATCGAAGAAGGGTGGGACATTCTGAAGGCTGCCGAGCAGGCGGGCAAGGTGGTGCAGGTCGGCACGCAGAACCGGAGCAATACGCTCTATCAGGAAGCGCGTGACATGGTGCAGAAGGGCATGATAGGCGAGATTCACTATGTGCGCGCCTTCTGGTACCGCAACTCGCTGCCTGACAATCCCGCCTGGCGCTACACCATCCCCGCTGATACGAACGAGCAGAACACGGACTGGCAGAAGTTCCTTGGCGCCTCGCCGAAGCGTCCGTTCCACAAGGGGCGTTACTTCCAATGGCGCCTCTATTGGGATTACTCCGGTGGCATCTCGACCGACCTGCTGGTCCACCAGACGGATATTTCGAACTTTGTCTGCGGCAAGACGGTGCCCTCGTCGTGCATGGCGTCGGGCGGTGTTTACCGTTGGACCGACGCGAATGATGATCGCGAAGTGCCGGACACCTTTAGCGCGCTGTACGAGTATCCCGGTAAGTTCCATATCAACTATTCCTGTTACTTCGGTAACGTGAATTACGGCTACGGCGAGCAGTTCATGGGCAACGAGGGTACGATTGAGGTGCTGAACCGGCAAATCCTCACCTTCACGCCCGAGAAGTTCGGCGGGAAGGCTCCGGCGCACGTCGCGGCGCGCAAGGAGATCAAGATCGAGCGCCCGGGCAACGACAATCTGGCTGTGGAATCGCACATCACCAACTGGCTGGAGGCGATTCGCGGGAAGGCCAAGCTGATCGCTCCGGTGCAGGTCGGCCAGCAGGCGGCCATTTCGGGCCATCTGGCCACACTCTCGTTCCGCAACAACAAGAAAGTGCTGTGGGACGAAAAGGCCAACAAATACCGGTTCGCATAAGTAACTTGTGAGCGGAAAAGCGGCATTCGACCGAAAGTTGGAGGAACTGCGCGCGCTCCGCTCGGATCCCGCGTCTCCGGAAGCGCTGACGCTGCTTCGCAAAGCTCTCGGAGACCGGAGTAACTTCGTTGTGAGTAAAGCCGCGGCCCTGGCGGAAGAACTGGGGCTGCGGGATCTCCTCCCCGACCTTCTCAAAGCCTACGACCGTTTCTTTCAAGACCCCGTCAAGACCGATCCGCAGTGTTGGGCGAAGAACGCCATTGCGAAGGCTCTTCTGACACTGGAGTTCGAAGGCCCGGAGGCCTACATTCGTGGGCACCGCTACGTGCAGCCCGAGCCTACCTGGGGCGGCACAGAGGACAGCGCGACGACATTGCGGGCAACCTGTCTGCTGGGTCTGGTGCAGAATTCGAAACTGTCCTCATTCGATTTGCTGGAACTGCTGGTGGATTGTTTCAACGATCCGGCAACGGGAGTGCGCGTGGAAGTTGCGCGCGCGATCGGGCTGCTTGGTAAGGCGGAAGGTGCGCTGATCCTGCGAATGAAGGTTCAGGGCGGTGACGCGGAAGCCTCCGTAATTGGCGCCTGTTTCGCGTCGCTGCTGCACCTCCAGCGCGGTGGCGCAGTCAGCTTTGTTGCCCGCTACCTGGATGAGGCGGAGTATCAGTTCGAGGCTGCGGTGGCGCTTGGCGAGACGCGGGAAGCCGAGTCTGTGGAGGCTCTGACGGCGTGCTGGCGCCGTGCGCGGGACCGGCAGTTCAAGCGCGCAGTGCTTATTTCGCTTGGGGCGTCGCGGCAGGACTCGGCGGTCGAGTGGCTGATCAAGTTGATCGAAGAAGGCACGATTCAACAGGCGCTGGAAGCCGTGGAGGCGCTGGCTCCGAATCTGTATCACGACGACACGGTGCAGCAGGTGCGACGGGCGGTGGAAGCGCGCGAGAACGGCGATCTGGCCGAGGCGTTCCGGAAGCAGTTGCATGCGACCGGGCGGTAGGGTGATCCCTTCGGCAATCGACCTCGAACCGGCGTTCTGCTACTCCTCTTTGAGCAATTGCGCGAGAGGAACAGACACTGCTTCCCGCGCAGCCAGCCACGCGGTCACGATCGACACCATCAGGCATACAAGCGAGATGGCAACCGCTCTTCCCGTCGACCACGAGACAGGACCGAGATACTCAACCGAGGACAATCCAGCGAGCGCCGGCCACAGCGGGACACACAAAAGAACCCCCAGTCCCGCGCACGGCAGCGCCCGGCGATAGAGAACTCGCCGAATCGAACCACTGGTGGCTCCCAAACAAGCGCGAATGGCGAGTTCGCGACGCCGCGTCCTGACAAAATAAGCCAGCGAAGCATGAAGACCGATGGCGGATACCAGAGTCATCACGCAAGCACCGGCAACCGCAAGGTACGTCGAGGTTCCTTCGCTGGCGTAGAACGCGCGCAGACGGTCGCGCACACGATAGACCGAAGCGACCTTCATCCCGGGAAGCCGCGCCCGTAGCCGTTCATTGAGCGTGGCCTCAATGACGGACCATGAGGCTGTACCATTCAGAACCAGTTTCGGAGTGAGATCCGTGAAGCCTTTCCGGTTGATTGAGGTATAGATGGCTGGTGTGGGTTGACTGCCGTAACCAGGCGGCTTCATGTTGGCGGTAACGCCCACAACGATGGCCGAATCGCTACTGGCGTCAAAGCCGAAGGCAGCAGGCCGGGTGATTCGGACGGAGCGATTCAGCGGACTGTCATTCGGCCAAAGAGCGAGTGCGGCTGCCTGATTCAGAATGATTTCCTCCGCGCCGCCCTCCTTCGCGAAGTCCCTACCCGCGATGAGCTTTCCGCCCACTGCTGCGAAGAACCCCGAGCCGACCGTCAACTCGCGGGCCTTCAAACCGGACGAGTGTTTGGAGTCGCTCCGGTCGATTGACACTGGCACTTCAACGTCTCTTTCGCCGACGAGACCGCTCGAATACGCAGCCGCACGAACGCCGGGTATCGTTTGGGCTTCCTCGGCCAATGCAGCGAGAGCCCGCATCGTTGGGGAGACTTCGGAACTGCTCCAGGACACCGACACCCTGTTGGTAGACGGAGCGATGTTCACCACCGTCAACGACGACGGATCGTATCCGCGGTACTCGTTGATGTCCGCGAGCAGCGCGGCGCCCAGCATGCCTGCAACGACGCAGGTCGCCGCCGCAAGGGAGACCTGCAGGATGACAGGCATCGTCATGAGGACCGTGACAGGGCGGGTGTGCTGGACGGAATGCGTGCGGAGATCGGCGCCTGCCGCTCGAAGCACGCCGATCATGGGAAGCAGCACGACCGCGGCAGTCAGGACCAACGCCAACGGGAGTTCCAATCCATAGGCCATGAGTGCGGTTCGCCAAGCGGCGCGCGCGACCTGGCCCTCCAATCCCGTCAACCGGCCGATCGCCGTGATCCCCGCCACGAGCATCACTCCCGCACCACCAAAGCCCAACGTAACCAGAATTGCGGGTCCCACCGCTGCCTCGCTGATCAGCCGCATCGTATCCGCGCCCAACGCCTTCTTCAGATTCGTCTCAGCGGCGCGCGCCGGAGTTTGAGACATCAGGATCCATGCGAGGTTGAGCGCGCTGACGATAGTGAAGGCGAGTGCGAGACCAAATCCTAATCGAAGGCGCCGCCGCAACTGCTGATCCCGCAGAGGATCGTCGGTCAGGCCGGGCGACACCAACAGCCGAGTTTCGCCCTCCGTGACGGGTGGCAATGACGCCCGCAAGTGCCGGATCAAGCCCTCCGTGGTTCCGCTTTCCGTGGCGGCCAATGCATAGAAGATGTTCAGGGTCTTCCAAAGCTCTGGATTCGAAGCCGGAGCATCGACAACAAGCGGCAGGATCGCACTCGAAGGCACCCAGACGTCCGTCCATTCGCCGAACATGCCCTCCAGACTTCTCGGCGCCACGCCGATGACCTCAAACGGATGGCCCCGCAGAATGAGGTGCTGGCCCAGAGCACGGGCCGGAGACCGGAACTGCCGTTCGGCAAACCGACTTGAGAGGATCGCCACATGCTTCCCGCTTTGCCCTTCTTCGACTGGACTGAAATCCCTCCCGGCTTCCAATGGTGCTGTGAAAACAGAAAAGAATCCAGAGCTGACGGCGACCGCCGAAGGGTCACCAGGAGGCGCAGGAAGACGTCTGCTATAGGCGGCGAACCTGGCTACGGATGGGGACGACTGGCGAAGGCGCTCAAACCGTTCGAAGGTGATGCGGCTCGATCCCCCTCCGGATGTCTCCTCCGCGACAGTCGCAGAGCGAAGGGATCGGATTCCCGGATAGGTGAGTGACTGGAAAGCCAGAAGGAACGTGAGTGCGAGGGTGGAGGCTCCGATCCCGAGACCAAGAACGGCCGCGCCACATGACGCGAACAGCAATTGGCTGCGAAACAACCGGGCGATTTCACGAGGAATCATGTCAGTCGCAATCCTCTAGCCGGAATCCGCCAGCCACAGCGGCGTTCGCTCATCGCCTAAGTTACCCCACAAGTTACCAGTGGCACGCTGCTCCGTCGCCGCAACAGCTTGGTCTGCCACGGTCCGGGATGCCCTTCACGGTCGCGATAGCTCTTTCAGGTCGCGGCCGGCCACGCCGTTGGCTCCACTTACTTCATTAACTCCGCTGCTTTCGCCGCATCGGCATCGGCGCCGAGCTTGTCGCCCATCACCTTGCGAAGCGCGGCACGGTTCCGGTAGGCGTTCGCATACCCCGGATTCAGACGGATCGCCGTATCCAGCGCCGCCTTCGAGGCTGCGAAATCCTTCTGTTTCATCTTGCAGAACCCAAGGGCATTCCACGCCAATGAGTGGTCGGGCTTCACCGTCACCACCTGCGTCAGCAGATCCGCGGCCTTGTCATAATTTTCCTGCTCCACCAGCTTCCGGGCCTGGCGGTGCAGCGCCTCGGCAGCGGCATTCACCCGTTGTGGCGTCACGGCAGGGGCGACTACCGGCTTCGGTGTCTCTTTGGGGGCCGGCGCGGGGAGCGCGGATACAGTGGCGGCGGCGGTTTGAGGCGCTGGGCTTGACGGCTGCGTGACCGGTTGTGGTGTAGCGGGCTCTGACGCAACTGGCACTGACGTAACGGGCTGCGGTGCCGCGGTCGCGGGCTCCGTCGCAGTTGGCTGGGAAGGCGCGGGCGTCGCAATCGCGGGCTCGCTGGACGTGGTTGCTGGAGCCGGTGCCGGCGCCGACGATGCAACCGCGGTCTTCGATTTCGCAAGCTCCTCTTCGGCACGCCGGAGTACTTCCACCGCCTCGGCGAGATTGGGATTGAGCCGCGTCGCTTCCTTCAGATCGTCGACTGCCTTGTCGAATTGGCCGAGCAGGAAGTAAGCGCTCCCCCTCGCATGCCAGGCCTCCGGCAGACCCGGCTTGAGGCGAATCGCTTCGGTGCGATCGGCCAGCCCCTTTTCGTGATTCCCGAGCAGATGGTAGGAGCCGCCTCGCGCAATGTACGCTTCGGCGTATTCCGGGGCCAGTTTGATCGCCACGTCGCGATCGGCCAGCGCTTTCTCGAACTCGCGGAGTTGAATATAGGCGGAACCGCGGGCCAGGAAGACGTCGGCGTTTTTCGGATCCAGTTCGATGGCCTTGCCGAGATCCGCCGCAGCCTTCTCGAAGTCCTGCGTGCGGCGGTAGGCTTCGCCACGAAGGCCCCACGCCCGCGCCGATTTCGGATCCAACTCGATGGCGCGATTGAAATCCTGGACCGCTCTTGCGAAGTCGCCCAGTTGGCCATGGGTGTAGCCGCGCTCGAGGAAGGCCTCTGAGTAATCCGGTTTGTATTCGATGGCACGCGAGAAGTCTTCCAGGGCTTCCGGATAGGCCTGCGCTTTTTGCAGCGCGAGCCCGCGATCCCTGTACAGATCGGCACGGTCCAAACGCAGCTTGATCGCACGGGTGTACTCATCGGCGGCCCGACGGTGCTGCCGCAGCGCTGTGTAGGCAGCGGCGCGGCCCGTATAAATGTCGATACGCTCGCGCTTCAAGGAGAGCGCCTGATCGTAGTCCTTCAGCGCTTTCTCCGGCTCGTTGGTGCGAAGAAGCAGATCGCCGCGGAGGTGGTAGGCCTCGGCGTCATCGGGCTGGATGCGAATCGCGGCGTTGAGATCGGTGAGGGCTTCGGCGGTCTGGCCGAGCTGGCCACGAATCTTGCCGCGATGCCGGAAGGCGGAACCGAAGTCCGGAGCATGGCGGATCGCCTCGGTGTAGCGTTCCGCTGCTTCGGCAAACTGGTTGTTCTGTTCGAGACGCCGGGCCTGGGTGAACGCCTGTTCGGCTTTGCGGTAGTCCGGCTGACCATAAGATTGGCCCAGCAAGGCAGACTGTCCCTGTAGGAGCGCCGAGGCCACTCCGATTGCGAGTAAATGGCGATAGTTCACGGATTCGCTACCTGCCATTCAATCACAATTACGGATACTTTTCTGCTCCCCGCACGCAAAGTAAGGTTAGAGCGGGTATCCGTCCCAGGCGTTCGCTCGACGATGACTTGATTCACGCTCTTCGGATCGTAGACGTACTCGGTGGTGTTCCAGCCATTGGAAACGCTCGGCGCCTCGATCCGTGGTTTTGCGGCGAGGGCGGGATTGGTAGTGAAGACGCGAAGATTGCTGTTGCCGAGTTCCGCCGGATAGGCGCCGATGCGCACGGGGCCTGGCGGCAGTTCGCCACTCAGGATGGAGCCGCGGGACGGCTTTCTGCCCTGGATCGACAATTCCGATCCCTTGGGGAGGTCGCCGACCCAGAGCAACCGGCCCGAGGTGGGCGCGGCGGGTCGAGGCTTGGGTGCGGCCGCGGGAATTGGCGACGGAACCGCAGGCGCGGCGCCGGATGCTGGTGTTGGCGAGACAAGCGAGGGTGAGAGACGATTGGTTCCACCCGGGGTGGTTGCGGATGCCGGATTCGCCGTTGCCGGCGGTGGGGGCTGCGTTGTGGCTGCGGGAACTGGGGGGGGCGGCGGAGGAATCGTGGGCTGCATCACCGGAGCCTGGCCCTGTGCCGATCGTGGCGGAGTGCGCATCGCGATTTCCGGCGCTGCCGGCAGGTCTTTGGGCGCGGCGGCCTTCACCGGTTGCGATAGCCGGCGAAGAGCGGCGTCCCGGCGGTTTGCGGCTTCCACCTTCTTCGCTTCCAGGCGCATCAACTCATCCTGACGTCGTGCCTGTTCCGCGTTTTCACGCTGCTGCCGGATCTCAGCGATGCGGCTTTCCAAGCGTTGCGTCTCCTTGCGCTGGCGATCAAGATTCTCGCGTAGACCTTGTACCTCGCTGCTAAGTTCCGACTCCGCTTGCCGCGCTTGCTGCAACTCCGGAAGCGGCTGGTTGAGGCTCGGGTGGTAGAGGAACGTCAGCCGCTCTTCGCTCGATTGGCCCCATCCGGCAACCGTCCTCAGTATGATGTCCACTCGCGAGGTGCGAGGTTTGTAGATGTGCGCGGCCTGTTTCTGCTTGAGCGAAATCTGTTGCGGCTTGCCTGCCTCGGTCACCACCAGTTCGGTACGCTCGGCATCGCGAATGGCAGTGCTGGCGCCGTTCCATTCGATGTGCAGTTCATTGGCGATCGCGCTGGCGCGAAGGCCCAGGTCCGCCGCGGGCTGCCGCAGCGTCCAGATGCTGTAGCCTGCCGCGACGAGCGCGAGGAAGGCCAACAGGGCCAAAGCCCACCAGCGGGCTCTTTGCCGCACGGGAGGCTTGGAGGGTTCCGGCGCGAGTTCATAGTCCTCAGTGGATGGCGGCGATGCGATTTCGAGCGGCGCCTCTTCGGGCTGGCCATCGGAATCGAGCTTCCAGGGTGGCGACTTGCGGAGCAGGCGGGTGCGCGGCGGGGCGTCGACGGCGAACTCCTGGTAGCTTTGATCGGTGCGAATGAACCCGTCGGACTCGCGGAAAAAGAACCCGATGCGCACCGGTTCGAACTCCGAAGGATGGAGCACCATGGCGACGTGCCAGGGCTCGGGAAAGTGGCGGCTGTAAACCTCCAGATCGCCTTCGGAAAGAAAGACCTCACTGCGCGTATGGGAGTGATACCAGCCGAGCGGCATCATTCCTTCGAGTGCCGGGTCCGAACGGCCGGCCTCGATCAGTTCGTCCAGGCGGCGGGAGTCGCTTTCGGAGAGCACGAAGGAAGGCCGCGGCGGCCTGATTTCGAGCTTGCGAAATGCCTGAATGCGGAGATGGAAACGGTCCCGTGTGCCGTATAGTACTCCGCCGACTTCATACCCGCCTCCGAGGTAGCTCTCGTAGGCGTCGCAGACGTGGGCCACGATGTCGGCCAGCACGTGACGCGAATACTCGATCAACGGCGGATGGCCGGGGACGGTCCAAATGCCGGCATCGGTTCCGCTTTGTGCTGGCATCATCGTCAATGCTCTTCGCTCTTGTACGAAAGTAACACAAATCCCTCGATTTGTTGGGGCTCTTGCGGATTGGGCCGGTTGCGGTGGAAGCCGTTGCGGTATAATCACGGCAACACCCGTACTTGCCCTTGTACGGATCCAACCGGCTGTCGGAGGCGACGCCCAGGAGGTCAACCAAGGATGTGCGAATTGATCCGTTTGAAGCCGTTTCGGACACTAGTAGCAGGCATTACTTTGGTACTGTTGTTGCCGTGGCAGTTGCTGATGGCGCAGGGCGGGATTCCAGGTGCTACCCCCGGCATCAAGCTGACCGTCAAAGAAGGCGATGGAGCGCTCAACAACATCAAGGTGATGCGCGCGAAGGAGCCGGTGGTGGTGGTGACCGATGCGAGCGACCGGCCGATGGCTGGCGTGGCGGTGACTTTCATCCTGCCGGAGTTGGGTCCAAGCGCGATGTTCCCCCAAGGGTTTTCCACGACGATCACGACCGGAGCAGACGGTGTGGCGATCGGACGGGGAATGAAGCCCAACAATGTAGTGGGTGAGTTCGAGATTCGAGTGGTGGCGTCTTTTCAGGGACAGACGGCACGTGCTGTGATCAAGCAAACCAACGCGGCTCCGCAGGTATCAGGCGGAGGCGGAAAGAAGGCGGCGATTATAGTTGCAGTGCTGGGTGGAGCCGGGGCCGCGGTGGCTCTGGGCGTCACCCGTAGCGGTAAGTCGAATCCCAGCCAGCCGAGCGGAACGTCGATCTCCGCGGGTGGCTCGACCTTTGGTCCTCCGAGGTAGAGACGTAATCCAACATGAGGCTTCTTATACAGATCCTGCCATGGCTCTTGGGAGCGATGGCCACGCCGGTATTTGCACAATTCACAATCACGACGAATTCGCCGCGCCCGACGGCGATGGTCGGCTCAGTCTATAACCAGACGCTGCTCACCACGGGGGGATCGGGAAACCTGACGGCATGTCAGGTGGCGTCGGGCACTCTGCCCCCTTCGATCACGCTGGGCACGAGCGGCACCAGTTGCACGCTCAGCGGTACGCCGACATCCACTGGATCGTTCACTTTCGAGGTGCGCGCGTTCGATAGCGCCACGCCCACGCCGGCGCAGACAAGGTCTACGTCGTCTTGGAGGGAAATGGGCTCTTCACGCTCGGCGACGCCGAGCATCGGCTGCGCGCGGGCCAGTGCCTCGCTGCGCCTGCGGGTGTCCCCCACGGGGTGCG
>JAEUQE010000510.1 GCA_016789785.1 Bryobacterales bacterium
GATTTCGCAGTCTGATAACGGCGGATGGAGGCGAGATCGAACACGCTTTGGGTGACGGCCGAGCGCGCATCGAAGATGCCAAACGGTCCCGCGAAGGACGAAAATGCAAAGCCTGGAATGGAAGGAAACTGAATGCCGAACGCCCGCAGATTGCGAGTGGCGTCCTGATAGCCGATGGTGCCGTCGAGATTCGGAAGCAGTGCGGCGCGGGCCTGTAGCCGGCGCGCGTCGGCCTGCGCAATCGCCTCGCGAGCAAGTTCGACACGGGTGTTGCCTTCGGGCGCCGTCGCGATCTCGACGGCTTTGCGAAGAGTGAGCGGAACCGCATCCTGCGCACATGCCGCAATCGTGACGGACATCAGCATAAGAAGTTGAGAGCCGCTACGCAGACGGTGATTCGTCATCGGGGGATCTCCACGGCTGGCGCCCGCAGGCCCGCGGACGTGTAGTGAATGAGTTGGCGCACCATCTGGTTCTGATCGATTGCGCCGAAGTTGTTGATCGATGCCATCGCGTCGCGCGCCGCCATCATTTGAACAAACGATCCAAAGAAGAACTGCATGCGAAGAAACAGTTGCGCCTCCGTGAGGTGCGGGAGTGCGCGCCCGAGCGCCTTCAGAAACTCCACCCCCACGGACCGGAACAGCGATTCGAAGATCTGGCGGAACGTCTCACGATCCTGGAAGTAGATCATTCGGACCATCAACATCGGAATGTGCGGCGCCTGATGAATGACTTCGAGAACAGGCTGAGAAAACGCCTCCAGAATGGGCTCGGGCTCAAGCGGCCAGTCGCCAAGCGTGCCGATGTACTGGCGCAGAAGTTCGAGCCGGCGCTCGTTGATCGGCGCAACGCGGCGTGAGTAAACGGCCTGAAGAAGAGCTTCCTTCGACTGAAAGTGATAGTTGATCGCGGCCAGATTCACATTGGCGGCGGTGGCGATCATGCGGATGGAGGTCGCGTCGAAACCGTGGACGGCAAAGAACTTCTCGGCGGCATCCAGGATGCGGTCCTTGGTGGCTGGGGCGTGTGCGGCGGCTGGTTGCATACAAACGAAAGATTCAAACGATCGACTGTACTGATCATACGTTCGTTTGAATTTGTTGTCAACAAAAATCTTTGCCACCTCGGCTCCCTGCTGGAACACCACTCCGCTACTGCGACGATTTCGGGGAAGGCAGCGGTACGCTTGTAAGTGGCTCAAACAATCCAAACGAAAAGATCGCTGTGGCCGATGCAATGGCCACATATTGTTTGCCGTCCACCGCATAAGTGATTGGCGATGCAGTAAGTCCTTCGCCGGTTTGGAAGTGCCACAGGTGCTTCCCGGTCTTCGCGTCCACACCCACCAGATGCCCATCGTCGTCACCGAAAAAGACGACGCCGCCCGCGGTGGACACCGTGCCCGCCCACGATTCCGCGGGACCGGTCATCGGATACTCCCAGACCCGCTTACCCGTGGTTGGGTCGAAGGCCCGCACAAAGAACTGGCCCAGATCGGTGGGCTTCGGACTCGCTCCGCCGCCGGCGAAGTTCTTCTTCGGCTCGGGCTCCTTGGCGGAACTGGTGAACACGTCGCATTGTTCCAGTGCCACCACATACAGCAGACCCGTCGCCGGATTGAACGAAGGCGACATCCAATTCGTGGCGCCACGCACGCCCGGGCACACGCGATTCCCGTTCGGAGTAGGATCCTTACCCGGCACCAGAACCGGCCGTCCTTTCGCGTCAATTCCCGTCGCCCAATCCAACTTATCGATGATCTTCGTCGCCTGGAGATACTCGCCAGTTACTCGATCCAGCACATACAGGAATCCATTGCGGTTCGCATGCAACACCAGCTTGCGGGGCTTCCCCTTGAACGGCAGATCCACCAGCACGGGCCACGCCTGTGCATCCCAATCGTGCGTATCGTGCGGAGTGAACTGGAAATACCACTTCATCTTGCCCGTATCGAGATCAATCGCCAGCAAAGAGCACGAATACAGATTGTCGCCCTTGCGTTCACCGCCGTAGAAATCAGGCCATGGATTCCCAGTGGTCCAATACAGTAAGTTCAACTCAGGATCGTAAGTTCCACTCAGCCAGGTTCCCGCGCCGCCATACTCGACATAGCCACCCCAGGACTCCGATCCAGGCTCCCCTTTCGCGGGCACTGTGTAGAGACGCCAC
Organism: Bryobacterales bacterium; assembly: GCA_016789785.1. Next base: position 2,173 of record JAEUQE010000510.1, read on the forward strand.
GCCTCCTCGCCCGTGTCGGCCTTGAATGCGGCCACATACCCGCGCATGCCGCTATCGCCGCCCGACACGCCAACCAGCACTTTGTCCTTCACGGCCATCGGCGCCAGCGAGGCATACACCCCGTCTTCAATACGGCCGTACTGTTTTTGCCACAACACCGACCCATTGCGCCGGTCCAGCGCAACGAGAAACACATCCGCGGTCACGAAAAAGATCTTGTCGCCGAGAATCGCCGCACCGCGATTCACTGCCTCCTTCTTCGCCCGAGCATCTTTGTAGGCCCAGATGAGGCGCCCCGTGCGTGCATCAAGAGCGCGCACCTCATTCGAGTTCGTCACATACATCACGCCCTGATGCACGATCGGATTCGTGCGCAGACCGTTGGCCTTGGGCATGTGATACACCCACTTCGGCACAATCGATCCGGCGTTCGCGGCGGTGATCTGTGTCAGCGGGCTATGGCGCTTGCCTTGAAAATCGCCGGCGTAGGTGAGCCAGTCGTTACCGGGCCCCTTCACAATGTCTTCGTGTTTCACCTGCGCCAGCAGCGGAAGCGTAATCGTGGCGGCGAGCAGTAGCGTCTTCATCTAATTCTT
>JAEUQE010000511.1 GCA_016789785.1 Bryobacterales bacterium
TTGCCGGTGGTATTGGTCACGTGCGTCACGACGATCACGCGAGTGCGCGGCGTGATCTTACTGGCGATGGAATCAATGAGTTGCTGGCGGCTTGCGGCGGGAATCGGCACATCGGCTTCCTTCACCACCAGACGGCTGCGTTTGGCACGCACCTTCCACGAGTGATTGCTCGAGGGATGGTTGTGCGAGGTGATGAGAATCTCGTCGCCTTCCTTGAGGTCGAGGCCTTGTACGATCACGTTCGCGCCTTCGCTCGTGTTGCGCACGATCGCGATCTCCATCGCTTCGGCGCCAAGCATGCGAGCCAGCTTGGCGCGCAGGCTTTCCTGAAGCTCGTCGTACTTCTCGCGATTCTGGAACGACGGGTCGGCATGGAAGTCGCGCAGATACTCGAGATGCCGGTCCATCACCGGCCGCGACGCGGGACACACGTTGGCGGCGTTCAGATACGTGAGCCCGCCGGCAAGCGGGAACTGCCGCTTGACCATTCGCCAATAGTCTTCATTCGACGCGGGCGGAGCCGCGGCAAGTTTGTTTTGAAAGGCGAGCCAGCTCGCGGGCAAACTGCCCGTGAGGGAGCGCAAGAAGAAGCGGCGGTCGTGCGACATGATGTTCCCCTCTCTCCAGTCCCAGCCGCGGAGGCGCCTCCGCGGAAATTCGATCTATACCGGCAGCAGGATGCCGCCGTCCACGCGCAGAATCGATCCGGTCATGTACGAGGCGCGGCCCGATGCGACAAACGCCACCGCTTCCGCGATCTCTTCAGGCCGTCCAAGCCGGCCCATGGGGAGCATCCTGGCTCCTTCCTGCAATTGCTCCTCGGTGTAGAGAATGTGCTCGCCGGGAGTGTCGATCCATCCGGGCTCGATGACATTCACGCGGATGCGATGCTTCACCAGTTCGCCGGCCCAGGTTAGCGCCATGTGGTTCACGGCGGCCTTTGCCCCATTGTATGCGGTGGAGAGCGCGGACGGGCGCTCGGCCTGTACGGAACTGATCACAATGATGGAGCCGCCTTCGCCACTCTTCACCATCGCGCGAGCCGCAAGCTGCGAGCAGTGGAACGTGCCCCACTGAATCACATCCCATGTCTTCGCCACGTCGGCGACCTCGAGATCGAGCATCGGCTTCCGCACCGTTGCCGCTGCGTTGTTCACCAGGATGTCCACCCGCCCAAGTTCGGCGAGCGTCCGCTCGAACATCGCTTCCACCTGATCGCGCTTGCCCACATCGGTGCGAATGTATTGTGCGCGGGGCGTCTCCTTGGATGGCGGTGAGATATCGGCAATGATCACCGAGGCTCCCTCGTGTGCGAGCTTGCTCACAATCGCGGCGCCGATGCCACGCGAACCGCCCGTGACAATCGCGACCTTCCCTTCGAATTCCAAAGCCATGTCAGGCTGCCTCCGCTTCTCTTGATGGCATGAGCCGCCCATCGCGATACACTCGCACGATCCCGGTCGGGCTGGTGCGAGGCGCCTCATAGGTGGCGCGGCCCGCAATCGACGCGAGGTCGAAAACCGTGATGTCGGCGCGTTTGCCTGCCGCGATCATACCCCGGTCAGTGATCTTCAGCCGTGCTGCCGGCTTGGCGGTGATCTTGTGAATCGCCGTTTCGAGCGGGATCCACTTGCGCTCGCGGCAGACCTCGCCGATCAGGAACGGGAACGTGCCATAGAGTCTCGGATGTGGTCTGCCCTTCACATGAAAGCCATCGCTGATCACCGACCCGAGTGGATGCTGCATCAAAATGCGGAGATTGTCCTCGCTTTGATTGAACGAGAGCATATTCACGCGGCCTTGCTCTTCGATGATCAGATCCACCAGTGCTTCGATGGGCGGTTTGGCGCGCATCTCCGCAATCTGATCCAGGTGGCAGCCGACCACGACTTCGTTGGCTGTGCTGGCAACGGCGACGATGTAGATGTCGCAGGTGCGCTGTGCAAGGCTTGCGAGTGACTCGTCTTCGATGCGCCTGCGTTGCGCCGGATCGCGAAGTCTCGCCAGCATCCCCGGGACGCCGCCGTCGAGCGCCCACTGCGGAAGCAGTTGCGTAGCGACGGTACTGCCGGCGACATACGGATAGGAGTCGTACTCCACATCAATGCCCTCCGCGCGGGCTTTCTCGATCTTCTCAATGGCCTGCGGTTGGAGATGCCAGTTCTTCTGACCCACGGTCTGCATGTGGGAAAGCTGCAAGCGGCATCCGCTGGCGCGCGCGAGGTCGAGTTGCTCGTCGATGGAAGTGAGCAGATCGAAGGAGTAGCTGCGCATGTGCGTCGCGTAGAGACGATCGCGCCGCGCCACCACTTTGCACAACGCGACCAGTTCTTCGCGCGGTGCACTGGAACCGGGTGCGTACATCAAACCCGTGGAGAAGCCCGCCGCACCATCGGCGAGAGCCTCATCCAGGCTGCCCTGCATCGCGTCCATCTCTTTGGCTGAAGGCGGCGCCTGATTCATTCCCATGTGCGCGATGCGCAGACTGCCATGTCCCACCAGCGAAGCAACGCCCATCAGCGTGGAATGCTGTTCGACGTCGCGCAGATAGTGTTTCGCTTGCGGCCATCCCCAGGAGTCGCCGCCACAGAAGATGCCGTTGGCGAATTCACGCAGCAGGGGCAGGTGATCGCCACACGGATACGCCGAGAATCCGCAGTTGCCGACCACTTCGGTGGTAACGCCCTGATCGGCCTTCGCCCGGTCGCCGGTGAGCACCTGCAAATCGGAATGGCTGTGCAGATCAATGAATCCGGG
>JAEUQE010000512.1 GCA_016789785.1 Bryobacterales bacterium
TCGTGATTGCATGATTAAATCCCTTGGACCTGGATGGCGAGCGCGCGGCTGCGCGGACCGTCGAACTCGGCAAACACAATGCTCTGCCAGGTACCCAGCAGCACGGAGGCGTTCCGCACTTGCAGGCAAAGGGTCTGCCCCATCAGCATTCCGCGCATGTGGGAGTCCGCGTTGCGGCGTTCACAGTCGGAGTAGAGCGGATCGTTGTGGCGATAGTACTCGTTGCGGTCCACCATCTTTTCGAGAAACTCGCGCACATCATGAACGAGCGCATCCTGCCACTCGTTGATGAAGACGGCTGTGGTGGTGTGGAGCGTCTGCAGATGAACCAAGCCGTCCTTCACACCGCTCTTACGGACGATGTCGTTGATGCGGTCCGTAATGTTGGTGAGTTGCGTCCGGTCATTCGAGATCCAGTCGATCACACGGTTGTAGACCTTGTAGCTGGAAGGCTGCGGATTTCCCGCATCCAGGATCGTCTCGACTGACTCTTGAGTAGTGTTCACAGGACTCATTGTCCCCCTCTTAGCTTCTGTTGATACACGAAACCGCCGTTTCGATCCAACTTAATTGAGGACTACAAAAGATTATAGCAGCCACCCGGACGGTTCCCCGCGAAAAAATGTACAAGTCCCAGGCCGATCTTCGGCAGGCGTGTGGTTTTCCGTTTGCCGCCGAAAGAGTCCCGCTCATTGCCGGAATCCGTCCCGGCTGCGGAAATTGTTTCGGATTCCGACGGCAGGAGGTGAGACGCTGAGAGCTATGCGACCTGTCTTGCTTGCTGCGTGCCTTGCCCTCACTGGCTTGGCTTCCTGGGGTCAGGAAAGAGGTTCCATCACGGGGAAAGTGGTGCTCGACGCGACCGGCGATCCTGTCCGAAACGCCGTGATTCTCGTGATCCCGCTTGGGCGGAGCGCCCAGACGGATACCGAGGGCGTCTACCGGGTGGAGAACGTTCCTGGCGGCAAGTACGAACTGGTTGCGCATCTACACACCCTGAGTGATGAACGCCGCACGGTGGAAGTATCCGCAGGGTCATCGACAACGGCCGACTTCCGACTGCGCCTGGCTCCAGTGCGCGAACAACTGACGGTGACGGCGTCCGGGCGAGAAGAGACCACGCTGGAGACCTATCTTTCAACGACGTCAATCGATACGATCGACCTGACTCAGCAGACGGCGACGTCGCTCGGCGAAGTGATCGAGAATCAGGCAGGCGTCGCCAAGCGCAGCTTTGGTCCTGGCACGTCGCGCCCGGTGATCCGCGGCTTCGATGGAGACCGCGTATTGATCATGCAGGACGGTGTGCGTACGGGAACGCTCTCGTCCCAGTCCGGCGATCACGGCGAGCCTGTGGATCCGAACTCGATTGAGCGGGTGGAAGTGGTGCGCGGTCCTTCGACATTACTCTATGAGGGAAGCGCGATCGGAGGGGTGGTGAACGTGATCAGCGGCCACCACCAGATCCATAAAGAACCGCACAACGGACTGCGCGGGTTTGTGACGGGCCTTGGAGGCACAAATAACAACCGGCGCGGCACGAGCGGCGGCTTCGAGTACGGCATCAAGAACTGGATGCTGTTCGGCAACGGCGGCACCGTGTACATGGATGACTACAAGACCCCGCTCGGCACGGTGCAGAACTCGTTCAGCAACATCAAGGACGCAAGCTTCGGAATCGGCCACTACTCTGAAAAGTCGTTCTTCAATTTTTCGTATTCGGTGCAGGACGGCCGTTACGGCATTCCTTTCGAAGAGGAGCACGACGACGAGGACGAGAAGAAAGCAACAGCAAGAGGTGCGGAGGAAGAGGGTCATCATCACGAGAACATCTCGCTGCCATTCCGGCGCCAGAATGTCCGCTTCAACGGGGGCTTCAAGAACCTAGGCACCGCGGTCGACCAGTTTCAGATGAGCCTCAACTACAGCGACTGGAAGCATCGTGAGCAGGAAGGTGACGAGGTCGCGAATCGTTTTTTCAACAAGCAGTTCATTTACCGGGGCGTGTTTGATCAGCAGCGGCGCGGGCCACTCTCGGGGACATTCGGATTCTGGGGACTGACACGCGACTACAAGGCGCAAGGGGAGGAAGCGATCACGCCGCCGGTGGATCAGAACGCGTTCGCGGTGTTTGGCGTGGAGCAGTTGCAGTTTGAAAAGTTCCGGCTGCAGTTCGGAGCGCGCGTGGAGCATAGCCGCTACAACCCGGCACAGGGCCTCAAGCGGAGTTTCACGGGGGTTGCCGGATCGGCCGGCGTCAACGTCCCGCTGTGGCAAGGCGGTGCGTTTATCGGCAGTTTCGCGAGTTCGTTCCGCGCGCCGGCTCTGGAAGAACTCTACTCATTCGGCCCGCATGCCGGCAACCTGACCTTCGAGGTCGGCGATGTGAATCTCCGGCGCGAACGCGGCAATGGCATCGATCTCTCGCTGCGGCACAGTGCTTCGCGGGTGCGAGGCGAACTGAATTTCTTCTACTACCGCATGAGCAACTTCGTGTTCCTCGCGCCCACCGGTGAGATCGACGATGGTTTCCCCGTCGCTGACTATCGCCAGGGCCGCTCGCGTTACCGTGGTACGGAAGCGCGGCTCAGTGCGGGACTGCATCAGAATCTGTGGCTGCATCTCGGAATGGATGCGGTGAACGCAGAACTGCGGGATCCGGTGCGTCCTCTGCCTCGCATTCCTCCCGTTCGTGGACGGGTTGGTCTGGAAGGCCGCTGGCGGAGTCTCAGTGTGATTCCCGAAGTGATCATCGC
>JAEUQE010000513.1 GCA_016789785.1 Bryobacterales bacterium
CCCGGATTCATTGATCTGCACAGCCATTCCGATTTGCAGGTGCTCACCGGCGACCGGGCGAAGGCCGATCAGGGCGTGACCACCGAAGTGGTCGGCAACTGCGGATTCTCGGCGTATCCATGTGGCGATCACCTTCCCCTGCTGCGTGAATTCGCCAACGGCATCTTCTGCGGCGGCGACTCCTGGGGATGGCCGCAAGCGAAACACTATTTGCGGGACGTGGAAGAGCATTCCGCGCTGATGGGCGTTGCTTCTCTGGTGGGACATGGCAGTCTGCGCATCGCGCATATGGGCATGAATCAGACGCCGCCGTCAGCCAAAGAGATGGACGCGATGCAGAGCAGCCTGGATGAAGCTCTGGCCGATGGTGCGGCGGGCTTCTCCACAGGTCTGATGTACGCACCCGGTTCCAGTGCCCCGCGCGAAGAACTGGTCGCGTTGTGCAAAGTGGTGGCGCGGCGCGATCGTCTCTACGCGACGCACATGCGCAGTTACTCCTTTGATCTGCTCACTTCCATCGACGAGCAACTCGACCTCGCGCGAGCCAGCGGATGCCGCTTGCAGCTTTCGCACATGCAGACCGTGGGTCAAAAGAATTGGCCTCTCCAACCGCAGGCGATTGAGAAGATCGAGAAAGCCCGGGCGGAGGGCATTGATGTGGAGTACGACTCCTATCCGTATGTCGCCGGCAGTACCGTCGCGACGCAACTGCTTCCGCAATGGGCGCTCGACGCCGGCGCGCCCGCGATGCTTGCGAGACTTCGCGATCCGGCGCAACGCAAGCGCATCGAAGACGAGTCACTGGCGAGTCTGGCGCAGCGCACCTGCGACATCTACATCGTCGCCGTCGCCAGCACAGCCAACGAAGTTGTGGTCGGCTGCCAGTTGGATCAGATTGCGGAGATGCGCTCCAAGCCGCCCATCGAAGCACTGGTGGATCTGATCATCGAAGAGCAAGGCCGCGTGAATATGCTCTCGTTCAATCAAAGCGAGGACAATCTCCGCATCCTGATGCAGCATCCACTTGGCTCGGTGATCAGTGACGGCTTTCATGTGAAGGGCAGGCCGCATCCGAGACTCTATGGCACGTTCCCGTTCCTGATCGGCGAGGTGTGCCGCGAGCGCAAGTGGATCCCGCTCGAAACAGCGATTCATAAGATCACCGCCAAGCCGGCAGCACGGCTGAAGATCAGCGACCGGGGTATGATCGCGGCAGGCAAGCAGGCGGACATCACGATTTTCGACCTCGCGTCGATTGCGGGCCGCGCCACCTATGAAGCGCCTCGCACCAGCCCAACCGGGATCGTGCGTGTGTATCGCGATGGGCGGCTCATGCCGTCAAGAGAAGCGGAGGCAGCCTGACATGGCTTTGGAATTCGAAGGGAAGGTCGCAATCGTCACGGGCGGTTCGCGCGGGATCGGCGCCGCGATTGTGAGCAAGCTCGCGCGGGAGGGCGCGTCGGTGATCATTGCCGATGTCTCACCGCCATCCCAGGAGACGCCGCGCGCACAGTACATACGCACCGATGTAGGCAAGCGCGATCAGGTGGAAGCGATGTTCTCGCGGACGCTCGCCGAACTTGGGCGCGTGGACATCCTGGTAAACAACGCAGCGGCAACGGTGCGGAAGCCCATGCTCGATCTCGAGGTCGCCGACGTGGCGAAGACCTGGGACGTGATTCAATGGGGCACGTTCCACTGCTCGCAACTTGCGGCTCGCGCGATGGTGAAGAGTGGCGAAGGCGGCTCCATCATCGTGATCAGTTCCGTGCAGGCCGAGCGCCCGTCCGCGCTCTCCACCGCATACAATGGGGCAAAGGCTGCCGTGAACCACATGGCGCTGACCTGGGCCGGCGAACTGGTGAAACATCGCATCCGCGTGAATGTCATCGAGCCCGGATGGATCGACACTCCCGGCGAGCACATTCTCTACACCGAGGAGCAATTGGAGGAAGGAGCCAGGATGCTCCCCATGGGCCGGCTTGGACGGCCTGAAGAAATCGCGGAAGCGGTGGCGTTTGTCGCATCGGGCCGCGCCTCGTATATGACCGGATCGATTCTGCGCGTGGACGGCGGCATCCTGCTGCCGGTATAGATCGAATTTCCGCGGAAGCCTCCGCGGCTGGGACTGGAGAGAGGGGAAAATCATGTCGCACGACCGCCGCTTCTTCTTGCGCTCCCTCACGGGCAGTTTGCCCGCGAGCTGGCTTGCCTTTCAGAACAAACTTGCCGCGGCTCCGCCCGCGTCGAATGAAGACTACTGGCGGATGGTCAAGCGGCAGTTCCCGCTTGCCGGCGGGCTCACTTATCTGAACGCCGCCAACGTGTGTCCCGCGTCGCGGCCGGTGATGGACCGGCATCTCGAATATCTGCGCGACTTCCATGCCGACCCGTCGTTCCAGAATCGCCAGAAATACGACGAGCTTCAGGAGAGCCTGCGCGGCAAGCTGGCTAGCATGCTCGGCGCCGATCCGATGGAGATCGCCATCGTGCGCAACACGAGTGAAGGCGCGAACGTGATCGTCCAGGGGCTCGACCTCAAGGAAGGCGACGAGATTCTCATCACCTCACACAACCATCCCTCGAGCAATCACTCGTGGAAGGTGCGTGCCAGACGCAGCCGTCTGGTGGTGAAGGAAGCCGCTGTCCCGATTCCCGCCGCAAGCCGCCAGCAACTGATTGATTCCATCGCCAGTAAGATCACGCCGCGCACTCGCGTGATCGTCGTGACGCACGTGACCAATACCACCGGCAA
>JAEUQE010000514.1 GCA_016789785.1 Bryobacterales bacterium
GCGATGATCACTTCGGGAATCACACTGAGACTCCGCCAGCGGCCTTCCAGACCAACCCGTCCACGAACGGGAGGAATCCGCGGCAGCGGACGCACGGGATCCCGCAGTTCCGCGTTCACCGCATCCATGCCGAGATGCAGCCACAGATTCTGATGCAGTCCCGCACTGAGCCGCGCTTCCGTGCCGCGGTAACGCGAGCGGCCCTGGCGATAGTCGGCGACCGGGAAGCCATCGTCGATCTCACCGGTGGGCGCGAGGAACACGAAGTTGCTCATGCGGTAGTAGAAGAAATTCAACTCGCCTCGCACGCGCGAAGCACTGTGGCGTAGCGACAGGTCGACGCCATTGCCGCGTTCGCGCCGGAGATTCACATCGCCGACCTCGAAGGTCAGATTGCCGGCGTGCGGACCGAATGAATAGAGTTCTTCCAGAGCCGGCGCGCGGAACGAACTCGCGAAACTGCCGATAAACGCGCCACCCTGCCAAAGCGGAACGTTGACGCCCGCCGATCCGGCAACCCCCGTGAAGCTCCGCTTGAGGCCCTGTGCCGGGTTGTAGCGGCTATGTTCCACTCGTGCTCCAAACTGGACGCGGAACTTTTCGAACTGCAACTGCTCCACGCCAAACACCGCGAACGCATTCTGATCCACCGGTGGCGTGATCGCCTCTTCGCCCTGCGCTTTGTAGTCGCGGGTGAGGCCCCAGAAACCGAACGTGCCCGAGAGTGGCCCGCGCCGCTGCTGATCAAACACTCCCCGGTAAATGAACTGCTTGTTGAAGAAGCGATTCGCGACCTCGTCGCCTTCCATTTCGCGATGCTTCCAGTCGCTGTAGTTCAGGCTCATCTGGAACTGGTCGATCGCGGTGCCGAGGTTCTTGAATCCACCGTTGAAGCGGACATTCTGGCGGCGGAATGGCAGCGAGATGTTCTCGTGATGATGGCCCTCTTCCTCCGCACTTCTTGATTGCGCTTTCTTCTCGTCCTCGTCGTGGTGCTCCTCTTCGAAAGGAATGCCGTAACGGCCGTCCTGCACCGAATACGAGAAATTGAAGAACGACTTTTCAGCGTAGCGGCCGATGCCGAAGCTGGCGTCCTTGATGTTGCTGAAGGAGTTCTGCACCGTGCCGAGCGGGGTCTTGTAGTCATCCATGTACACGGTGCCGCCATTGCCGAACAGCATCCAGTTCTTGATGCCGTACTCGAAGCCGCCGCTCGATCCCCGGCGGTTGTTGTTCGTGCCCCCCAGGCCAGTAACAAACCCACGCAGCCCATCGTGCGGTTCCTTGTGGATCTGATGGTGGCCACTGATGACGTTCACCACCCCGCCGATCGCACTGCCCTCATACAGCAGTGTCGACGGGCCGCGCACCACTTCCACGCGTTCAATCGAGTTGGGATCCACGGGCTCGCCATGATCGCCAGACTGCGACGAGAGGGTGCCCGTGCGCACACCGTCCTGCATGATCAGCACGCGGTCGCCATCGAAGCCGCGGATCACCGGGCGCGACGTGCCGGGACCAAAGCTGCGCTTGGCGACGCCGGCTTGGTTCTCGATCACTTCCCCGAGCGACGTGGCAGTCTGCTGAGTGAGGTCGATGGTGTCGATGGACGTCGTCGAAAGATAGGTTTCGAGCGTAGTCTCTTCACGCCCAGACGCCGTCACCGTCAGTTGTTCGCGCACCGGAGCGAGACGCAGGCGGAAGTCGGCGGTTGTGGCCGATCCCGCGGACACTTCAATGGTGCGGCGTTCATCGCTCAGGGTGTGGAGATGGGCAATCAGTTCGTACTTGCCGCCAGGAACATTCTCCAGCCGGTAGATGCCCTCGGCGTCGGTCTGCGCGCTCCGGCCAAGCGGGATCACGAGAATCACAGCGTGTCGAACGGGATCTCCCGTCGCGTCGAGAACCACCTTTCCTGTGATGGAACCTCTTTCCTGACCCCAGGAAGCCAGGCCAACAAAGGCCAGGCAGGCAGCAAGCAAGACAGGTCGCATAGCTTCAGGGTCCCACCTCCTGCCGTGCGAATCCGAAACAATTTCCGCAGGCGGGGTGAGATCCGGCAATGAACGGGACCCTTTCGGCGGCAAGCGGAAACCTGCGGCCCATGCCGGAGCCCACCTGCGACTTGTGCACTTTTCCGGGGTAGCCGCCCTGGTGGCTGCTATAATCTGATGTAGTCCTCAATTAAGTTGGATCGAAACGGCGGTTTCGTGTATCAACAAAATCTAAGAGGGGGACAATGAGTCCTGTGAACACTACTCAAGAGTCAGTCGAGACGATCCTGGATGCGGGAACTCCGCTGCCTTCCAGCTATAAGGTCTACAGCCGTGTGATCGACTGGATCTCGAATGACCGGACGCAACTCACCAACATTACGGACCGGATCAACGACATCGTCCGTAAGAGCGGAGTGAAGGACGGCCTGGTGCATCTGCAGACGCTGCACACCACGACGGCCGTCTTCATCAACGAGTGGCAGGATGCGCTCGTTCATGATGTGCGCGAGTTTCTCGAGAAAATGGTGGACCGCAACGAGTACTATCGCCACAACGATCCGCTCTACTCTGATTGCGAACGCCGGAATGCAGATTCTCACATGCGCGGAATGCTGATGGGGCAGACACTTTGTCTTCAAGTCCGCAACGCCTCCGTGCTGCTGGGTACCTGGCAAAGCATCGTGTTTGCCGAGTTCGACGGTCCGCGCAGCCGCGCGCTCGCCATCCAGGTCCAAGGGATTTAATCATGCAATCACGA
>JAEUQE010000515.1 GCA_016789785.1 Bryobacterales bacterium
TAACATAGCGCGGACTGTCAGGGCGGCGGCGTTGGCGCGCCAATGCGATCCCGCCGGCACCGAGGTTCGCGTGAGTAGCGCACGCTGCTTCACGCAGCGCGCTTAGCGAAGCGGGGACGACACTCCAACGGCATCCGCCGGCGCGCCGAGCCACACACGCACTCGATTGCGAACGCCACGAACCACCGCGAAGAGGGCCTTCCATGCGAGCGTCAGCACGATGACGGCGCCGATCAGCAGCACCACGGTGACGCCAAGCGCGATGTAGGGATACTGCGCGGCAAGCGCGACCAGCGAGATCGCGAACACGTCTTCGGCGACGCTGAGCCCGGCGTGGGTGACAGGCTCACCATGCGAGAGCAGCCGGACACCCATCTTCGTGGCATGCGACGTCAACGCGACCGTGCCGCCGAGCAAGCCGATCATGGTCTGCTCCACACCGCCGAGTTGCGAGGATGCGAGCATCGCCATCCCAACGGCGCCAACCGGACGGATGAATGTATGGATCGTATCCCAGGCGGCGCTGACCACAGGGATCTTGTCCGCGAAGAACTCGAGACAGTACAGCACGCCTGCCGTGATCAACACGGCTGGATGGGCGAGTGGCGAAAGCTCCGATGGGAGGCCTTGCAGCAGTTGGTAGCGAATGCCGAGGCCCACCACCAACACCGCTGCATAGAGATTCACGCCGGATGCGAAGGCAATGCCGAGCAGTCCGGTAAGCGATTGCAGAGAGGAGACGTTCATCGCGCCGTAAGCACCTGTCATGACAACATACGCAAGGGAGTCCGCGGAGGTTCCGCAATTCGGCGCGATCAGGCCAATGAGGGGAAGGTGAACAGAGGTTTGGAAGGCACCCACCAGCGAGAACGAATGGCTTCCGGATCCTCAATCTACCATGTTCATGTCACTCGGATCATGAAGATCGAGCGATGGAAACAATTTGCGATAGAAGCCCCGATCTCGCGAAAGCAGCCGTGCGGCCTGGTCCCGAGCATGTGCTCCGATCAGGAAGTCGGCGAGGATTCGTGTGCGCTTTCCCCCTTGTTGCCGGTACGTCCGCCACGCACGGCTCGCGAGGAAGTGCGCTTCGCGCGACAAAGCCTGCACCCGGATCTCATTGCTGCGAAGAAATTCATCGCAAGCGCGTTGAGTTTCGAAATGGATGCACAGTTCCGCGTACACAATATCACTGATCACAAGTGAGCCCTTGCCTGCCGCATCCTCCAGCGCACGGGCTGATGCTTCGTAGAAATCCTCGTTTGGCACGAGGACATCCAGCAGGATATTCGTGTCGATGGCAGTGATCATCGTCCGCGGACATCGTCAATGAACTTATCCACCGAGGAGTAACCCAGCTTCGCAAAGGTGTCGCCGCAGCGGCCTTTCCAATCGGAGAGGTTCAGCTTCCTGGGCGCTTTCTTGAGAACGATGGAGCCTCCGATTACTCGGAACTCGACCTCTGTCTCCGGTCCGAGACCGAATCGCTCGCGGATTTCCTTCGGAATCGTCACCTGCCCACGCTCACCGACTTTCATACTCTCCAGTATGATTCATCCATCGGTCAAACGGAATCGGGATCCGGAAGGTGAACGGACGCTCGCTTTTCGAGATTGATCCTCGGCGCGCTCAGGAGTAGGGAGCGCCGCGGACCTCGTGGACGGGCGCATGGGGCTCGTGGCCGGAGGACGGAGGCCGGGGGATCCAGAATCGCAAAGGGCCTTTCGCCTTCCCAACGGGCCGGCAACCGGGACCGGGCTCTTCCCCATCGCCGAGGTCAGCACGCATGGTGTCGAGCCTGCGTTTCAAGTCCGCCACGACGTTGGCGTTTGCCGCGGCGACATCGCGCGACTCGCCGGCGTCGTCCTTCAAGTTGTAGAGTTCGCCTGAGGTGTGGAGCTTCCAATCCGCGGCACGCACGGCCCTCAGATTGTAAGTGTGGTAGTAGAAGAACGCACTGTAGCCAGATCTTGCGCCGGGCGCGTTGCGGAGCAGCGGGTCGAGATTGTGTCCATCAATCGTGCGGGGAGGCAGCGATGCACCCGCCAGCGCGGCGAATGTCGGCAGGATGTCCATGTTGCTCGCGATTTGATCCGTGCTACGGTTGGCTGCCACCGTTCCGGGTTGCCAGGCGAGCGCGGGAACCCGCATGCCGCCTTCCCACACGCTGCCTTTGTTGCCTCGCAGCGGAGTGTTGACCGCCCGGGGAGTGCCGCCGTTATCGGAGAGAAAGATGACCAGCGTGTTCTCCGCCTGGCCGCTCTTCTCGACGGCGGAGAGAATCTCGCCGACGCTCCAGTCGATCTCGGCCACGGAGTCCGCGTAGAGGCCTTTGCCCGTTTTGTTGAGGAATCGTTCACCAGCCGCGAGAGGCGCGTGCACCATCGAATGCGGGAGATAGAGGAAGTACGGTTTGTTGCGATTGCCACCGATGAACTTCACGGCTTCCTCGGTGTAAGCACTGGTGAGGAAGCCTTGATCGGTGATCTCGCGCACGAGCTTTTCGTTGCGAACCAGCGGCAGCGGAGGATGGGGCCGCGTTTGCCGGCCGCCGGGCTTGGGCGAGGGCCGCATGTCGTTGGAATAAGGAATGCCGAAGTAAGAATCGAAGCCGTGGCGTGTAGGCATGAACTCGGGCTGGTCACCAAGGTGCCACTTCCCGATGCACGTGGTGGCGTAGTTGCGGCTCTTCAAGAGGCGCGCGACGGTGGTTTCGTTGGGATTGAGACCGTACCAGTCACCGGG
>JAEUQE010000516.1 GCA_016789785.1 Bryobacterales bacterium
ATGGAAGTGATCTATACCGGGTTGCGGCAGACGCCGGAGATGATCGTGAACGCGGCTTTGCAGGAGGATGTGCAGGTGATCGGCCTGAGCATTCTCTCCGGAGCACACAACGCCATCGTTCCCCGCGTGATGCAGTTGCTCCGGGAGCAGGGCATGTCGGATGTCTTGGTCGTTGTTGGTGGCATCATTCCCGATGGAGATGCCGAGCAACTAAAGAAACAGCACGGTGTCGCGGCTATCTTTCAGCCTGGCGCGTCTCTGGATACCATTGTCGAGTTCATACGATCGGCAATGCAGCAACCCGCTTGATGAAGAAACATGCCCTGGTCCGGACTGGTTCAGACAGAGTAGAGAAAACAGGATGCAGGAAAAACTGAACATCGCCGTATTCGTGGACTACGATAATATCGAAATCGGCGTGAAGTCGACGCTGCGCCGCGATTTTGACGTCTCGCTTGCGCTGGACGCCTTGAAGGAACGCGGTGACATCGTTGCGAAGTTCGCCTACGCGAACTGGAGCCGTCAAGACCTCGCCACGCGGCAGATGGCGGAGAACGCGGTGCAAATGGTGCAACGCAACCCATCTCCCCGCGGCGACAAGAACGGAGCCGATATCAATCTGGCGCTCGATGCGCTGGAAATGGCATTTACACATCCCCACGTGAACGCGTTCGCCATTGTCAGCGGCGACAGCGACTTTATCCCGCTGGTCAACAAGCTGCGAGAATTCGGCAAGCGCATTTTCATTGTGGGTGGCAAAGCATTCACGAGCACGATTCTGCAGCAGAACTGCCACGAGTTTGTGAGCTACGAAGCGCTGCTGGATGCGCGTGGCGAGAAAGTGGTTACTTTTGAGCGGCGCGAGGAACGCGATCGTGGCGAGCGGCAGGACCGTGCGCCGGGCGACCGGCAGGACCGCGCGCCGGGCGATCGGGGAGACCGGCAGGGTGATCGTCAGGCCGATCGGCAGGGTGACCGTCCAGGTGATCGTCAGGGTGATCGTCAAGGCGATCGGCAGGGCGATCGAGGAGATCGGGGCGATCGGGGCGACAAAGGACCGAAGCGTGAGGACCGTTTCACACGCAACCGGCCCGCGCCTCTCGAACTGGCACAGGCGATGCCTCTGGTGGAGAGGGCGCTGCAGGTGTTGGAGCGGCGTGAGGTGAAGGCGCAGCTTGGGTTGTTGAAGTCGACCATGCTGCAACTGGATCCGGCATTTAGCGAGAAGGCTTACGGCGCCAACAGCTTCTCCGAGTTTGTGGACAAGCTCAAAAAGGCGGGGCTCATTGAGACTCGCGGCCATGGCGGGCATTACACGATTGAACGCAAGGGGTCCGTGCAGGGTCCGATGCCGAAGCCCGAGGACGCATTGCCCACGTTGCGAGAGCTGCTCGAGAATCATCGTCTGGAACTGGAGGATGGCCGGGCCGCGGAAGATCTCGCAAGCTGGATGCAGGTGGAGTTTCCTCAATTAGAATTGAAGACTTTCGGATTCCAGGAGTTCGCGGAGTTCCTCACGTTCGCGCAGGACAGCTTCGTGGTGCGGTTGGAGCGTGACCAGGAGAAGGGGACCACCGTTTTCCTTGGAGCCGAGTTCTATCCGCCGGCTCTGCCACCGGCTCCCGAACCAGAGCAGGTGGAGGAAGAAGACGACGGTCCGCAACCTTACGTCGAGGGCCAGCCCACGATGATGGATCCGAATCCGCCGCCTCCGAAGCCAGCGCCGGTAAAGAAGCGCGCGCCTCGCAAGGCAGTTGCCAGTGGCGCTCCCAAGGCTGCGCGCAAGAGTGCGCCGCGCCGGAAGAAGCCGTAGTTCGATTTCGCCCGAGTGCACGCCCGGTTCCTGCTGGAGCGGGCGTGCTTTTCCACTCTCTATGATTGAACGCATCTATCCATCCGGCACGCCTAAACCGCGCGGGCCCTATTCCCCTGCCGTGCGTGCTGGCGACTTCATTTACGTCTCCGGGCAAGGTCCGATCGATCCTGAGACGAACGAGTTCTCCTACGGCGACATTCAGCATGAAACGCGCGTGACACTGAACAACGTGAAGCGCATTCTGGAAGCCGCGGGCGCGTCCATGTCCGACGTCGTGAAGTGCTCCGTGTTCCTGCGCGAGAGCCGCGACTTCGGCGAGATGAACGTCGTCTACGCGGAGTTCTTCGGCGATACCAAGCCCGCCCGCACCACCGTGGAAGCGAAGTTCGCAAACCCGGTGATGAAGGTGGAAATCGACTGCGTCGCCTACAAGCCCCCGAAGTAGCAGGTTACGCCGGAGACCTCGCGGAATCCGCGGGCGCGGGTGCGGTCGTGGAGCACATCATGGCTGGCGCCGCGCGGCATTGCTCGCGACGGAACGCCCTGTTGCACTCGGGGCATGCGTCTTCGGCTGCCCACGGAAGCTCTCGCCCCGAGGCTGGACACTGCTGATCCGGTCGCCAACCGGTGATTCGCTGCGCTCACCGGTTGATATAGTGTGAACCGGGGAACCCGGACATGCGTCTGCTCGCGCTATTACTGATCTCAATTCTTTCGCTTACGGCTCAGGAGACTCGTGGTGTGATCGCCGGGAGGGTGCTCGATCCAACGGGCGCCGCGATCACCGGGGCGATCGTCCTGGTCACCAACACCGGCACTAATAACACGGTGCGGGCACAGTCAAACGATACCGGCTACTACGAAGCCAACTTTCTCCTGCCCGGCGACTACCGGCTCACCACGGAGATGACGGGGTTCAA
>JAEUQE010000517.1:0-2105 GCA_016789785.1 Bryobacterales bacterium
GGCAGCATCAGCCGCAAGTACGGCGGAACGGGGCTGGGGCTGGCGATCACGAAGAAACTGGTGGACATGCATGGCGGCGTGGTGACCGTGGAAAGCAAGGTGGGTACCGGGAGCATCTTCCGCGTCACGCTGCCCTCACAGGTTTGCCTGGCAGAGAACCCGGTGGAGCCACAGATCGCGCCCGTGGCCGTGCCGAAGAAGGCGGAAGCGGTGGACGCGCACGCTCCAACGATTCTCGTGGTGGAAGACAATCACGTGAATCAGAAGGTGGTGACCGCGCTTCTGCGTAAGAAGGGCTACCACGTGGATGTGGCCAACCATGGCCGCGAGGCGCTTGAGTTTCTGGAATTGATCTCCTACGGTCTGGTGCTGATGGATGTGCAGATGCCAGTGTTGGACGGACTGGAGACGACCAGACTGATCCGCCGCGACACCAGGTTCCAGTCGCTGCCGATTGTGGCGATGACCGCGCACGCCATGAGTGGCGACCGGGAGCGGTGTCTGGCGGCAGGCATGAATGGATACATCGCCAAGCCTCTGCATCCCGCATCCCTGTTGCGCGTGGTGGAGGAGAATCTGCTGCGGCCCGACCGGGAGAAGACGGCCACGTGGATGGAAAGCAGTCCGCGTCCCGAAAACATGGACGAGGCCCGCAAGGCGTTTCTTTCGGGGTCGATGGAGCGGGTAGAGAAACTGCAACGCCTTGTACAGCGCGTGGATTTCCGGAGCGTTTCGGAAGAGGCGGGCAGGATCTGCGCGTCGGCGGAGAAGATCGCGGCAGCCGATGTCGCGTCGGCGGCGCGGAACCTGGAGAACAGCGCGAACCAGGGCGACATGGACGGGATGCGCATGCATCTGATCACGGTGGAGCAGCAACTGGAGCAGATCAGCACGCAACTCCAGCGGCTGTGCCAGGTCACGCGCGGTTAGCTGACCTGCGATTCGGGAGACATCTGAACGTCATCGCCGGCGAAAACGGGACCGGGAAGACACACATCGTCAAGGCCGCATGTTCGGGAATTGGGGTAGCGGCCTCTCTGTCCCATCCTTTGGCTTCGAACGGCCAGGCGCTTGCGCTGGAGCGGTATACTGCGGTTGGAGGTGAACGATGGCAACCGAGAGCCTTGCTGAAGTTGTTCGATCGCTGACACCGCGACAGCAGGAAGCGGTGCGGCAGTTCATCGACTATCTGAGAAGCCGGGATGATTCTGCACCCTCACAGTCGCGGTTTCTGCAGGCCGCCGACGAGTTCATCGCTCAACATCCGGAACTGCTTCGACGCCTCGCTCAGTGATTTTCTATCCCACGGTTGAAGATGCGGTTGCGGTTCACGCGAAACTGATCGAGACTTTGGGGGCTCCGAAGGCCTGCGGGATCGTGGCGCTTTGGAGTCGGCGCTGGCTCGACCTCGTAGCGGATACTATGGCGATCTGATTCAAGAAGCGGCAGCCCTGTGGGCCGGTCGCAGAATCATCCGTTTGTGGACGGGAACAAACGAATCGCGGTGACCATGACCGCCGCGTTCCTTCGAGTTAACGGCTACCGTCTGGAATTCAACGACGCCGATGCGCTCTCGTTCCTGCTGGGCCTTTACGAGACAGGCCGACTGCGGTTCGAAGAACTGGAGGGATGGCTTCGTCGAGACGTTGCGGGTGGCAATCCCTTGGGGGCATAAGGAGATCCAGCAGTTTTAGAAGGGACGTTGTCCACGAGTTCATCAATCGTGCCGCCGACTTCGATGGAGTCGCTTCAGGGTTCGGCCACCTGACAAACGGCCACAGGTGCTCAGAATCGAAACCACTCGAAAAGCGTGGACGGTGTCCTGAAGATCCCCGTCCCTCCCGGCGGACGCCCTAGGCCGCCTCCCGACCAGGCTGGCAATCGTGCTTTTCGTGAGACCTCGGTGCGGTTATCCTAGGGCATGGCACTGCCGAGCGCGACGAGGCATCGGCAGAGGTCCGGCGCGACGGGCGGGCTGACACCGCGCAGCCATGGAGAGACGCATTGCTGAGATCGCTCAACCTCGAGAACTTCACAGTCTTCAATGAAGCTGACCTGCGATTTGGAAGGCATCTGAACATCATCGCCGGCGAGAACGGGACTGG
>JAEUQE010000517.1:2115-2736 GCA_016789785.1 Bryobacterales bacterium
CGACGCCGATGCGCTCTCGTTCCTGCTGGGCCTTTACGAGACAGGCCGACTGCGGTTCGAAGAACTGGAGGGATGGCCTCGTCGACACGTTGCGGGTGGCAATCCCTTGGGGGCATAAGGAGATCCAGCAGTTTTAGGGTGTTCCTGGAAAACCAAGGCTGAAACCCGTCCACGACGGGGGCGGCCACAACTCCCAATTATTGCCCTGCGCTTGTAGCGGAATGCAATCGTCCCCGCGATCCATCCCAGGAGGATTCGGGTCCTTCGAGATATGGATTGAGCGCGGCAGGTTTTCGTAGATGCGAATTCCCGCCGCGGGTTGGTGAGGAGGGCCGTGGTCTCCGCAAGAGCGGCGATTTCGCCCTCGCGGGTTACCGCCTCCCGACCAGGCTGGCAATCGTGCTTTTCGTGAGACCTCAGTGCGGTTATCCTAGGGCATGGCACTGCCGAGCGCGACGAGGCATCGGCAGAGGTCCGGCGCGACGGGCGGGCTTACACCGCGCAGCCATGGAGAGACGCATTGCTGAGATCGCTCAACCTCGATAACTTCACAGTCTTCAATGAAGCTGACCTGCGATTTGGAAGGCATCTGAACATCATCGCCGGCGAGAACGGGACTGG
>JAEUQE010000518.1 GCA_016789785.1 Bryobacterales bacterium
CCATCCGGGCCGGGCTGAAGATCCACGCCCTTCCTTCTACCCTACGGAGTTACTATAAGCCTGCCGCGCCGAGACTCATCTCGGTGCAGGGCGAGTTGAACGAAAATGCGCGGTGAAGTGTTGGGGCCGTTTTGAATCGATCCCACTTCTGCCGACGACGCCGGAGCCATGGAAGCCAGTTGTAGGAGAGTCACATGAGCAGGGATGTAGTACGCACTCTACAGCAGACTCTATAGTCAGCAGAGACGTAGAGCATGGACACCGATCAAGGGCGTCTGTGCCGTTACTGCCAGCAGCCATTCCAAGTCTCGTGCTTTCGCCCCCAGCAGAAGGTCTGCTCGCAGCCCGAGTGCCAGAAGCAACGGCGCGCCGATTACCACCGCCAGAAGCGCCACATGGACCCCGTCTACGCCGAGGTCTGCCGCGACAGCCAGCAGAAATGGCGCGCTGCTAATCCCGGCTACCAGAAGCAATACTGGCACTCCCACCCCGCAGCCGCCGAACGCAATCGCCAAACCCAGCGCCAGCGCGACCAGCGCCGCCAACTCCACCATCTTGTAAAGAACACCTTAGCTTTGGACTTAACCGCCGCCGGCACAAGCGTTTTCCTGATCGGCCCCGCATCCGAGGATCTTGTAAAGAACACCCAGCTCGATCTTGGCCCGCCCTTGGCCGTATAACGGAACCACGCCATGCTGAACCGCAAACAGATCGATACCATTCACCGCTTGCACGCCGAGCAGCACTCGGCCCGCGACATCGCCCGGCAACTCCATGTGGGCCGTAACACCGTAGCGCGCTATCTGGAAAACCCTGATGCCCAGCGTGCCTTCGCGGCACGGGCCAGTAAACTCGACCCTTTCAAGGAGTCCATCCAGGAATGGCTCGCACAGGACCGGTCGCTGTCAGCGCAACTGATCCTGAACCGCATTCAGGCCAACGGCTATGCCGGTGGCTACACGCTCCTCAAAGACTATCTCCAGCAAGTGCGGCCCCGCCCCGGCAAACGGGCCTATGCGCGCATGGAACCACTCGCCGGCGACCGCTTCGAAATCGACTGGGCGCACTTCGACGTGCTCGTCTACAACGGCATGCCACGCAAACTCTATGCCTTCTGCCTGGTGGAGTGCCACAGCCGCAAACTGTATCTGGAGTTCACCCATAGCCAGAACTTCGAGACCTTCGTGCGCTGCCACATTCATGCCTTTCAGCAGATGGGCGGCATCGCCAAACAACTGTGGTACGACAACCTGGCCACGGCAGTCGCCGAACACGATGGCAACCTCGTGCGCTTCCAACCGCGCTTTCTCGCCTTTGCGCGCGACTATGGCTTCTACCCGCGAGCCTGCCATCGCGCCGCCGGCTGGGAGAAAGGCAAAGTAGAGCGTGCCATCGGCTATGTGCGCCAGAACTTCTGGCCGCTGCGCACCTTTTCCGATCTGGCCGATGTCAATCGCCAGGCCCGCCAATGGGTGGAGGAAACAGCCAATCAGCGCATGCACAGGGAAACGAATCAAAAACCGGAAGAACGTTTTCAAGTGGAAGCTTTGCGGAGCTTGCCGCCGCTGGACGATGATTACCGCGACACAACCACAGCCATCGCGCACAAGGATCTGCGGTTGTTCTTCGACGCCAACCGTTACTGCGTGCCTCCGCGTTACGCCGGCCGGCAACTCACGGTGAAGGCCGATGCGCAGACGGTCACGCTCTACGACGGAGGGCACGAGGTGGTGTCCTATCCCCGCAGCTATGAGCGGGGACGCGTCATCGGAGAACAGAAGTTCCAGAGGGAGTTATTCGCGCAATTGCCCGCGGTGGCATGCTCGGCCGAGCAACAGCGTCTGATCACCTTGCTGGGCGACGTTGCCGAACCGTATCTGAAAGCTCTGGCGCAAACGGACCGTTCGCTGCAACGCCAGATTCGCGAGCTACTCGTGCTGGTGCGCGACTACGGCGCCGAGAATGTGCGCAAAGTCATTGTGCGCGCACAAGCAGCCAAAGCCTTCGGCGCCGATTACATCGCCAATCTGCTGCGCCAGGAACTGACGCCGCGGGCGCAGCAACCGCCCTTGCGGTTGAAAGATCCTGCGCTGCTTGCACTTCTCCCCGATCCGCTTTCTCTGCTCGCATACGACGCACGTTTACTACATTCCGCAAAGGCCCCCCATGACTCCACTACAACTGAAACTGGAAAAACTGAACCTGACCACACTCAGCCGGCAGATCGACTCGACGCTGGCCGAAGCGGTGAGGAAGAATCTTAGCCACGGCGCGACTTTGGACTGGCTCGCTGATATCGAACTCGGCGCACGCCAGCAACGCGCCATCGAACGGCGTTTCAAGCTGGCTCGCCTGGCAACACGCCCCACAATCGACATCTTCCGCTTCGACCGCAACAAGCGGCAATCGCTGAAGCCGCGCATCCTGCAACTGCTCGATCTGGAGTTCGTCTCCCGCGGAACCAATGTCGTCATTATTGGCAATCCCGGTGTCGGCAAGACACTGCTCGCCAGGATCGTCGCCTGGCGCGCCTGCCAAGCCAATCGCCGAGTCCTGTGCACCACAGCGATGGACATGCTCAATCATCTGCTCGCTTCCCAGGTCGACCACTCGCTCGTGAGAAAACTCAAAAGCTATACCGAGCCGGAACTGTTGGTCTGTGACTTATGTGAAGTTGCCAGGAATGTGGAGCTGAGCACTGGAAGCCCCGCCAGATGGCGCTTCGGCGCAGCGCA
>JAEUQE010000519.1 GCA_016789785.1 Bryobacterales bacterium
GTGATTGCCGGCTGGAACTCTTCGAACCGGCTGGTAGTGGGACGCAATGTGAAGCCCGGGCAGAAGATCCAACTCGCGATCTTCGGCATCAACGGACCGGTCTCCAACCCGCCAACGAACTTTATCTGGATGCGATCCGCGAAGCTTTCGTTCTACCGCGGAGGCACGGGACCCCAAGCCATCACGCCGAGCGAAGTCAACGTCACGGTGATCCGCAAAGACCCCGCTTTCGATCGCATCGTAGGGCCGAATCCGAAGATCTTCAAACTCGCGGAAGGATTCGCATTCACCGAAGGGCCGGTCTGGATCCATGACGACTATCTGCTTTTCAGCGACCCTAACAGCAATACCATTTTCAAGTATGTGCCGGATGGGCAACTGTCCGTGTTCCGCAAGCCAAGCGGTTACTCAGGCGCGGATCTCGCCGAATACGGGCAGCCCGGCTCAAACGGGCTGACGCTCGATCCACAGGGCCGCCTCACGATCGCTGAGCACGGCAACCATCGTGTGTCGCGCCTGGAGACGGATGGATCGGTGACGGTGCTGGCCGATCGCTATGAAGGTAAGCGGCTGAATAGTCCGAACGATCTGGTGTATCGCAGCGATGGAACGCTGTTCTTTACCGATCCGCCATTCGGCCTGCCAAAGTTCTTTGAGGATCCCCGGAAAGAACTGCCGTTCAGCGGTGTTTACTCGCTCCACCAGGGCAAACTGCGGCTGCTGAGTACCGAATTCACAGGACCCAATGGCATCGCCCTGTCACCGGATGAGAGGTTCCTCTATGTTGCCAACTGGGACGATCGCCGCAAACAGATCATGCGCTATGCGGTGAATGCGGATGGCGCCACTGGCAAGGGCACGCTGTTCTTCGACTTCACAGAGATTCGCGACGAGAATGCGCTCGACGGCTTGAAGGTGGATCAGGAGGGCAATCTCTACGTGTCGGCGCCGGGTGGTTTGTGGGTCCTGTCACAGGAAGGCAAACATCTGGGTACCATCGTGACGCCAAAACACGCGCACAACTTCGCATGGGGCGACGCCGATGGAAAGACGCTGTATTTGTGCGCCCGCAATGGACTGTATCGCATGCGCCTGGGCATCCAGGGACTTCGTCCGTAGGCGCATGCAAGCTGAGTGGGGGCGCCTTGCACGCCCCCATTCTCTAAGGCACTACAGCAAAGCCGTCGGACGGCGGGTCCAGCTCTTGCCCTTATCCTTCGCGATCGCTTCCATGTCCTTCACATAGGCGCCAGCCTGCGTCAGGACGTGATGCAGATCGTTGCCGATGCTGATGAACGTGAAGCCTTTGTCCAGGAACTCGCCAACGCGCGCCGTACCGAACAGGAACAGCCCGAAGAGTTCTGCGGTTCACTCCGGATGCGGGATGTCAAAAGACTCAAAACTCCGAAAATTGGAATTGACTTTTCTTGCGGGGGGGTATTCTACCTTTGCGTTCGGTTGGATCTGAAGCTAGTAAAGGGAGGATCTATCGCTCGTGACTCTCCAATTAATTGTAACGACCGTTGTATTTGCGACTTGCGCTTCTGCGCAACGCGCCGTTTCCGACATTTCCCCTGTTTTTGCGCGGTACGGCATCCACGCGATCACAGGTGCCACAACAGAGGGCGATGCGGCACTGGCCGCCAAACTGGGACCCGACATCATAGGATCCTTGGCCGGTCTCCGATCTCACATCGCCATGATTCGAAACGAGTGCCCGCACACGATTGTGGAGGTCATATGGATCTGGACGGGTATCACGCCGGATGGAAGGCGCGTTCCCATGGTTGTGCACACCCGCGGAGGAGTGGTGGAGGGCATCAAGACTGGAGACTCCTTAGTGACCGGTCCTTCATTTCCTCTCGCGAAGATCTTGATGCAAAGGGCGAGACAACCGCGCACGGACCTGAGCGGACTTGCCGGGGCGGTTGCGGAAGAGCGGAACAATCTGGCGCGCTACATCGCTGTAGAAGCCTCGCTCGATAGTGTTGTTCTCGGCAATGGGACTGTACTCGGACCAGATCATTGGGACTTGATTGAATCCCGCCGCGCAGTGAACGCCGCAGAGGCGGAGATTTCGGCGAAATTGAATGACTCCTCGATATCCGATGCTGATCTGAATGCCTGGCTGGAGGAGGTAAGTAAGCGGCCTTTGACTCTGAAGCCTAACGGACTTTCGGATCACTCCACCGTGATAGGTGGAATTGCGCGGGCAATGAAGCACCTGGTACAGCAGAACGGCCGGGCAAAAGTGGCTGGTACGCTTTTCGACGTAACGGCCAGGAATGCGGCAGCCAAACAGTTGATTTCGGTGAAGGAGTGAAATGAAATGAAAACACTAATTCTGATGTGTGCGCTGGGCGTGGGGACTCTCAGTGCACAGGTTGGCTATCGCGTGACGTACTCCGAGCCAGCTTTCTCGGGTACCGTTTTCTATGGCTATCAGACCATCGGTCCGCTGATTGGCGCGCAGGCGGCCGGGTGCACTGACAATGTGTACTCCTACGCAATGGGAGTCTATGGCCAACTGGGTTGGAGCTGTGTTCAGGGACCACTTTCCGGGAACTTGCTGGAATGGACGGATTACTTCCAAGTCGCAGTTTTCGTCCAATGGTCGGCATCCAGATGGACGCCGTCCGGGATTTGGAACTTCCTACCTAGTATTACTCTGTTAAGTATATACATCTAGCACTCGGTGTTAAGGGAGTACTGGCTTCGACTGCGCCAACTTCTC
>JAEUQE010000051.1 GCA_016789785.1 Bryobacterales bacterium
CGTTCTGCGCGGGCATGGCATTCAGGCCGGAGTGTTCGCGAGCCCGCTGTTGCCCGGGCTGAACGACAGCATGGAGAGCTTACGTGCCTTGGGCAGCGCAGTCTCGCAAGCCGGCGCGTCCTATTTCGGCGGCAACGTCGTGTTTCTGCGGCCGTGCGCCAAGCAGGTGTTTCTGCCCTTCCTTGAACAGCGTTTTCCAAAACTGCTCGATCGTTACCGCCGCCACTTCGACCACGCCGACTTCCTCACCGGGCTCTACCCTAGCGCGATGCTGGAGCGCGTGAACGCCGTGCGTGGCGAGTTCCGGCTCCCCCGTAGCCCCGAGGACTATGTGCCACCGGAAGCGGCCGGTCCGCAACTCACGCTGTTCTGAATGCAAATACTGTTCACTCTTCCGTTTTGCGCCGCGCACCTGACGGTAACGCAGCTTTCAGCCTGCCGCACCGAGACTCATCTCGGTGCAGGGCGAGGTGACCGAGTATGCACGATCGCGCAGGTCCTACGAGCCGGGCGCCCTTCTATAAGCCTGCCATGCCCCGGCTCTTTGGGGACACTCGGCGATGCCCTAACTGAAGAGTATTGCTTCTGAATCGAACGGTATTTGTTGGTCCGCGCCGGCAAGCAGTCCCCGCATCAACACAAGTACAATATCGTTTCCCCATGTCTCACAAGACCGATCCGAAGAACGAGTGCAAGGGCCGGCTCCGTAGCCGTTGCTGGTTTGACAACCCCGACAATCCTGGGATGACCGCCATCTACATTGAGCGCTTCCCGAACTACGGCGTCACCCGTGACGAAATGCAGTCCGGCAAGCCGATCATCGGCATCGCGCAAAGCGGCAGCGACATCTCGCCCTGTAATCGCATTCATCTCGACCTGGAGAGGCGCATCCGCGATGGCATTCGCGACGCCGGAGGTGTGCCGTTCGTCTTCCCGACGCACCCCATTCAAGAGAGTTGCCGCCGCCCCACCACTTGGATCGACCGTAATCTCTCGTACATGACCCTGGTCGAATTGCTGCACGGCTATCCGTTTGACGGCGTCGTGCTCACCACGGGCTGCGACAAGACCACGCCCGCCGCGATCATGGCCGCTGCCACCGTCAACATCCCGGCGATCGTGCTATCCGGCGGTCCGATGCTGAACAGCTACTACAAGGGCCAACTCGCAGGCTCGGGCATGGCGGTTTGGGAAGCGCGGCGTCTGCTCGCCGCGGGCGAGATCGATCTGAACGGCTTCATGGAGATGGTGGCATCCTCCGTACCCAGCCAGGGCCACTGCAACACCATGGGCACGGCCACCACGATGAACTCGCTCGCCGAAGCGCTGGGCATGTCCCTGCCGGGCTGTGGCGCCATTCCGGCCCCCTATCGCGAGCGCTTCCAGATCGCTTACGAGACGGGCCGCCGCATTGTCGAGATGGTGCACGAGGATCTAACGCCCAGCAAGGTGCTGACGCGCGCCGCCTTTGAGAATGCCATCGTGGTCAACTCCGCCATTGGTGGATCGACCAACGCGCCGCCGCACCTGATCGCCGTCGCACGCCATATCGGTGTCGAGCTCAACATCAAGGACTGGGAGACGGTGGGCCATCACATTCCGCTGATCGTGAACTGCCAGCCTGCCGGCGAGTACCTCGCGGAGGCGTATCATCTTGCGGGCGGCGTGCCGGCGGTCATCGGCGAACTGATGAAGATCGGCGAGATCCGCGAGCATGCGGTGAATGTCACCGGCAAGACGATGGGCGAGTGCTACAAGGGCCGCGAGAGTACGAACACCGATGTGATCCGGCCGTGCTCGAACCCGCTTCGTAAGAACGCCGGCTTTCTCGTGATGAGCGGCAATGTCTTCGATTCGGCTTTGCTCAAAACCTCCGTCATTGGCGAGGAGTTTGAGCGGCGATTCCTCTCCAAGCCCGGCGAGGAGAACAGTTTCACGGGCCGTGCCATCGTGTTCGAAGGCCCGGAAGACTATCACGACCGTATCAACGATCCCGCGCTGAACATTGATGAGAATTGCATCCTGATCATTCGCCATGTGGGTCCGGTGGGCTATCCGGGCGCGGCCGAAGTGGTGAACATGCTGCCTCCTGATGCGCTGGTTCGTGCCGGAGTGAACCAACTGCCCTGCATCGGTGATGGCCGCCAGAGCGGCACCTCCGCCAGTCCGTCCATCCTGAACGCCTCGCCCGAAAGCGCCGTTGGGGGCAACCTCGCGATTCTGCAGACCGGCGACTCGATCCGCGTCGATCTCAACACCCGCCGCGTCGATGTCCTGATCAGTGACGAGGAGATCGCTACGCGCCGGGCCGGGTTGAAGATCGAGATCAAACCGAGCCAGACCCCTTGGCAAGAGCTTTTCCGCGAGCACATAGGACAACTCGGCGAAGGCGGCGTGCTCGAGTTCGCCGTGAAATATCGCAACGTGGGCAAGGACACTCCCCGCCACAGTCACTAAGAATAGTCACTAAGAATAGCCAAAAATGTTTGAAATTTTTGGATAGGCATCAGCGGTCGGCGTTCAGCTCTTGAATCAGCGCGGCGAGCATGCGTTTCACCTCGGTCGCGCGTTGAACCAAGTCCTGGTCGTTCGACCAAGCTGAGATCCTTCGCCACCAGCAAGTGATACTCCATCAGAGGCCATGGGCTCCGAACTTGGCGGTCCTCCCGCAGCAGGCAAGAGCCACATGCGGTCTGCCTGGACGCACGGGAGAATTCTGCCTCGGAGTTGCCACATCGCCCCCGCCCGAATCAAGTTTCAGGTTCCATGAGCGGGGATCTCGCCCCGCTCGGGGGCTGAAAAAGCTGAACGCCGAGGGCTGAGGGCTCCTTCACACCACCGCGCGCCGCAGCAGATCCAGCGCCGATTGCGTCGCAATCACCCGGATCCGGTTGCGATCGCCCGGTATCCAGAACACCTCGAGTTCTGGCTGTGCGAACTGCGCCTATGGCGAGGGAGCCGCACGTCTTTGACTCCTTGGAAGGTCATCCATGGCCGCTGGCGGCCCCATTGATGACCTGTGCTCTATCGTGCGAAAGATGAGCATCCGATGAAATGATTTGAGAACCGAGGTAGTGACATCATGAGACGCTACGCCGTTGCGAGTGGCTTAGGGTGTGTAGCGATAGGGGCGGTTTGGTGGATGTTCCCGGTGCTGGAAGCGCAGAGCGGCCCTGCCCAACTGCCGCTATCGGCGACCCAGTTGCGTTCCGCCACCATTCCAGCCGGTTCATCAACATCCTACATCGACGTGATTCTCGACCCGGCAGTGAGCGGGGGCGATACCCTCGATGTGGTGGCATCAGGCCCTGGGATCTCTGTTGGACTCATCCGTCCTGACGGTGTTGAGGTCAGCGCAGGGAACGCATCGGCGCTTGGGTACGGGTGGACCGGAGTAACGCCTGCCTCTGCCGGCACAGTCCTCGCGCCAGTCCTGGTCCCACTGCCCCACACCGTGATCACTCTCCCGCCTTCTGCTCCACCTGGCACGTACCGGGTCAAGGTAGTGGCGGTCGACCAGCCCAATCCAGGAGAGGTCTTGGTGACCTACACATCGAGTTCGGCGATCCGTGCGGCGTTTGGTTCAAAGTCTGCCTCCTATCGCGTTGGCGACTCCGCCGTGCTGACTGCTGTCGTTCTCAGGGAGTCGACACCAGTGGCGGGCGTTTCGACCAACGTAACGCTTCGCGCAGCGGTAGATGTGAGTTCACAGGTCTCAATCCAGAACGTCGCGCTTCAGAGCTCGACGGCGATCGATTCCGCCACGACGAAGGAGACGTATACAGCGACAATCAGGAACTCTGGGAGCGCTCTAAGACTGGTAGTTGTGACACCCCGCGGGATTGGGAGTGGCCCGCCGTTCGTCGACGGTTTTCTCTCGTTCGGCGACGTGGCAGCGAATTCCTCCAAGGCAGCAGTGAACACCTTCTCGGTAATCAGGCCCAATGGTGTGCCCTTCCACTCGAGTGCGCTGCTTTGGCGGGCTGATGCCCAAAGGGACATGGGACAAGTGTCTCTCTCGGCTGGTCAATCAGGCGTTTTCTCAGGCGCTGTCCCATTGGGTCAGCCTGGCCGTTACACTGCCACTCTGAACGCAACCGGGACTTCCAGCGGTGTAGCATTTGCACGAACGGCTTCAACTGTGTTCGACGTGGAGGCGCCAACTGCCACCTTCGTTTCGTTTCAGGATCAGGCGATTGATGACAACGGCAACGGACTCTCTGATCGAATCGTCACAACCGCCAATCTAAGTGTCCTCACCGCTGGAGTGTACCGATTCGCTATTCACCTCAAGGGATCCAACAGCAGGGTATTGCTCGGTTCAACCACGGGAGAACTTGGCGTTGGAAGCACCTATCTGTCTGTTTCGTTTACTGCCAAGGAAATCCGAACTCTCCTCGGTGTCAACGGGCCATACCAGCGAGTGAACGCGACCCTGACCCGCGTGTCCGATGAGGAGGCCGTTGCCGACGTGCGGGCCGAGGCTGGCTCAACCACGGCGTGGGCGCTTGCCTCGCTCGACGCAGGAAACCTTTATCTGACCGGCCAGAATCGCGCGACTCGGATTGACACAGGTCCAGAGCCGGGCTATGAGATTCTGCGAGCAAGCATAGGCGTGAGCTACACCGAGGGTGGCCGTTGTTCGTGGAGCGCGGGCCTCGTCAATGCCTATGGCATGATTGACTACGTGAACTCAAGAGGAGAACTGCTGCCAGGGTCCAATGTGATCACGATCGACTTCAGCGGACCGAAGATCCGTGAAAATGGCAGGGATGGACCCTACCGGGTGAGCGATTTCTCGATGAGGTGCGCGGATGAAAGTGCCGGATCGAGCCACCTGCTAACTACTGAGGCTTATCCAGCGTCGCAATTCGCTTTGCTCTACCACTTCACCTTGAGCGCCTCTCCCGCATCCGTGACTCTGGCGGCGGGATCCGCTGCCTCGGTCGTGATTACCGGGTCGTCTCCCTTGGACCTCGTTCATCCAATTCAGGCGAGCGTGTCAGGCGTTCCACCCAACGTAGCGGTCGAGGTTCATCCAAGTGTCCTGATGTCGCTTCCGAGAGTCTGGAAACTTCGCATCCAGGTCTTGCCGTCGGCACAGGTGGGTACTTACCAGCTAACCTTCCACACCCTTCAGGAGCGTGTGAATGCTACGCCGATTTCGTTTTCTTTCAACCTGCCGCTAGCAATTACCGCCCAGTCAGGCAAGACCGTGGCGGCGTCCCCGATTGGGCCCGTCTTCGTTGTGAATGGCGTCTACCATCGCGAGCCCGTCACGTTTTCATGGCCGGAGGGTTCGACGGCCGCTCTTTCCGCAGCGTCACCGCAAGACCATGGAGACAGCCGGTACACTTTCCTGAACTGGTCCGACGGAGGCGCCATGGCGCATACCGTCACCGCCCCTTCTGGAAGCGCTTCGTATGTTGCGAACTTCAGTGCGATGCATAGACTTTATGTCGAAAGCAGCCCTCGTATCGGCGGTACCGTCAACCTATCCGAGAGTTTCTACCCGGCGGGTACACCCATCCCGGTCACTGCAACTCCGAATCCAGGATGGGTTTTCGACGGTTGGAAGGGGCCGAAGGTCGAGGGCGGCGCACAAGGTATGCTCACCCTCGACCGTCCCTCGGTCCTCACCGCCAGGTTCAAGCCCTCCGGCGCTGCCTCGCTTTCCTGGGCTTTCACGAGCAAAGTTGGGGAAATGGCCGAGCGTCTCTGGGAGATCAGCATGACCAACGTCGGCCCTTCCGGAGTACATGACGCAGAGTTGGAAAAGCTCATGGTCATCCACACGGGTGGACCTGCATGTACGCCTCTGCTGCAAAGTGAGTTGCCTCGGAATCTTGGCGACTTCGCTCCGGGCGCAACCTCGAAAACTACAATCAAGATCAACTTCCAGGGATGCGCCTCGACTTCCGCGTTTTCGCTGAATGGGCAGTTCATGGTGAATGGCCGGGCAGCGCACGTGTGGCTCTGGGCCTTCGGTCAAACACCGTAGCGAAGGCGTTGCCCTTTAAACGCTACGTCTAGATTCGACCGGGAGGGGAAATCGCATGCCCATCAATGAGAGAGGCCCGACAGTGCGGATATCAAGCGTTGTGAATGTGATAGTGGCGTTACACCTCGTATCGGCCGCGTACTCCCAAGTGGGTCAGCCGAGTCGTACTTCGCTGGGCGGTATGGATGTTCAGTCTCTGCGAATTCCAGCCGCATCGACGAGGTTTCTCGATATGATCCTTAGCCCAGACAGCACGGGTCCCGGTGACTTCGTGTATGTTTTGGCATCGGCTTCAGGCATCACGGTTACCATCACGCCGCCCAGCGGCGCGGAAATCAATGAGGCAAACGCCGCGTCGTACGGATATGACTGGGTGAGCGTAACGCCGAGTCAAAGTGAAGCCATCGTCACAATGTTCGACATTCCGCTTCCTCAGACCGTGATTAGGCTTCCCCCATCCGGGTCCTCAGGAGTTTACCGGGTCAAGGCGACGAACAGTAGCCCTACCGAAGATCAAGACATTACCGTGGCCTATTTTTCGTTCTCCCCCCTGCGCGTGGGTGTTGCATCCGGAAGTCCCTCATATCTCTCGGGCCAGAGCGTCTCTCTAGCGACGGCGATCTTTTGGGATTCGATTCCTGTGACCGGAGCCTCGGTCTCCGCGAGTGCGCGTCTAAGAACTGACGTCAGTTCTCAGATGACTGTTAGCGGGTTCTCGCTGCAGGGTTCCGTCCCCGTGGATGCGACGACCGTTCGGGAGACGTATACTGCCTCTGTCACGAACTCCGGGCAAGCGGTGCCTCAAGTGGCGGCTACGGCCGTCGGGCCGGCAACGGCTCCCGCCATCACAAATCCAGTCTTGGTGTTCGGTGATGTCGGCGCGAATGCCACAAGAGCGGCGGTGAATACGTTCACCGTTCTTCGGCGGGGCACCGAGGCCTTTAGTCCCGCCTCCCTCCTGTGGCGGATCGAGTCTGAACGCGAGGCGGGGCAGGTAGCAATCGGCCCAGGTCAGCCTGGTCTCTACCAGGGCACCTTTGTGCCCTCGCTTCCTGGTGATTACGAGGTCTTTATCAGAGCTAACGGCACATGGGGCGGCGTACCATATTCGCGGAGCGCATCGACGCGCTTCCGCGTGGCCGCGCAGAGCGCCTCATTTGTCTCCTTTCAGGATCAAGCAGTCGATGAGAACGCCAATGGGCTTTTCGACCGTGTGGTCACAACTGCCGATGTGACCGTTGCTTCGGCTGGCACATATCGGTTTGAACTGGGACTCAGAGCGGCGAATGGAAAGACGATCGTGAGGTCGGCGACGGCCAGTTTGGGGGTGGGGCCGGGGCAGATCAGCGTCCGCTTTTCCGCGATGGAAATAGTCAAGCTTCTTGGCGTAGACGGCCCCTACACTCGAACTGGAGCCCGGTTGCTTAGGCAGGTATTGGGTGGCCAGGAAGTCACTGCGGACTCTCGTGATTCAGCAGGCGCCACAAGCAGTTGGCCGCTCGCCTCGTTCGATCGAGGAGCCCTCTACCTGACGGGCCAGAACAGCGCGACCCGAGTGGATACAGATGGCGATGGTACATTCGAGTTCCTGCGCGCCATGGTTGGTGTGTACTCTAAGACGGTGGCCAATGTAGCTGGAGTGGGGTACTTTCTCGGACAGACGCCGTAACGGCAAAGAATCGGCACAGACCTGCAAGGGGGGAAATTGTCACGTGAATGGCTTGTTTCGCGCAAAGTGATTCTGTTGGTAAGCGCGGCTGTGTTTCCCGCGCTGGCGAACGCGCAGCCACCAAAATCGCAAGCGCAACCCGCGGCACTGCGTCTGACGGGTGTAAATAGCGTTACTGCCATCGACAATGGAGGAACGCCTCACTATGAGGTGTTGAGAGTCCGGCTCGGAATCGCGTCCCGCGCCGGTGGAGAATGTTATTGGCGCACTGAACTCTACGACTTCCACGACTCGATCCACGCACTTAATGGGAACGGCCGGCTGAAACCTGGGGTAAATACGATCACTGTTGACTTCAGCGGCCTCCGGATCCGCGCAGCCGGGCGCGACGGACCATATTCAATTGGCAGGTTCGGGATCCGCTGCGGAAAAGACCTCGTGAATGTGGAAACGCTGGCGGCCACAAAGGCGTATCTTGCCTCGCAATTCGCAGCGGCATACCCACTGGTCCTGAGCGCAAGCCCTGTAACCATTCCAGCCGGAAGGTGGCGTAGCGTGCTCGTCAAGGATGCCTTTCCAGTTGAGAGAACGGATTCGAGTCTTGGGGAGATCTCGGAACTGCCGGATGGCGTGCGTTGCGAGCCGTACAGCTATTCGCTGGGATCGATCACAGGTTCGGTTGACAACGCCGGCCGCAGCGAACCGGTGCCTCGTTGGCAATGGACCTTCCGGCTTTTGGCTATGCCGACCGCGCGCCCCGGGAACTATCATATCCGAATGCGCGCCTATTCCGAGAAGCAGGAGGAACCGATTGCGACCATTCGCATCCCGTTGACCATCACTCCATTGGTGGGCAAGGGTGTCGCGGCCGACCCGCCCCATTTCTCCAGTTTCGGTGTGGACGGACTCAACCGCTACTTAGCAGACACCTTTGCGTGGCTGCCGGGCTCCAAGGTCACGCTGAGCGCGAAGGCCGTTACATTGCGGGAAGTACGCACCACATTTCTTGGCTGGTCCGACGGTGGCGCCATGACGCACACGATCGTCGCCCCAGCCGGCAACGCCTCCTATGTGGCTCGCTTCCGCACCGAATTTGCAGTGGCTTTTCATGTTGAGCCCGAGGGAAGCGGCTCAGTGACGCCGCACGAAGCGGGATTCTACCCGGGCTACACGCCAATTCCTATCGCCGCGACGCCCAGCCCGGGCTGGGCGTTTGACAAATGGTTTTGGACGGGAAGGTCGCGTGTATCCGGCGGCGCCGCCACAACGGTTGTGCTAAGTGATCCGGGCGCTGTTGTCGCCCGGTTCAAACCGGCCGGGCCTCCATCGCTGTCGTGGAAGATCGCGGGGAAAACCAGCGATAGTTGGACCCTCCGCATAACCAATAACGGGCCAAACGCAGTGCAGCGCCTCGCTTGGAAGACAATCGCTTGGAAGCAGGTTTCGGGCACGCCCTGCGAGCCAACCCTTTCGCGCCGACTACCCGACGTCAAGACGCCTTCCGCCCCGGGCGCCTCGGTCGAAGTCGAACTGGGGGTCTATCGAACAGGGTGCCCGGCCGAAAACGCCTATTCACTGGAGGCGGGATTCTCCGCCAACCGCCAAGACATCGTCCAACTCACGCTTCCCCCCGAACGCCTCTAGAGACCGCTAGAGAGGTGTTTCTACAATGCCGTCACCGCGCGCCGCAGCAGATCCAGCGCCGACTGCGTCGCAATCACCCGGATCCGGTTGCGATCGCCCGCCGCCCACTGAAAACGCCGCACATTGCACGAATCCACGGTGGCGACGCCCACAAAGAACACACCAGGCGGCTCGACCTCGTCACCCTGGCCTGGCCCCGCAACTCCCGTCACCGAAACGCCGATACTTGCGCCCACGCGCTCCCGCACCGCCTGCGCCATCGCCCGTGCCACCGGCTCGCTCACCGCTTTGTGCTGATCCAGAAACGCGCGGTCAATCCCGAGTAACTTCTCCTTGGCGTCGTAACTGTAAGTGAGAAACCCGCCCGCGAAGTAATCGGAACTGCCCGGCACCGAAGTAATTCGCTCGCCTAACATGCCACCGGTACAGCTTTCCGCGACCGCCACCGTCATTCCACGTTCCCGCAGCAGATCTCCCACCGTCTTCTCAAGCGAATCTCCGTTGCGGGAATAAACCCGGTCGCCCAATAGCGCCGCGATCGGATCGCCCACCTCCCGCAGGAGCGCCTCGGCTTCCGCTTCGGTCGAACAACGCGCCCGCAGATGCACCTGAATGTCGCCCGCGGCCGCAAGAATGGTCGTGGCCGGATTCTCGTACTTCGTATAGACCGGCGCGATCAACTGATCGAGATCGGACTCCGGCATCCCGGCCACCCGATAGAAGCGCGTGCGGATCACCTGCGCCGGAAGCAGTTCATCCAGGCGAGGCAGGCAGTGTGTCTCGAACATCGCCTTCAGTTCATTGGGCGGGCCGGGCAGCAGCAGAATGTGACGGCCATCGTGCTCCACCCATTGGCCCGGCGCGGTGCCACGCGAGTTCGGAAGGATGCGCGCGCCTTCCACCACGTACGCTTGGCGACGGTTGATCTCGGACATCTTCCGGTTCATGCGCCGGAAGCGCTCTTCAATCCCATCGCAGATCGCCTGATCGAACAGCATCGACCGCCCGCAGACCTCGGCCACGGCGTCGCGAGTCAGATCATCCTCCGTCGGGCCCAGGCCGCCTGAAAGGATCAACAGGTCGACGTTCGCCAGCGCGTGGCGCATGGCCGCCGCAAGACGTCCCCGGTGATCGCCGACGATCATCTTCATCACAACCTCGACTCCGCGAGCGTTGAGATGATCCGTGAGATAAAGAGAGTTTGTGTCGATCTTTTGCGGAGTGAGCATCTCCGAGCCGATCGCTATGATTGCCGCATCCATCGTTGATGGCTAGCTTAGCAGTCCGCGGATTCCCACATCCACCTTGAAGATGGCGTTGTTGGTGGCAACCACCATCGCCTTGAACGGCGAGAACGCAAGCCCCACGATGTTCGGACCCGACAGGAACAGGCTCGCCTCGCGATCCGGGTCAATGCGAATCACGCCCTTGCGGCCACCCATGGATGCCGCCACGTACAGATTCGAATCCACGTCGAAGGCGAGTCCCTGCGGCCGCCCCAGCCCGCGGTAGAAGACGTCCACCTCGCCAGCGGGTGAGACGCGATGCACACAGTCGAAGCTCGAGGTCGTCGGTCCTGTCACGTAGAGATGGCGATCCGGGCCGAACGCGAGATGGTAGGCGGCAATCGATGGTTCCAGTGTCGCGAACACGTAAATCTGGCGCTGGCGGCTGATCTTGAAGATCGTCCCGCTCCGGTCGCCGACGTAGAGATTCTCCTCCTCGTCGAAGGCCATTCCGGTGGCAACGCCCATGCCTTCCACGTAGACCGACATGTTTCCTGAGGGCGCCACCTGATACACGATCCCGTCGTAGCGGCTCGACACATAGAGCATCCCGTCGCGATCCATGGCGAGACCTGTCGGGTTCATCATGTCCGTGACGAACGGCTTCAGGTTGAAGTTGGTGTCGATCTGGTACACGGCAACCGGCGTCTTCTGCCCGCGCGATCCGCTGAACGTGGAGTAGATGTTGCCGAAGCGGTCGCAGGCCGGATTGGCGACGGGATGGATACTGTCCGCCACCTGAATGCCGAGGTCGCACTGCCAGGCGGGGCTCGACAGCACGCCGCTCTCGATGGTCATCTTTCCATTCGACGCCCCATCCGGGACCTTCGCGATCACCAGCGAGTTGGAGCCGATGACAATCGAGGCGGCCACGTCGCCAAACAGAACCCGCGGCCGGTCGACTCTCGCGAGGTTCTTCCCGCGAATCTGAAACTCCCCGCCAGGAATCGCCGCCGTGGGGCTCACCTGGTTGATTTCCGGACGATCGTTGTCTTTGAAAATTGCCATCGCTTGTATATCGCTAATAAAGAGGTATCGCTAATAAAGATTGAAGCATCCCGCCACGAATAAGACAAGCGCCCCATAGACGCCCGCCATCAGGTCATCCGCGACAATACCGGTGCCGCCGGGAAGCGACTCCAGACGCCGGACAGGATACGGCTTCCAGATGTCGAAGAGACGGAACAGCAGAAACGCTCCGAGCCAGCTCTTCCAGTTCCAATGGAGAGCCCCCGCCAGCGTGATCCACGTGCCCAATACCTCGTCCACTACCACGAGTCCGGGGTCCTTGCGGCCGCTCGCGTGCGCCACAATGTCCGCCGCGCGAATCGAGGGCCACACCAGCACGAGCGCGGGCAGCAGGAACGCCCATCCCGGCACGGGCAACACTTGCACCAGCAGCCAAGCCGGAATCAGCGCCCCGATCGCGCCGGCTG
Source organism: Bryobacterales bacterium (assembly GCA_016789785.1). Next base: position 12,037 of record JAEUQE010000051.1, read on the forward strand.
TGCCCGGAGCGAAGGGCGAGTAGCCGCAGCCGAACCATGTCGCGAGCAGAAATGCGGGCTTATTCTTCGTCATCCGGTTCGCGTTGCGGTGTATGTTCCATCGGCGTGGAAATCACGTACTTCTCCGAAGCCCAATCACCCAAATCGAGCAACTTACAACGTTCGCTGCAAAATGGGAGAAATGGAGCATCCGCACTTACAGGTTTCTTACACTGCGGACACTTCATAGTCTCTGGCGGGTTGCCTCCGGACTACTGCGGAGGATATGAAAAGGGTTCGCGGGCGGTAGCGGCTGACCCTCCGGCGCCTCGTCCACAACGGCTCCAATCAGGTCGTAATCGTGAGCCTCGGTGATCCGCATGCGGCGCATCTGACCTGGCCGCAACTGGGTGCCATTGTCATCGTTGATGTAGCATACGCCGTCGATCTCCGGCGCCTGATTCGGCATGCGGGCTTCCCATAGCAGTTCGGTCTCCTGGGACGGCCCTTCCACCAGCACGTCCACCTCGGTTCCGATCAGTCGCCGGTTCCGGGCACGGGAAATCCGCCGCTGAATTGCCATCAAGCGGCGCTTGCGGTTGTTCTTCGTCCGGCCGTCCACCTTGCCATCCAGTGCGTGGCTCTTGCTCGTTTCTTCGTCGGAGTAAAGAAACACCCCCAGCCGGTCCAGTTGCGCGGCTTCCACAAACTGGCATAACTCTTCGAAATCCGCCTCGGTCTCGCCAGGAAAGCCAACGATAAAGCTGCTCCGGATGGACACGCCGGGAATCGTCTTCCGTGCGCGATCGAGCAGCTTCAGGAAGATATCGCCACTCGCGCCGCGCTTCATGCGTTTCAGCACATTCGGGCTGGCGTGCTGCAGCGGCATGTCGATGTACTTCACCAGAGACGGAGAGGCGGCGATCGTATCCAGCAGCTTCTGCGAGACGCGATTCGGATAAGCGTAAAGGAAGCGAATCCACGCGGGCTGCTTCGTTTCAAGCTGTCCCAGCCGCTCCAGCAGAAGCGCCAGTCCGTCCTTGATGCCGAGATCCTCGCCGTACGACGTCGTATCCTGGCCAATCAGATTAATCTCGCGCACTCCCTGGTCCAGCATCCGCTTCGCTTCCGCAACTACTGACTCGAAGCGCCGGCTGCGAAATGCCCCGCGAAACTGGGGAATGATGCAGAAAGTGCAAGGATGATCACAGCCCTCGGCAATCTTCAGGTAGGCAAAATGCCGTGGGGTTGCGTACAGTCGTGGAGTCAGGTCGTGGTAAAGATACGGCTCAGTCGAGTTCTCACCGGACGGTTCCACATCCCCGCACAATGCGGCAATGCTCTCGATCTCATTCGTCCCGATCACGTGGTCGACATCCGGGATATCCTTCTGGATATCGTTGCGGTAACGCTCCACCAGGCAGCCGGCGACGATCAGCTTCCGCGCATTGCCGGAGCGTTTGTACTCCGCCATCTCCAGAATCGTATCCACCGATTCCTGTTGTGCGGGACCGATGAAACTACACGTGTTGACGACGATGACGTCGGCTTGCTCGGGATGGGGAGTGATCTCATGCCCGTGCGCCGACAATTGGCCCATCATCACCTCGCTGTCAACAAGGTTCTTTGGACACCCAAGGCTCACAAATCCGATTTTCAAGGCTGGTTACACCGAAGGAAGGAGGACTTCTCCATCAGGATAGCAGAATCCAATGCATGCAACAGAAAAGCCGCCCCTTGAGAGGGCGGCTTTTCCAACAAGTTCACGTCTGGGAGGCCGGAAAGACTAGATCAACTGCTTGCGGCGGGCCAAACCGAGGCCGAGGAGGCTCAAGCCGATCAGGCTGATCGTAGCCGGTTCCGGAATGTCCGAAGCTGTCGCGGTGATGATGTCCACACGGAAGCCCGAGGGGTTCCGCTGCCCCGTGGGCAGATCCGCGTTGTAGACAACGAAGTCTAGCGCCAGCAAACCGCTCGTGAAATTCGCGTTGTTCACGCCGTGCACGATGCTCACATTGGTCAGCGTGCCCGAACCTTGGCCAGCGTTGCCGGAATTGGTGATCATCGAACTAAGGGGACACTCCGGATCCGAAGCGCTGTTGACTCCGCACAAGCGGATGTGCGACATGAGCGGCGCACTTCCACCGCTGTTGTTATTGTCGCTGAGCCAAGCCAACTGAATGTTGGCCGTACCGGGGTTGAGACCCATGGCAGTCAGATTGAACACCATACGGTACACGTAGAAGTCGGTCGCCGACGAAAAAATGTGGTTCGTACCCTGAATAGGATTGTTTTGATTGGCACGCGGCCCAATCCACTGCGAGTTGCCGTCGTTCGGCGCGACCCATGCCACACCATCGAGCGGATAGCTCCCGTTCGGGCCAAGAACGACATAAGTCGCGGGACCGAACGGATCAGCGGCATTTACTCCATCCTCGGCGCAAGGCACGCCGGAGCAACCGGCAGGCAATTTGATCAGCGTGTAATGCGGATCAACCGCACCGCCAGACAGAACGGTGTTCGTCGTGCTGAAGCCAGTCGAGTACACGCCAGGGGAACCGTTCACGAAAACGCTGTTGAAATTGATGATTGCTGCGTTCATGGTCGCCGCCATGATCGCTGCACCAGCAAGAAGCTTGAAAGTGCGCATTTCTCCTCCGCGAAATGTCTCAAGAGACACGTTCATAGTATCAAGGTACTGGCGGAAGTGCAAGAAAAATCTATCCCTAGTCCCACAACCACCGTACTATCGTGTATCCCCCTGAAGGGGGGCGGATCGGGATAGGAAAAGTCCGAGATGGCTCATTTGCGCAACTGTATACGAATCAATCACTTAGGATTAGATGCCGGGTGCGGGGGCTTGGGACATCCCGCATCGGAGTACTAAGGCCTCTGAACCGTCACCACAACCGGGTCCGAGGCCTGGGCCGTCGCAAGCGACCGCACCTGCACCACATTGAGGCCTGGCCGGACCAGAGTTTCGGGAATTTGGGCCGAAATCTGGGTCGGCGATGCCTGCAAGATCGGAAGCGCTACATCGTTGAACACCACGCACGACCCGCCCAGCACCGTCGGAGTCGGGAGGGTGTCGGCGGTAGCCGGCGAGGCCAGACTCCGTCCAGTGATCGTGATGAACGAGCCAGGCTTGAAATTCGGAGTGCCATCCGATGAGTTCACAATTCCCCGGGCCCCGGTCGTGATTGCAGGCCGGGTGTTCGCCCCCGCCGCCGCCGTCGAAATCACCGAAAGCCCGGAAATCGTCAGCGCGTACGCATTTCCCTGCGAATCCACCACCATTTGCCGCGCTGCCGTGTTGATCCGCTGCTGACCGAACACACTAAAGATCGGGTTTTCCGGTACAACGCCAACCAGCGACTCCGACCTTGTGCGCGCATTCACCTGTTCCAGCGTCGTGCGGACCTCGTCCCTTGTCACCGAATTGATCGCCTGACGGACCGGCGTTGTCAGCCTCAGAAACACATCGTTGTTCACTCCCGCGGTCGCGGCGATATTCCGTTCTCCGCCGCTCACCACCGTCTGCGTCGGCGGTTGTCCCGGTCCCGGTGGCGGACCGAACTGGATGGTCCCCGGCCGTTCCGCCCCCCCCACCACGGTCAGCGACGAATTCAGAATCAGCCCGTTGGCCATGAAGAATCCCGCGTCTCGTGACGCCGAAAGAGGTCCGAAGTAGCTCTGAATCGGAGCATTAAAGAGCTGGCGCTGCGTGGTGTAGTTGTCGATTAGCGCGTTGTACAGATACCCCGCCCCCGATCCTGCGAGCGTAAGTATATAGTCATACTGCGGCGAGACGGCCATATACTGTGGGCCAGGAACCGTGTTCGGAATGATGGAATTCGCTGGACGCAGGGTCGCCTGATTCCCCACCAGCTTCCATTGTGTCCCGTTGCTCATGATGAATTGCAGCCCCGACAACCCGTAGGCAAGCGTTACGGGGGCAATTACATTCGCGTTCCCGGCCCTCGGAATCGGAGGAAACTCGACATCTCCCACCACTTTCCCGAGATCCAAATCGACAATTGAAATAGACTCGCCGCCCGAATTGGCGACGAACATCGTCGTGCCATCCGTGGCGATCGTCATCTGGCGGGGCAATTGACCCACGGGAATCGGCTCAATGAAACGCTGGCGCCGGATGTCGAATACCTCAATCCGGTTGAAGCCTGAGTTGGCCAGGTAGACCTTCCCGCGCGCCTCATCCAACTGAATATCGCGCAACCCCTCGGAGTTGTTGGTCGGCACTGTGGGCACCGGGTAAACTACCCCGCGCATATCGGCGCGCCGGAAATTCATGTAAATCCGAATCGTGTTCGGGATGTTGATCGCCTCCAGCGAGGCGAGATTCACGTTGATCGCATTGCCGGTGTTGGTGGCGGCGCCCGTGTACAGGTTCGTGCCTTCCTGGCGCGTTACTCCCGCGCGGCCCGGTTCCATCACAAACGTGATCGCCGACGGCGCAACGCCGCTCTGCACTTGAGCCACCAATGCCGCGCCGAGATTAGGCACGCTATAGGTCAGCCGCCCTTTTCCCAGATTGTTGATCCGCACCGTCGCCCGCGCCACTCCCCGGTTGCACTCGTCCACGGCGAGGAATACCTGTGTCGTCTCCGGCTGCAAAATCGGGTAGTCGAAAAGCGTGCTCAGAGGCAGATAAATCATCCCCGATTCCGACATCCCAAACGCATTGGCGCCATCCGAGGTGATCAACATCTTCGCGACAATACTCTCCGGAATCTTGATTCCGAGCCGTACCGCCATGTTCCGCGGATCCGAGATGAGCAGCGTCGAGGCTTGGGTACGCGTCGCGGGCTGGGTGAACGGCGCGCTATTGAATGCCGAATAGAGCGTCGACCCATCCCCCGAGAACACACTGCCTCCCACGTTCTGCAGCGTGTTGAAACTACCCGCGAACAGGAACGGCATGTTCGACACGCTTTGCTGCGACACCGCCGCCAGCGACTGCGTGTCGTACTGCGTAAAGCCTGCCATGAAGCGCGCCCCATCCGGCGACATCGACAGTACCGTCGATTGCCCGGTCACCGTCCGGCTCTTCAGTACCGTCCCGGAGAACGCTTCATAGAGATACAGTACGGTCTGCGTGTTGTTGTTGATCGTGCTGACGCCGATGATGAAGCGTCCGTCCGGCGTACGAATCAGCTTGCCCCGGAACGTGGTCACGGGACGCGCAAGCACCGGGGGCGCGCCGGTCGGGGTAGGTGGAGGCGGCGGAAACTGCACCGGCTGTATCTGATTCTGCTGGGTCTGCGTCTGGTCGAAGATGAGCAACGTGTTGTTCAGGTTTCCCACCCCCGTGCCCTGCGTGCTGATCAGCACGCGTCCATCGGCGCCGGCTTCCACACCTTCCGGCCGCGCGGGCAAGGTCACCGTCTGGGTCACCTGTTCCAGCCCGAGGTCGACCACGCTAAGGGTCGAGCTGCCGTTGTTCGTGACGTAAAGATAGCCCGCGTCCATCGACATGGACGCCGCCAGCGGCTGCAATCCCACCGAATACGATCCGATGACACGCTTTTCGTTGTAGTCGAAGATGTCCACGCGGTTGGCCGCCGTGTTCACCAGATACAGCCGGCCGCGGACTTCATCCAGCACCATGTCGGACGGAGTTCCGCCCAACTGGATCACCTCGCCGAACGTCGCCCCCACGGATTGCGCATGCGCCTTCGGCATGGAACTTGAGACTAGGATGGCCAGTACAAGACAGCGAATCATCATAGGAAAGAAAACACCCTTGGGAGAGATTGCATTCGCACTCCCAATTCGCTAGTCTAACCCTTCCGGACCTTGGAAGTTGCAGAGGACCGAAACAAATCACGGGAAAGCGGGTTACACAAGGGCTTGGCGAGTATTCGTGTGCGCAACACCACCCGAGGCACGGTGCTGGCGGAAGCCTGTCTCGTCGCGAACACCAGTGCCACCCGCCGTACCGGCCTGTTGAAGCACCAGTCTCTCCCACCAGGCGAGGGGTTGTGGATTGCACCATGCGAGGCGGTTCATACCTTCGGGATGAAGTTCGCCATCGACGTGCTGTACCTCAACAAGGCCAAGAAAGTTGTGAAGATTCGCGCAGCCATGCCAAAGAGCAGAATGTCGTTTTGCCTGACCGCGCACTCGGTGCTGGAGCTTCCCTCCGGCATGGCTGGGCAGACCGCGACCGAAGTCGGCGATCAGTTGGAGTTCGAAAAGCTCGTATGACCCGCACGTGGCTCGCTGCTGTAACGTTGTTCACGATTCTTAACGCGTGTTCCCAGAAACGAAGCGATTTTCGTGCAACCCAACAGAGCCTCCCCGCGGTCCAGAAAGTAATGCAGCGCCAGGTGCACAACGCGATCGATGCCGGAGAGGGCGATCTGGTGGCGAAGCGTCTTCGCGAGCGAATCACCGCCGAACCCAACAACGAGGAAGCGCGCATTCAACTGGCCGATCACTACCGGAAGACTGGTGCGAAAGATCTCGCCATCGAACATCTGCGCGTAGCGTCCGAGCGGTTCCCCCGAAGCGAACGCACGATTCTGCTGCTTGCCGAAACACTTCACGAGCAGAACCAGGCTGGCGAAGCCATTCGCCATCTCGAATCATTTCTAAACTCGCAATCAAGCGCGTCCGCCGCGGCTTGGCTCGGCATCCTCCGCGATCAACAGGGTTCGTGGAAGTCCGGTGAGAGCGCCCATCGTGCCGCGCTCGCCGCCGCCCCCGAAAACGCGCGAGTTCGCAACAATCTCGGCTACAACCTGCTTCAGCAGGGCCGGCGGCAGGAAGCGATCGCCGAGTTGCGGCGCGCGGTCACTCAGGATCCCAAGCTTGTCGCCGCTCACAACAACCTGGCATTCGCGCTGGCCCGCGGCTCGCAGCAGGAGCGTCGTGAGGCGCTGGCCGAATGGAGCCTCGCTGCTGGCATGGCCTCGGCGCATAGCAATCTCGCCGCATCGCTGATCGAGCAGGGCGCCTACACGGAAGCCCGCCAGCAACTGCAGCTTGCGCTCGGCCTCCGCCCGGACCTGCCCCAGGCGTTGCATAATCTAAAGCTGGTGGCCGAATTGGATGGACGGCCCGCGCAGACTGGAGTGGTTCCGCAGGGTGCGTCCGCTTCAGCCTTGCCGCCCGCGAAAAAAGACGCCGGGCTGAAGGCCGCGATGAAAAAGGTTTGGTTTGTGGTGGCGGGTGTCGACCGGAAACCTGCGGGCCCCGGTCAGCCTTCCGCTGGATCAGAATAAGGGTAGTAAGGAGACGCATTGATCATGAAACATTGGTTGCTTCGCCTTTGGAGAGATGACCAGGGACAGGACCTCGTCGAATACGCGTTGATTGTCGCCGCCGTGGGCTTGGCGCTGATCACGACCGTGAACCAGTTATCCACCGCCGTGGTGAGCTTGTACTCAAGCATCACCCAAGGCCTTACCAGTATCGGCGCAACAGGCCAGTAGCCGAAGGCCGGGCATTTGACTCGACGATCGGTGCTGCTGCGAGTCCTGCTTCCCGATGCCGCCATGGTGGTTGCTGTCTTCGCGCTCTTTTATGGAGTGCTCGCCGGCGACGGCCCACAGCGGTTCTTCCGGGATTCGGACACCGGCTGGCATATCCGCACGGGTGAGTCGATCCTTGATCGAGGTTCGCTGCCAAGGTCCGATCCGTACTCGTTTACGATGTCCGGAAAGCCATGGTTTGCCTGGGAGTGGGGATCCGATGTGTTGATGGGCGTCGCGCACCGCCTGGATGGCTTGAGTGGAGTGGCTCTCCTCTATGCCGCCGCCGTCGCATGCGCCACTTGGCTCTGGTTCCAACTCCACTGGGTCTCGGGCGGCAACTTCTTTCTGGCCTGCGCCATGGCATCCCCCATGCTCACTACGCTTCAGCTCCACTGGCTGGCTCGTCCCCACGTGTTGAGTTGGGTCTATTGCGTGGCCGCCGCGGTGCTGTTTGAACGGGCTTGTGCGAGGGCGGAAAACGATGGCGGGATCGTCTTCCGCTGGTGGCACGGAGCGCTCGCCGTTCTGGCGGGCATCCTATGGGCGAACACCCATGCCAGCTTCTTTCTCCTGCCTGCGCTCGCGTTGATGTACGCGGCCGGCCGTCTGGCGAATGGCTGGCTGTGGTCGGCAAACAACCTGGGATCGCAATGGTTGGCGGCTGTCGCGGTCTATGGGATGGCGGGCTCGTTCGTGAATCCCTATGGGGCCGGTTTGCACACCCATGTCGCCGCCTATCTGGTGAATCGCGAATTGCTCAGCAGGATCGGCGAGTACCAAACCTTCAACTTCCATGGCGAAGGAACCGGCCAGATTCTGTTGGTGGTGTTGCTGAGTTTGGTGGGTGCCGCGGCGGCGTTTGCAACGCGGCGGGCGGATCACTTCCTGATCGTGTTGGTGTTTACGGCGCTGGCATTGCGTTCGGCTCGGGTGTTGCCGGTGCTTGCGCTTCTCGGGTTGCCGCTGGCCAATCGCGCTTTGACGGCCGCACTAAGGGACGCCGATCTCCGTCCGCGCCTCCGTCACTGGCTGGACACGATCTTGAATTACTCCGGCCGCGTGCGGGCGATCGATGCGTCGTGCGGCGGCTGGGCGGTGGCTCCGCTGGCGCTATTTCTCGCGTTCGTGATTCTTCATGCGCCCGCGAACGCTGCCAGGGCTGGATTTCCGCCCTCGGAGTTTCCGGTGCAGGCGGCAGTGGAGTTGGAAAACCTCCCCGAAGAGGCGAAGCTACTGGCTCCGGATAAGTTCGGCGGATATCTGATCTACCGTTTCGCCGGCCGCCGGAAAGTGTTCTTTGACGGTCGAAGCGACTTCTACGGTGTCGAGTTCATGAAAAACTACATCCGGCTGATCGAAGCGCGGCCCGGGTGGAAAGAACAGGTGACGCAGTTCGGCTTTACCCACGCCTTGCTGCCGAATCGCTACACGCTTGTACAGGGATTAAGGGACTGGGGTTGGAGGCAGCGATACCGCGATGACGTGGTTACGCTGCTTGAAAAGGACTGATATGGGAAATCTGGACCGGCAGAAAATACTGATGATTTTCGGCGCCGCTCTGGTTTGCGCGTTCCTGATGAGTTGGTTCGTGATCGCGAAAACACAGGGACCGAAGACCGAGAAGATGGTGAAGGTGGTGGCCGCCACGCGCGACATGAGCGCAGGTACGCGCCTCAAAGCCGCCGACCTGAAATTGGTCAGCGTTGCGGAGAAGGACATGCCGAAAAACGCCGCTACCGATCCGCAGGTGCTCGTCGACCGTGTGTTGCTTTTCCCCGTAAACGCCAGTGAGAGCATCGTCTCAAACAAGCTCTCCACCACGGGCGGCGCCGAAGGCCTGGCCGCCACCATCGACGTTGGTAAGCGCGCCGTATCTGTCCCGATTTCCGATCAAAGCGGCGCTGGCGGTTTGATTGTGCCACGCTCTCACGTCGATGTGCTGTTCACCCGAACCGGATCCATGAATGAAGCCGTCACCACGGTTCTGCTGCAGAATGTCCGTGTGATGTCGATTGGCCGCATGACCGAGACCGCCGCCGTGCAGGGGACCCCGGGCCAAACGTCCGCCGCCCCGTCGTCCACCGCAACTCGCGCCGCAACCTTGCTGGTGAGTCCCGAACAAGCCGCGAAACTCGAATTCGCGCGCCAGCAGGGCAAGATCAGCCTCGCGCTGCGCAACCCCCTCGATACCGAAGTCGCGGAAGATAAGGATCAGCCCGTCGTCACTGCGGAGGATGTTGGTGTCGGCATGGGACCCCGTCTGCGCCGTGGAGCCCCCATCGCCGGACGCATTCCCAATCTGCGAAACGACGAAGTGTGGCGTCAGTTGACCGGTGGCGCACCCGCCCCCGGCCCGCCGCCCGCTCCCCCCAAACCGAAAGTTGAAGAGAAGAAGGAGCCACCCAAGCCGAGGGCCATTGTCGACGTGTACAAGGGCGACAAGCACATTCAGGAGATCTTCCAGTAGGCCGTGGACACGAACATGCATCGACGAATGGTAGTTCTCTTATCCCTCAGTCTGGTGTGGAATGCTCTCTCGCTCGCGCAAACCGCGCCGGCGCGAGATATCGATCTGCTTCTTGGCCGCGGCGAGTTACTCCAGTTTGAACGCGACCTCAACAAAGTCGTGGTGTCGGAGCCCAAGATCGCCGACGCGGTTGTCGTATCGCCTCGCGAAGTGATGATTAACGCGAAGGGTGTTGGCAAGGCCACGCTGATCGTCTGGGAAGCTGGCAGCATCCCTGCCCGTTACAACATCAGCGTCAAGGAAGATACCGCCAGCCACGAGTCGATCATCAAGGAAATCCAGACCAAGCTGCCCGGCGTCACGGTCACCGGCACACCGCAGAAGCTTGTGCTGACGGGCGAAGTCAAGGATACTGACGAGATCAAGAAGGCCGAAGCCATTGCCGCGGCCCATGCGGCGCAGGTGGTCAATCTCCTCAAACTGCCGGCCCCTGCCGATCCCCGCCAGATCCTGCTCCAGGTGAAGTTCGCCAGTGTCGACCGCGCCGCTTTGACAGAACTCGGGTTCAATTACTTCAGCAGGAATGAGAAGATGCTCGGGTCGTTGAGCACACAACAATTCCAACAGCCGCGGTTCAGCCAGTTGCAATTCCAGAATCAGGAGTTCGCCAACTCGACCATCAACTTCGCCGACCTGTTGAACATCTTCCTGTTCCGTCCCGACCTGAACATCGGCGGCACCATTCGCGCCTTGCAGGGACGCAACCTGCTGCAAATCCTGGCCGAGCCCAATCTCATCGCCATCGAAGGCAGGGAGGCGAGCTTTCTGGCGGGCGGCGAGTTTCCGTTCCCAACGCTGACGGCCACCACCACCGGCGGCGCGGTCGCGCCCGTCATCACCGTGCAGTTCAAGCGGTTCGGTATTCAACTCGGTTTCACGCCCACCCTCACCAGTTCCGGCGCCATCCACCTGAAAGTGTCCCCCGAAGTGAGCGCACTCGATTTTTCCAACGCGGTCACGCTGCAGGGCTTCCTGATTCCCGCGGTGGCTACACGCCGTGCCGACACCGAAGTCGTACTGAAAGACGGCGAAACGTTCGCGATCGCCGGACTCATCGACAATCGCGTCATTCAGGTGATGAACAAGCTTCCCTACCTCGGCGACGTGCCGATTGTCGGCAATCTCTTCAAGAGCCGTTCGACGAAGAAGACACAGGATGAGTTGCTGGTTGTCATCACGCCCCGTTTCGTGAAGCCTCTGCCACCAGGCGAAGCCGCGAAGCTTCCCGTCACCATTGAGGAGTTCCTTCCCAGCAGCGCCGAGGAGCGCGCCAAGAAGGACGGCAAGAATCAGAAGAAGGAGAAGAAGCCCGCTGTTGTCGGGCCAAGCGGACATCAGAAGCCGTAGTCATCTATGAGGGGAACGCCACATTCCGGAGCAAAGCTCGATCAGCGCGTTGCGTACCGTCGTGGTGGTGTGTCCATTCAGATGCTGGCGCTGATGGTACCAGTCTTCTTCGGGATGATGGGCTTCGCGGTTGACCTTGGCCGTCTCTATCTCGCGCGCGGCGAACTCAAGACTGCGGCTGAGGCGATGGCGCTTGCAGCCGCCAGCCGGCTGATCGGGACCGAAGCGGCCACTACCGACGCTACCGATGCTGCCCGCCGCCAGGTGGAAACATCCACAGGCTTTGGCAACCGTTATGACTTCGGCGGACTCACCGTCGGCGAAGCCACTGGTTCGCTGAACAGTGAAATTGTCGATCCCACGTTCTACGCCACGCCGGGCGAGGCAACCGGCGAAGGCGACACACGGGGCGGACAAGGCGAAGTCGGTGGATCCTTCGCCAAACATGTGCGCGTCGAACTCGTGGGCGAAACACCCATCATCTTCTGGCGGTTTCTCTCGCTGGGCCAGGACGGCAAAGTGCCGATTCGCGTCCGTTCCGCCGCCGGCATCAGCGCGCCTCTGTGCACTGCATGCGGGATTGAGCCGATCGCGATTGCGCCGCTCGATGCCTCGGACACCACCAACTTCGGTTTCGTCACCAATACCCGCTATACGCTCGGCTACCTCTGTAACGGAGGCCCCATTCCACAGCCGCTTGCCAACACGTCCGGACGCGTCACCTATTTGCTGCTCAACCGCCTCAACGAAGAAGCCACCGTATTCCCCGACGATTCGCAGCAACTGTTCCGCTCGGGTGCGCAAGGCCTCGTACCCTCCACCACGGAAGCGCGCGCCTGCTTCACCATCAACAGCGAGGAGACTCTGTGGGCATCGGCAACCGCGCTCGCCTGCAATACCAATCGCGTGCAGACCGCGGTCACCAACTTTCTCTGCGGGCTTGCCACCCGCATGGATACATCGAATGTGCAAGGTTGTGACGGCAATGTGGTCGAGTACGAATCCCTCACCGCCCTCTATCAACCGGACACCGACCTCACCGACCTCGAAGACTATGCGGGTTACGTGGGCAACGGACGGCGGATCATCACCATTCCGATTGTCGACGGGCTGAATCCCACCGGAACCATGATTGTGCAAGGCTTCCGTCAGTTTCTTGTCCAACCCGCCGCAAATTCGACCGGCCTCTCCACCAACGATCCGAACGGCCGGTTCATCGCCACTTATCTCGGCAATCTCGTGCCTCTTCGCCAGGGGCGTTTCGGGAGCTGCGGCGTGACCTCGGGCCCGGGAAAGGTGGTCCTGCACCGGTGAGACGCAATCGTGGCAGCATCCTCATGGAGACGGCGATGTACACGCCGATCCTCCTGCTTCTCCTGCTCGGGATGATCGAGCTTGCCAAGATCACTTACACTTACTACGCCTTGCAGAAGACACTGTACACTGTCGCCCGCTACCTCGGTACGCAACAAGGCGTGAACTTCTGTGACGATGGCGACGCGGTTGTCGCCGCGGCCAAGGCGTTCGCGCTCACAGGCACAGCCGATAGTGCCGGCGAAGCTTTCATACGCAATCTCAGCGTGGATCAGATCCAGGTGCGCATTGAGCGCTTCAACGCAACCACCGGCGATATCGGCGAATGCGAATGCTCGCCCACCGGGTGCGACATCGCCAACGGCGGCCAGGGCCCCGATTACATTGTCGTTTCGATTCCCGAAGGTTATCCTTTCGTGCTTCGCATCCCGCAACTTCCCACGGATCCGATCATCCTTCGGCCCCGTGTGCGCGTACCGTTTCTGGGGACATAATCCATGCGAGAACGCGGACAAGCCACCATGGAATTCATCCTCTCGTACTCGGCCATTCTGCTGCCAATGACGATGATGATCATCTTCACTGCCAAGATGCTGTGGGTTTGGCACAGCGTCTCCGACTTTACGCGCGAAGGCGCCCGCTACGCCACGACGCATTGCTGGCAGGCAAGCGGCGACAACGTGCGGGGTTGGATGCGCCAGAATGCGCCGCTCACGTTCGACCGCGAGCAACTGGCCCAGGGTCCCGCCGAGATCCGAATCACCTACCTCGCCCGCAACGCCGAAAGCGGCGAACTGGAAGACTTCAGTTGCGATGGCGAGTGCAGCGTCTCCTGCGTCCCCGACATGGTTCGCGTCACCGTCGCCGAGTACGAGTTCCGTTCCTTCATGAGTTATCTGGGGCTGCCCCCCATCCCGATCCCGAATTTCCAGACCACACTGCCGATGGAAGGCGCCGGCTGCAATCCCGAGACCGGCGAGTGCCTGCCATGAGTCCCTTGAGGAGAGAGAATGTCCGTTAGTCTGTTGGTCGCTTCCAATGACGAGCAGTTCCGCGAGATGGTTCGCGAGAACCTTCTGAACATCCAGAACTCGCGCGTGATCTCGGAGTACACGGAAGTATCGTCGAACCTCTACATCCGCGTGATGCAGGACCTCGAACGTCACCCCGAAGCCGCTCTGGTTGTCGACATGTCCTATGACACCGAGATCGCACTCAGCGCGCTGCAAAAGGTGAAGCAGGCGGTGCCCGATCTCTACGTCATCGTCTCGAATTTTCAGGCCGACGGCGAGATGGTGCTGGCTTCTCTTCGTGCCGGCGCCAACGACTTCCTCACGCAGCCGCTCAAGCGTCTCGACTTTCGTGACGCGATGCAGCGTCTGGAAAGCACGCCCCGCCGCGTCACTATGACCGGCAGCCGGCTCGGCAAGATCTATACGTTTCTCGGCGCCAAAGGCGGTGTCGGCACAACTACGCTTGCCGTCAATTTCGCAAGCGTGCTCGCACAGCGCAAGCAACAGACCGTCCTCCTCGACTTCGATTGGACGGCCAATGAAGTCGCAATGCAATTGGGAGCCACGCCGCAATACACGCTCATGGAGGTCGCCGAAAACCTTGGCCGCATGGATCAGGCTTTGTTTGAAGGCTTCGTCATGCGCGATCCACTGGGCTTCTTCCTTGTGGGTCCACCCGATTCGCTCGAGCAGCGCGGCTATTTCAGTGAGCCGATGTTTCGTGAGTTCTCCACATTCCTCGTTGAGAAATATCAATCCGTCGTGATCGATGCGGGCCGCAACGTGAACGATGATGTCGTCCTCGGCGCGTTGCAGGCCTCGAACACCGTGTTCCTGGTCGTCACGCAGGAATACCCCGCCATCCGCAACGCCCAGCGTTATCTTTCGTTCCTGCTGCGCATGGGCTTCTCGCAGGATCAGATCAAGATCCTCGTCAACCGCTACTCGAAGAAGATCGACTCCAACAACGCAACCCTCGAACAGATCCAGCAGACTCTGAACCAGAAAGTCTTCTATGGAATCCCCGGTTCGCCGGCTGTGCTCGGCTCTCTGAACAAAGCTCGCCCGATCGTGTCTGACCGTCAGGCTGCCGGCGAGCTCGACCGTGTGTTCCGCGCCTTCGTGGACAAGGCGACCGGTGCGCAGCGCGACGCTGTGGCAAAATCGGCATAAGTCCATTCATAAAGGTTTCACGAATTCATGGGAACACGACCGATCGCCCGGCCCGGTACTGGCGCAGACCGCTGGTTCGGCATCAAGACGCAAATCCATAGCAAGTTGCTCGCTTCGTTGACGCCCGATCAGCTTCGCGTGCTCAATAAAGACGGGGTTCGCGAGCAAATCGGCAATGTCGTCGAGCGTCTCGTGCGCGACGAAGGCATTCCGATGACTTCGGCCGAACGCGAGCGCGTCATCGAAGAAGTGCTCGATGAGGTCTTCGGTCTTGGACCGCTTGAGCCGTTGCTCAAGGACGTCACGGTCAGCGACATCATGGTGAACGGCTACGACAGCGTCTATGTCGAGCGTGGCGGCCGTATCTCCGAAACCAACATCCGCTTCAAGGACCAGGCGCACGTCCGCATGATCATCGATCGCATCGTCTCCAACATTGGCCGCCGCATCGACGATTCTTCACCCATTGTCGATGCGCGTCTCGAAGACGGGTCGCGTGTTTGCGCCGTGATTCCTCCGCTTTCGCTGATCGGCCCGGTGATGACCATCCGCCGCTTCGGCAAGAAGCTGCTCGGCACCGAGGATCTGCTCAAGAACGAAACGCTCACCACCGGCATGCTCGACTTCCTTAGCGGATGCGTCGAGGCGAGGCTCAACGTAGTGATTTCCGGTGGATCCGGCTCGGGCAAGACCACCATCCTCAACACGCTGTCGCGGTACATCCCGGAAGAAGAGCGCGTGATCACGATCGAAGACACCGCGGAGTTGCAGATGCAGCAGAGCCACGTGGTGCGCCTGGAAACACGCCCGATGAACATTGAAGGCGCCGGCGCGGTCACGCAGCGCGATCTCGTCATCAACGCCCTCCGTATGCGTCCCGACCGTATCATCATCGGTGAGTGCCGCGGCTCGGAAGCGATGGACATGATGCAGGCGATGAACACGGGTCACGACGGTTCCATGACCACCTGCCACGCCAACAGCGCCAAAGACGCATTCACGCGCCTGGAGACCATGGTCATGATGGCGAGTTCCGCCATTCCCGACCGCGTGATTCGACAGATGCTTGCCTCGGCGGTCAACATCGTCGTGCAATGCGCCCGTCTCAACGATGGTACCCGCCGCCTGATGTCGATCAGCGAAGTCCGCGAAGTGGAAGAGGATCAGGTGCTGCTGGATGATGTCTTCGTTCTCGAACGCACCGGCGTGAATCAGCGCGGACGCATCACCGGAAAATTCCGCGCCACCGGATACAAGCCGCGTTGCCTCAACCGGCTGAAAGCTTACGGCATTCATCTTTCTCCCTCCATCTTCCAGGAAGAGATGGCATTGAAGGAGTAGCGGAGTGGCCACGTTTCTTATCACCTTCCTGATCTTCAGCGCGGCACTGTTCACCGCGGCCTATTACGTTTGGGTGGTGCCCGCGAACGCCAGCGCCGACGTGCTCCAGCAGCGGATGCGCGAATTGCGCGCACGCGCGGGTCAGCGGCGCAGCGGTGCGCCCGACCTCATCCGGCGCGAGGAGCAGGGAACCTTCGCGGCCATTGGTGAATTTCTCACCTGGGTGGGACCACTGCGGCGTCTGCAGGAAATCATCGAGCAGGCCAACCTCAAGTACCGTTCCACCGACGTGTTCGTGATCTCGGTCGGAATCGCACTCGCCACCTACGTGATCCTCGGCTTCGTAGGTATGACCGCGCTGGCTCTCCGCGCCGGCATCGCCGGGCTGTTGGGCTCCCTGCCAACCATGTACATCATGCGCATTCGCAATAAGCGCATGACGAAGTTCGAGGAGTTGCTACCGGACGCCATCGACCTCTTCAACCGGTCCATGAAAGCCGGTCACAACATTCAAAGCGGCCTCGAAACGATCTCCCAGGAGACTTTGGATCCCATCAAAATGGAGTTCCGCAAAGTGATTGAGGAGATGGCACTCGGCTCTCCCGTCGAGGACGCGCTACATGGCTTGGGCCGGCGCGTCCCCGTGATCGACCTGAAGTTCTTCATCACCGGCCTCATCCTCCAGCGGCAGACCGGCGCCAACATGGTGGAGGTGCTCGAGAACATGTCGCTGCTGATTCGCGAGCGCCTGAACCTGACGGCGAAAATGCACGCGCACACCGCGGCTCAGCGCTTCTCGGCGGGCTTGCTATGCGGCATGCCGGTGGTGGTCGGCCTCGGATTCTGGGTGATGAAGCCCGAGTATATCCGGCTGCTCTACACGGACGAGACCGGGAGTAAATTTCTCACTTACGCAATCGTGTCGGAATTGGTTGGAATTCTGATTATTCGCAAGATCGCGAGCCCGAGGCTCTAGGAGTATGATGACCACTGCACTGTTTGTCTTCATCGCGTTCTTCGTTGTTGTGGTGGCGCTCCTGTGGTCGGGCGTGCAGTTGTTCTCGGATCGCGAAGATCCCCTCGGCGATCGCTTGTTCGAACTGCAGTCGGCCACCGCCACTCCCGAAACACGATCTCCCCGGCGGCGCCTCGGAGGCGGCTTCATCAACAGCTTCCTCTACGTGGTGAGCCTGATTCCAGGAGGCGAGGACTACATTCGCGACACAGAGCGTGAACTCGCCCAGGCCGGCATCCGCCAGCGTGGTTCGGTGGTCGCCTTCACTATCGGCCAGGTCCTGTTCATGGGTCTCCTGCTCGGCGGAATGTTCTACCTGCAGCGCGAGAACCCGCCATCGCAGTTGATCGGCGGCATGGCGGCGATGTTCATTCTTGGTTATACGCTGCCCGGTGTGTTTCTGAAAAGACTGGTGAAACGCTACCGCCAGAAGTTACAGGATGCGCTTCCCGATACGGTCGACTTACTCGGTATCGTGCTGGGAACCGGCCTTGCGCTTGATCAGGCGTTCCTCCGCGTCAGCGAGGAGATGCGCTATATCTACCCCGAACTCGCAGCCGAATTCTACACGGTGGTCATGCAGGTCAAGGCAGGACAGGAGCGCACCAAGGCTTTTCAACAACTGGTGCGCCGCACTGGCATTGAGGACATCAAGTCGCTGGCGGCGATGATCGTGCAGAGCGAACGCTTCGGAACCAGCCTGTCCCATGCGCTGAAGGTGTATGCCGACGCGCTGCGCACGCGGCGCCGGCTGCGCGGGGAAGCCACTGTCGCCAAGGCGGGCATCAAGATGCTGTTCCCCATTGTGCTCTTCATCCTCCCAGCACTCTTCGTGATTTCGCTGGTGCCCGCATTGCTCAGCGTGATGCGCGACCTGCGCGGCGGCATCGGCGCGAAATAGCCGCCAGGCATTTTTCCATTGACTCCACACCCCGCCTCCCCTAACATTCCCTAATACACATCTCGTTCACAAGGGGAAGGGGAACCCATGCGTTCTTGGGTGATTTCGAGTCTCGTTTGTCTCCTCTCGGGCCTTGCCGCCTATTCGCAAACCATTGATGCGACGCTCTCCGGCGCTGTTTCCGACCCTTCGGAAGCCGCCATTCCCGGAGCCGCCGTCACCGCGCAAAATCTGAAGACAGGAGTTACAACTGTTACCAGATCCAACGCCTCGGGAGTCTACGCATTCCCTGCATTGCCCGCCGGATCCTACCGCGTGGATGCCGATGCTCCAGGCTTCCGCAAAAAGGTATTCCGCGAAGTGACTCTCGAAGTCGGCGGCCGCGTCACCCTCGACTTCTCCATGGAGATCAGCACCACTGCGGAAACCGTCGAGGTCAGCGCCGATGCCGATTCCGCACTCGCCTACGCCTCCAGTTCCGTCGGCGGCATGGTGACCGGCCGCAAGGTCCTCGAATTGCCGCTTACGTCGCGCAATGCCCTCGACCTTACCTTTATCCAGGCAGGCGTCGTCGGCAGTAACTTCGCGGGAGCGCGAATCGGCACTCTCAATATTCAAATCGACGGCATCAACGTCCAGGACGCGCGCATCAACAGCGGCGTCGCGTCCACCGTATTCCCCAGCACCGACCGTATCGAGGAGTTCCGCGTCGTCACCTCGCCCGTCGACTCCGAACTCGGGCGGGGTTCCGGTCAGGTGCAGATGCTTACCCGTTCCGGCACCAACGAGTTTCACGGCTCGCTGTTCGAGTTCCACCGCAACACCGTCCTCAACGCCAACACCTGGTTCAACAATCAGCGCGGCATGAATCCACGCACCGGTGAACCCGTATCGCCGCGCAACAATCTGATCCGCAATCAATTCGGCGGCCGCGTCGGCGGGCCGGTCCGCAAGAACCGCACCTTCTTCCACTTCCTCTATGAAGGCCAGCGTATCCGTTCCCGCGCCGCGGTCACCAGTACGGTGCTTACCGAAGCCGCCCGCCGCGGCAACTACCGCTACTTTCCTGGCGTGCAGAATGGCAACGTCGAATCCGCAACTCCCGTCGTCGATCTCAACGGCAACCCCCTCCGTCCCGCCGGCGCCGCGGGTGACCTGATGACCGTCAGCGTGTTCGGACGGGACCCGGCCCGCCTCTCCGCGGACCCCACTGGCGCCGTCGCACGTCAGATCGAGCGCATGCCCCTCCCCAACAACTTCCGCGCCGGCGATGGCCTCAACACCGCGGGCTATACCTGGAGCCGCAGCAGTTCCGACGACCTCGATCAATTGAATCTGAAGATTGACCACGTGCTGTCCAACGCGCACCGGCTCGCGTTCTCCTGGAGCCGCGACACCGGGATCGAAGCCAATGGCTTTCTTCCCCAGCCCTACCCCGACGCGCAGGGCGGCAGTGTCCGCAGCCGCGACTCTGTCTACTCGCTGACCCTGACCTCCGTGGTCCGGTCGAATCTCGTCAACGAAGTACGCATCGGTGCTCTTCGCCCACAGGTCCGCTTCACCACTCCATGGGAGACCGACCCCTCCATTCTGCCCAAGCAGCCAGCCTCCACTTACGTCACCGTGCCGCTGCTCTTCACCAACCCCATCAATCAGGGCAACGATCCTCAGGGCCGCATCTCGCCCAACTACCAGTTCTTCGAAAAGATGAGCTGGCTGACCGGGAAGCACTCCGTGAAATTCGGCGGCAATGCCTACTTTGTCAGCACCAACGGCTATAACGCTTTCGACGTGTTGCCTCGCGTGAACATTGGCGCCGGTGGTGCGCCCGTCCGCGGCATCGACACCATTCCAGGCATTGGACGCAATCAGGCCGGCGCGCAGAACCTGCTCCTCGACCTATCCGGATCCGTCGCCAGCATCCGGCAGGCACTGAACTCGCCGGGAGGAGCCAATCCCGAGTTCCTGGCCGGCGAGCCCAAGCAGCGTACATGGTACGCGCCGGAGTTCTCCACCTTCATCCAGGACGATTACAAGCTGACCAAGGACCTCACCCTCACGCTCGGTATTCGCTACGAGTGGTACGCTGTGCCGCAGGACCGGAACGGCCGGGCTGCGGCGCTCGCCGGCGGATCCGGCTCCATCTTCGGACTCAGCGGACGCAGCTTCGCCGATATGTATCAACCGGGCCGCATCGCCGGCTCACCCACGCGCGTCGAACTCGTCGGCCGCAACTCGCCCAATCCTTCCCGCAAGCTCTACAACAACGATTGGAATAACTTCGCTCCGGCCATCGGCGTTGCCTGGAACATTCCCTTCTTCGGCAAAGGGAAAACCACGTTCCGCGCGGGCTACAGCATGGGCTATGAGCGCAACGCGCTTCGCATCGTCGATGTCGTTGCCGGCGACCAGCCCGGTCTCCGCACCATCTCCACCTTCAATAGCTCCAACGCGCTCAGCCTCGCAAACATCACCCTGCCGCTGGCTCCCATCGGCCGCGTGCTTGAGGAAGTGCCCTTAACCGACCGCACGCAGATCATCCGCACGTTCGATGACAATCTGCGAATTCCTTACGTGCAGAACTGGAATGCCTCCATCGATCGCGAGCTTCCCGGACGCGCCATGCTGTCTGTCCGCTATGTCGCCAACAAGGGCACTCGGCTCATCCGGGGCACCAGCGTGAATGAGCACATGATCTTCGAGAACGGCATTCTCGAAGCCTTCCGCCTCACACAGGCCGGCGGCAACGCGCCACTGTTCGACCGTCTGTTGCGGGGTTTGAACGTCCCCGGCTTTGGCGTCGTCGACGGACGTCAACTCACCGGCTCGCGCGTGTTCCGCGAAGCGAACACCACTACCCAAGGCCACCTCGCCGGGAACAACGCCGGCGCTTTTGCCGCCTATCTCAACTCGACGCCTTATCTCACCAACGTGCGCGGTGGACTCCTTCGCAACGGCGGCTTCCCCGAAAACTGGATCGTCGCCAATCCACAGTTCGATTCTGCTCGTCTTACCAGCAACTACGCAGCATCTTCCTATCACTCGATGCAGGTGGAAGTGGTCAAACGTTTCTCCCGAGGCTGGACGTTCCAGGGCAACTACACCTGGGCCAAGACGCTTGGGGAGGAGGAAGGCGCCGAGCAGGAGTTCGTCGACAGCTATCGCGACCTGCGCAACTGGCGTCTCGACAAGCGGCTCCTTTCGTTCCATCGCACCCACGTGATCCGCACCAATGCCCTGTGGGAGTTGCCATTCGGTCCCAACAAACCTCTCTTCAGCGGTGCGAAGGGCGTGGTTGGAAAGCTGGTTGGCGGCTGGCAGGTCGGCTCGATTTTCAACGTGTTCTCCGGAGCGCCCGTCTATCTGAGTTCCGGCGTCAGTTCCTGGAATAACTTCGGCGACAATACACCGGTCGCGGTGACGGCGATTGACAAAGGTCTCGGGCAAATCAGACGCGTCGGCAATGGCGTTCAGTATTTCGATGGACTGCGGCTGGTGACCGACCCGTCGGTCTCCGGGCTGTCTTCGAGCGGCAACCTGCAAGGACGCTCGACGCTGCGCGCGGTGGCCGATGCCAGCGGCAATCTGCTGATGGTCAATCCCATCCCTGGCACTCTTGGCAACGTGGCCCCGAATCTCCTGGAAGGGCCGGGCGCCATCCGCCTCGACTTGAACATGCTCAAGACGGTTCGCTTCAGCGAGGCGAAGTCGCTGCAGTTCGACTTCATCTTCCAGAATGCGTCGAACTCGCCGAACTTCGACAATCCGAATGCCGATATCAACTCGCTCAACTTCGGCCGCATTACCGGTGCCGGAGGCAATCGGATCATCGTGATCGGCGCACGTTTCAATTTCTAGAATTCGGTCTGCCGTGGTCATCGACTGGGAGCGTGCCTTCATATTCGCCCGCGAGAAAATCCACCTGGACCCTGATGGGGTTGCCACCAATCTCGACCGTTCGGAAGAAGATGAAGGGCTGCTTGGGGCTTTGCTCGTACCCACGCCTTAAGAGCAGCGTCTGAATGGTGGCGTAGCCGGGGTCTTCCAGCGTGACGTGGTTCAGGGCCAAATCAACGTCGATACTGCCGACGTGTTGCAGCGGCGTCTGCGGCAAGATCAACTGCGGGACCCAACCGCCGACCACGACGATGTCATCGCGATACTCTCCCAGCAAACGAACCAATTCCAGCAGAACCGAGCGCGCCGCTTCGACCTGATCGCCGGAGTAGTCACGGAAGGTTACCGCCATTGAGGTTTGATCACTCTCTCCAGGATCGCTTGTGCAGCTTCCTCGCCGCGGCCTTTGGTGGCCATCAAGTCGAGGTAGGCCTGAATCGCCGAGACCACGGGCGCGCCATCCTTCAATGCGGAACCAAAGAACACACCGTCATCGTAAGGCCGGATCAGCACGGCGTTGGCACCCGAGGAGACTCGCTTCAGAGCGAGTGCCTCGGCCACGTCATCGACCTTGTCAACGTAAGCAGTCGCCCGCTGATAACGCACAGTTGGAGCAAGCCGCGCGGCAGCGGAGAGCCCCGTAAAGGCAATATGCCTTTTCCCCAGGCCCGCCATCTCCGCGAGCTTTGCCTCAATTTCGGCGATCGGCTTCAGTGAATAGAACTCGACTGCTTCGTTGCGGGAGGCGCGGTAGTTTCCCGCCCACTCGGCAATCATGGGTCCCACCGCGACTTGGAACGCATCATTTGTGCCGTCGCCCATTCCGCTGCCGTCGCCGCCTCCAGCACCTGAACCCGAACCGAAACCATAGCCGTTACCGAAGCCGCCGCCGCTTCCTTCTGGTGACCCTGCCCCATATCCAGCCATGCAAAACCCTGCTGAAGTGGAGGTGATCCACTCGCGATCCGCAAGGAGTTTCTTAACGCTCGCCACCTGACCAAGACTCACCGCGGCAGCATCGGCCATTGCCTGTGTGCGCCACGTGCGCGGACCCGTGGCCAAAAGAACCCGAAGAACTCGTTCGGCTTTGGGTGAGTACAGCGACCGCAAGTCCCTCTTCTGAATTGCCGGATTTGGAAATCCCTCCCTCTTGATAAACACGGTATCGAACGCCAGGCGGCAGTTGCCGGCAAAATCCAGATACCCGGTGTTGTAGCGATCGCAGATGGCGGCCGCCGCTGGGGAGATGAACGGCGCAATCAGTACGGGGTAGGCACTCGCACTCGCTCGCAATTCCTCCACCAGACGGAGGCACGCCTCCCTGGTAATTCTCGGTTGGCCACTGCTCTTCACCTGGCAGAGCAACCTCCGGTCGATGGGCCGGAGGCCATCGCGCCGTCGAATCTTAACCGTCACTGTGAAAATCTGCGACGGTATCCGCGGCCGGCGGCCGCTTCTTGACCAAGACTCGTCCGACGAACGGAACCTCCGCCAGCAGTCCTTGTAGACGCAGGATCGCCCGCTCTTCCAGCGCGGCGGTATCCGGTCTTTGAGAACTTTTCAGCATGTGCTGAAAACTATTGTTTCAATGAAAACTGCATGGGTCAAGGACGAGGTGGTTGGGTCATGCCGTCAAACGGCCCCTCGCTCGCGCCTTTAGAGTGCGCGAGCCTTCGCTCATAGTTCCAGATCCTGGAGCTTCCGCCACAGACATCGCCGGCGCAACCAACGCGAGGCCGCTCTCCCATCTCAGCCCTTGAAGAACCCGCCCGTAGATTCCCAGCGCGACGGCCGAATCTTCGCGCTCCGAGCGGCACGTGATGTTGCGCGCTGTCGTCCTGCGCCGCCGAAGGCGTCGTTAGTTTAGACGTCGAGAAAAAAGGAGCCAGCAACCACGTTTGCGTTCTCCTGCTTGAACGCACTCAACGGGAACTCGCCCCAAAGTGCGTGGCAGCCGAGCCGGTGGATGACGTTCGTGCGAACGAAACGCCTTCGCATGCCCACGTCCCTCCGGAAGGCCCTGTGAAAGGAAGTAAACAACATGCCTGGCACTCCCAAAACGGCCCCTGAACTGGTGGTCATCACAAAGGCTGAATCCAACATCCGCGCGCGTGCCGCTTCCGTTGCGTCCGCAAGCGGCGCCGACACAACCAATCTTCAATCCATCCTCAATGCTTATGGTGCGGAGATGCGGCCGCTCTTCGGGCTCGATGAAGAGCGCATCCGAACGAGGATGGCTGCCGTGGAAGCCAGTCTTCCGGAAGCGCCCGAAGGAACCACACGAGAACCCCTCCCCGATCTGAGCCGCTTCTATCATGTGGAAGCACCGGAAGACCAATTGGAGGCACTTGCCGAACAGCTTCGCAGCGACCCATCCGTGGAAGCCGCGTACGTGAAGCCGCCCGGCGAGCCTCCTGTCCGCGCAACCGCCGCGGCGCCAGCACCCGATCGAGCCCCCGAACGCCTCAATGACATGCTTCCCAGTACGGACATGCCTCCCGCCGTCACACCTGACTTCACTGGCCGTCAGGGCTACCTCGGTTCCGCGCCCGCCGGAGTGGATGCCGCCTTTGCGTGGACCCTGCCGGGAGGAGGAGGTTCGAACGTCCGCGTCGTCGACTGCGAATGGGGATGGCGATTCACCCACGAGGATCTGCTCCAGAATCAGGGCGGCGTCATCGCCGGAACCAGCAGCACGGATACCGATCACGGCACGGCGGTCATCGGCGTCATCGGCGGTGATCGCAATCGCATTGGCATCACTGGAATCTCCCCCGACTCCACCGTGAGCGCCTCGTCGTTCAATGACCAGTCTTCCTCCAACGCCATCCGTGCCGCCGCCGACCGCCTCCGCGCCGGCGACATCATCCTGCTCGAAATCCACCGCGCCGGGCCGAACACGCCGAATCCGCCTCAAGGCCAGCTTGGTTACATCGCTATCGAATGGTGGCCGGACGATTTCGCAGCCATTCGCTATGCCGTCGCCAAGGGCATCATCGTCGTCGAGGCGGCAGGCAACGGCTTCCAGAACCTCAATGACGCAGTCTACAACACGCGCCCTGCGGGATTCCCCGCCACCTGGACTAACCCGTTCAATCCTGCCAATCCATCCTCCGGCGCGGTAATCGTCGGAGCGGGTGCGCCGCCGGAAGGGACTCACGGCCGCAACCATGGCCCCGATCGGTCTCGTCTCGACTTCTCCAACCACGGGCTCCGTGTCGACGTACAAGGCTGGGGGCGTGAAGTCACCACCACGGGCTACGGCAACCTCCAGGGCGGCGCCGGGATGGAGGATATCTGGTACACGGATACCTTCAGCGGCACTTCCAGCGCATCACCGGTGGTTGTGGGTGCGCTCGCAGACACGCAGGGAGTGCTCCGCACGCGGGGACATCGTCTGCTGAATTCGCACTCCGCGCGCCGCCTTGTCCGAGCCTGCGGTTCCCCTCAGCAGGATGCGCCAGGCCGTCCCGCGACGCAGCGCATCGGAAAGCGGCCGAACCTCCGCGAATACATCCCCGAAGCCGCCCGGTTCCCCTCCCGTAGTGCCGACTACAACGGTAACGGCCGCGCCGAGATCCTGGTGACCAGTCCCTGGGGCATGGGCTTCCTTGAGCTTGCCGGCGCAAGCATGTCCGCGTCCATGATGGCTCCCAACGGCACTCGTTTCGGCGGATGGCTCCTCAATACTGCCGACAACCACTTCGGCCCGCCCGCCGATTACGACGGCGATGGCCGTGCCGAAACCCTCGTCGCCAGTCCCTGGGGCATCGGGATTCTGAAACGGAGCGGACCCAGTCTCGCGCCCGTCATGATGGCCCAGAACGGCACCCGCTTCGGTGGTTGGCTCCTCAACACCGGCGACAACTCCTTCCTCGCCGCGGGAGACTTCGACGGCAATGGACGCGCCGGTCTCATCGTCACCAGCCCCTGGGGCTTCGGAATCCTGGAACTCGCGGGCAGCATGCTGAATGCCCCGATGATGGCGCCCAACGGCACTCGCTTCGGCGGTTGGCTGCTCAACACCGGTGACAATTCCTTCGGCCCGGTGGGCGACTTCGATGGCGACGGCCGGCCCGAAATCCTGGTCACCAGCCCGTGGGGCATCGGGATTCTCAAGCAGAGCGGTGGCACGCTCAGCGTCCCCATGATGGCGCCCAATGGCACTCGCTTCGGTGGTTGGCTCCTCAACACAGCCGACAACACCTTCGGCCCGGTGGGCGACTTCGACGGTGACGGCCGCGCCGAGATTGTCGTGACCAGCCCCTGGGGCATCGGCATCATGAAACTCAACGGCGGTTCCATCTCCATGGTGATGATGGCGCCCAACGGCACTCGCTTCGGTGGTTGGCTCCTCAACACGGGCGACAATGACTTCGGACGCAGCGGCGACTTCGACAACAACGGCCGTCGCGATCTCCTGGTCACCAGCCCCTGGGGCATGGGCATCTTGCGCCTTGCCGGAAGCTCGCTGACCTCGCAGTTCATGGCGCCGAACGGCACCCGCTTCGGTGGCTGGCTGCTCAACACGGCCGACAACCGGCTCGGCACCACCGCCGACTACGACGCCGACCGCGCAAGTGAGATCCTCGTATCGAGCCCGAGGGACTGGGCATCCTCAAGCAATCCGGGGCCGCCCTTACGGCTCCCATGATGGCTCCCAACGGCACTCGCTTCGGCGGTTGGCTGCTCAACACCCTAGACAACGACCTCGGCCACGGTTTTTAGAAACGCGGCTGCGTACCAACCATCGCAATTGCGGGCGGGCTTCGTCTCACGCCCGCCCTCAAGGGACCAGCGTGAGTGTTTCCCCGAAACGAGGAGTGTGGCCTGTTCGCCAGAGGTGATTGCCACGAGCGGGGCAGGTTCGAGTGGCAAACGTAGGGCTTGGCCCCGGTTCATCTGCCTCACCTTAGGAGCACACCCATCCGTTCCGACCGGATCCAGCCTCGCTCCGATCCCAGATCTCCGGGCCCCAACTCGACAAACCCAACGCCGTGCCGTCCATCCGGACCAACGGTGATCCCGGCGGCCCCGTTCAGTTTCACCGTCACACGAAACACACCACGCCGCTCCGCAACCTCTGAAACCGCGGCCGTCCCGAGGCTTACCATGCTCCCCGTCAGCTCATCCACAAACCGAGCCTCCACCGGATTGAGCGACTGCGCCCCTCGCCCCACTCCGCCAACGACAAACGAAATCGAGTCCTGCAGCGACGGCCACGGCTGTCCGGGCGGCCGGCCCGGCCATTCAAAATTGCTCCCAGGAAATCCGAACATCCAGTACGGTTGATGACGCAACACCTTCATCATTCTCGGCGCATGCTCGAAAGGGGAGTCCGCGGGAGCCGCGACCGTCAAGGGCTGATCGCCAAGGGGCACGTCCTCCGGGATTACGCGCTCGTGAAACAAAGGCGTACCCGGTGGGAGCAGAATCCCGGCGATCCGCAGTTCAGCCTGTGGGCCATTCATAGGGATCATGCGCGGCGAACCTGGTACGACGAAAAACTCCCCGTCGAAAATGGGCGTCCCCGCCGGAGGAGCCAATACTTCGTCCGGCCCTTGACGTTGAAGCCGCACGAAACCGCGGGTTTCGGTGGACGCAAAGCCGAGTGCGCCATCGCTTGAAACCGCATACATGCCGGGCTCGCCGTTGCCAAGCGCCAAAGGACTACCTCCATCAACCGGCCACAACTGGTTTCCCCAAACCACGAACTGATCCTGCGCCGAGATTCCAGCGATGCGAAGTGGCGAACCTCGCGCATCGCTAATGAGCGTTCTCGTGACACCCGTCACAGTGTTGGTGAGATGAAGCGAGTGCCGCGTCTCGAATCGCATGAACAGGTTTGGAACAGGCACCATCCACATCCGTGTCGAGGCGATCCATTTTCCCGACGGGCTCACGACACCGCTGTTGTGGACACCGTCGATCACGCGAACACCATCCGGACTCCATAGCTCCCTGCCAAATAACACACGTCCATCATCAGTCAGCCCGAGACGATTCGCCGCCGGCCAGGGCAACGTCCAACTCCATCCCTGATCGAGATCGAACAAATGGGCCGGCGCGTTCCCGGAGCCTGATGTCACGGCATAGCGGCCGTTGTGGCTCAACTGAATGGCATCTCCCGAACGAATTGGCGTCGCGCGATCGGGCGAATGGAGGTAGCTGATGCCCATCAGCCGGTCTTGACGCAAATACCAGGCACGATAAGTGACGATCTGCCCGTCCCCGCTGATGCCGATATCTTCGATGAAGTTCAGCGCGGCATTACCTTCACGTGTGGGCGGCTCGGCGAAGATCTCGAAACGCCCGCCGCTCCATCGCCAAACGCGCGGCTGGCTCGGCACATCGGTGCCCTTCAATCGTAGTGTGGTGACAAAGAATGCCGTCTGTCCATCGTCAGTGGTGACAAGCCCGTAGGCCTGACACGCGGCAGGAAGCGCGAGAAGAAGCAGTCCTAGTAGAACTCGCAAGCAAGATCCTCCCCAGACGCGGCACTTCGATGTTAGCAGTGCCCTTCTGGAGGAACAACAGCCCAATTCGCAACAGGAAATCCTCGTGCACCGCAAGCCCTTCAGCCGGGATAAGATAGCATCCCATGGATGCACAACGCCGCCGCCGCTTCCTACGCTTCGTTGCGTCGAGCCCTCTGCTTGCCGCGCACGCACAACAGAAGCCGCTTGCCGATCCCAAACAGGCGATCAACGTGATGGACTTCGAAGCAGCGGCGCGCGAAGTGCTTCCGCCCGCGCACTACGGCTATCTCGCCACCGGCGTGGATGACGACTCCACGCTGCGCGCAAACCGCAAAGCCTTCGAGCACTGGCAACTTCGCCCCCGCCGCCTGGTGGATGTCAGCAAAGCCGACTTGAGCGTCGAGGTCTTCGGCGTCCGATGGCCGCATCCCATCGCGCTCGCTCCCGTCGGCAGCCAGAAGGCGTTTCATCCCCAGGGCGAACTCGCCGTCGCCCGCGCCGCCCGCGCCACGAACACGCTGCAGATCCTTTCCACGGTCACCACGGTCGGCGTGGAGGAAGTGAAAGCCGCCGCGGGACAACTCTGGTATCAGCTCTATCCGACATCCAAATGGGAGTATACAGAGAGGATCGTCAAGCGCGCCGAGGATGCCGGGTGCCCGGTGCTCGTCTTCACAGTGGACCTTCCCGTTGGCCGCAACACCGAAACGGAGGCACGTTTCAAGCGGCAGGACAGCCGCCCCTGCACGGCATGCCATCTGAAGAACGAAAAGCCCTTCGCGCGCAAGCCCATGTTCGCCCCGTTCGACATGCAGGGCGTCACCGTCTACAACTCGACGCTGACGTGGAACGCCGTCTCTCTGCTGAAGAAACTGACGCGCATGAAGATCGTGGTGAAGGGGATTGAAACCCATGACGACGCCCAGCGGTGCCTCGAACACGGCGCCGACGGCATCATCGTCTCCAATCACGGTGGACGCGCCGAAGCGAGCGGACGTGGCGCCATCGAGTGGCTTCCCGAAGTGGTCAGCGCGGTCAGGGGACGTGTCCCGGTCTTC
>JAEUQE010000520.1 GCA_016789785.1 Bryobacterales bacterium
GGTGTGCCGTCCAACCTCATCGGTCCCGCCGGAAACTTCACGCCGGACAACCGCCAAACCGTGCAGGATATCTTCACACGCAACACGCTGCACGTGATCGGCAGCTATCTTGCAAACATCGGTGGCAGCCAGCACAACTTCCGCTTCGGGTGGGATCTGAACCGGCTGGCGAATAAGCCGGTGGCTGGCAGTTGGCCCGATGGCTATGTGTTCGTCTACTGGGATCGCGCTTACTCCGCGGTCACGAAGGGTGGTAACTTCCGGGGGCCGTTTGGCTACTACATCAACCGCGCGTTCGCAACTGAGGGCGACGTTTCGAGTAACAACCAGGGTTTGTTCATCAACGACAACTGGCGTGTTAACAAGAAACTCACCTTGAACCTCGGGTTGCGATCGGAGCGTGAATTTCTGCCGTCGTTCGATCCGAAGATCCAGGCAACGCCCATCGAATTCGGCTTCGGCAGCAAGCTCGCTCCACGCCTTGGCTTCGCTTACGATCCATCAGGCGTCGGCAAGATGCGCATTGGCGCGAGTTGGGGACTCTACTACGACATCATGAAGTACGAGATGCCTCGTGGAAGCTTCGGCGGCGACAAGTGGCTCGATTACGTCTACACACTCGACAACCCGAACATCCTCAACATCAAACCAGGCGCACCCGCCGGCTTCGGCCAGTGTGCTTGCCCGGGCACTCTCATCGAGACAGTGAACTGGCGCATCCCCTCGCACGACCCTTCAGAGAACCTCATCGAAAAGAACCTGAAGCCCGTGCGGTCACAGGTGTGGGATATGTCGTTCGACTACAACTTCAACACCGATTATGTGTTCCGCATGCGCTACACGCATCGCCAGCTTGACCGGACCATTGAGGACGTGGGGATTCTCACTCCCGCAGGCGAGCAGTACTACATCGCCAATCCGGGCTTCGGCCTCACTGTGGATGAGAAGATCTTCCCGGCAGGCTTCCCGACTGACGTAACGCCCCGCGCCAAGCGTGTCTACGACGGTGTGGAGATGGGCGTGGAGCGCCGCTTCAGCAAGACGTTGGCCTTCAATGCGAGCTACACGATCAGCCGGCTGTATGGCAACTACTCCGGCTTGGCAAACTCCGACGAAAACGGCCGCACCTCGCCGAACGTCAACCGCGTCTACGATGAGCCCTGGATGGCCTACAACGAACAAGGCCAGTTGGTCTATGGCCGGCTGGCGACGGATCGTCCACACACCTTCAAATTCTTCGGCTCCTACGATCTGAAGACCAAAGCGGGCACCACTCGATTCGCACCCCGGTTCGATCTTTTCAGCGGCACACCAATCAGCACGGAACTGAACGTTCAGCACGTGCCGGTGTTTGCCTTTGGACGTGGCGATCGCGGACGCACTCCGTTCTTTACGCAGACCGACCTTCTCGTCAGCCACGACATCCCTGTCGGCGGCAGTGAAACCAAGCGTATCCGCATCGAGTTGAATGTCGCCAACCTGTTCAACCATGCGCGCGTGACGAACATCTTCCCGACCATCGATCACGCCAATGACCTCGGCGTCAACTTCGACGCCAACAAACTGTCCGACATCTTCAAGGGATACAACTCCCGCGCACTGATGACGGCCCAGAAGATCCGCACGGATCCGCGCTACGGACTCGCGAGCGAATATCAAACGCCGCGCGAACTCCGTCTCGGCTTCCACTTCTTCTTCTAGACCCGATCCGCGTCCAAAGCAGCGAACAAGGCCTCCCGATGAGGGGGGCCTTTTCGTTTAGGATGAAACGCATGCCCGCCATTGTCATTCCTGACGACTGTCCCGCAGTGCTTGGCCCGAGTGCTGCATACAAAGCCCTGCTCAGCAGGACGCCCGTGATGTATTTCGACACGCTTCCCGGCAGCGAGGACACGCTCATCGAACGCATTCGTGACGCGGAGGCTGTGATCAACATCCGGTCGTCTTCGAAGTTCACTCCGCGAGTCTTCGAGAGTTGCCCCAATCTGAAGCTGCTGTCGCTGTGGGGCACAGGCACCGATAACGTCGATCTGCATGCCGCTGCTCGTCACGACGTGACTGTGACGAACACTCCCGGTGTCGCGGCGGTTTCTATCGCGGAACATTCTTTGGCTTTATTGTTTGCAGTGGCGCGGCGCATCCCGGTGACCGACGCGCGAGTCCGCCAGGGCGAATGGCCTCGTGGCTCGTCCGTGCAGCTCCACGGCAAGACGCTCGGTATCATCGGGCTCGGCGCAATCGGGCGCCAGTTTGCGCGTATTGCGCAAGGCATCGGCATGCGCGTCATTTGTTGGACCATGCATCCGGATCCGTCTCTCGGCTTTGCGCTCGTACCCGATCTTGGCACATTGCTGAAGGAGAGCGACGTGGTGAGCATGCACCTTCGCCTTTCCGATCAAACGAAACACATGCTCGGACGCGAACAATTCGCCGCCATGAAGCCCGGTGTGATCTTCCTCAACACCGCGCGTGGTCCCATTGTTGACGAAGACGCGTTGATCGAGGCGCTGGAAAGCGGGCACGTGGCGGGCGCGGGTCTCGACGTGTTCGAAACCGAGCCATTGCCGGCGGGTCACGCTCTCACGCGCATGGACAACGTCGTGCTGACTCCCCATTCGGCCGGCATCACTCCCGAGGTGCTGGAGGCGGGGCTCGCGCTGTCGATCGAAAACGTCTGGAGCTACTATGCCGGGTCGCCGGCCAACGTCGTGAACCCCGCCTG
>JAEUQE010000521.1 GCA_016789785.1 Bryobacterales bacterium
CAGGCGGGGTTCACGACGTTGGCCGGCGACCCGGCATAGTAGCTCCAGACGTTTTCGATCGACAGCGCGAGCCCCGCTTCCAGCACCTCGGGAGTGATGCCGGCCGAATGGGGCGTCAGCACGACGTTTTCCATGCGCGTGAGAGCGTGGCCCGCCGGCAATGGCTCGGTCTCGAACACGTCGAGACCCGCGCCCGCTACGTGCCCGTTCTGGAGTGCCTCGATCAAGGCGTCTTCGTCGACAATGGGACCACGCGCCGTGTTGAGGAAGATCACTCCTGGCTTCATGGCGGCGAATTGTGCCCGGCCCAGCATGTGTTTCGTCTGATCGGAAAGGCGAAGGTGCATGCTCACCACGTCGCTCTCCTTCAGCAATGTGCCGAGATCGGGTACGAGCGCAAAGCCGAGAGACGGATCCGGATGCATGGTCCAACAAATCACGCGCATGCCGATGCCTTGCGCAATGCGTGCGAACTGACGCCCGATTGCGCCGAGCCCGATGATGCCGAGCGTCTTGCCGTGAAGTTGCACGGACGAGCCACGAGGCCATTCGCCCTGGCGGACTCGCGCATCGGTCACGGGGATGCGCCGGGCCACTGCAAACAATAAAGCCAAAGAATGTTCCGCGATGGAAACTGCCGCGACACCGGGAGTATTCGTCACAGTCACGCCGTGACGCGCGGCGGCATGCAGATCGACGTTGTCCGTGCCTGTGCCCCACAGCGACAGCAGCTTCAGATTGGGGCAGCTTTCGAAGACTCGTGGAGTGAACTTCGAGGACGACCGGATATTGATCACCGCCTCCGCGTCACGAATGCGTTCGATGAGCGTGTCCTCACTGCCGGGCAGCGTGTCGAAGTACATCACGGGTGTCCTGCGGATCAACGTTTGGTAGGCAGCACTCGGGCCAAGCACTGCGGGATAGTCGTCGGGAATGACAATGGCGGGCATGCGTTTCATCCTAAACGAAAAGGCCCCCCTCATCGGGGGGCCTTGTTCGCTGCTTTGGACGCGGAGTGGGTCTAGAAGAAGAAGTGGAATCCGAGACGGAGTTCGCGCGGCGTTTGATATTCGCTCGCGAATCCGTAGCGCGGATCCGTGCGGATCTTTTGAGCCGTCATCAGCGCACGGGAGTTGTAGCCCTTGAAGATGTCAGCCAGTTTGTTGCTGTCGAAGTTGACGCCACCGTCATTTGCGTGATCGAGGGTCGGGAAGATGTTCGTCACGCGCGCGTGGTTGAACAGGTTGGCGACGTTCAACTCGAGGCGGATACGCTTGGTTTCACTGCCGCCGACCGGGATGTCGTGGCTGATCAGAAGGTCGGTCTGCGTAAAGAACGGAGTGCGTCCACGATCGCCGCGTCCGAAGGCAAACACCGGCACGTGCTGAACGTTCAGCTCCGTGCTGATGGGTGTGCCGCTGAAAAGGTCGAAACGGGGCGCAAGGCGAGTGGTGCCCGCTTTGGTCTTCAGATCGTAGGAGCCGAAGAACTTGAAGGTGTGCGGACGATCCGTCGCTAGCCGGCCGTAGACCAACTGGCCTTGTTCGTTGTAGGCCATCCAGGGCTCATCGTAGACGCGGTTGACGTTCGGCGACGTGCGGCCGTTTTCATCGGAGTTCGCCAAGCCGGAGTAGTTGCCATACAGACGGCTGATGGTGTAGCTCGCGTTGAACGCCAACGTCTTGCTGAAGCGGCGTTCCACGCCCATCTCCACACCGTCGTAGACGCGCTTGGCACGGGGCGTCACGTCGGTGGGAAAGCCTGCCGGGAAGATCTTCTCATCCACAGTGAGGCCGAAGCCCGGATTGGCGATGTAGTACTGCTCGCCGGCCGGAGTGAGAATCCCCACGTCCTCAATGGTCCGGTCAAGCTGGCGATGCGTGTAGCGCATGCGGAACACGTAATCGGTGTTGAAGTTGTAGTCGAACGACATGTCCCACACCTGCGAACGCACAGGCTTCAGGTTCTTCTCGATGAGGTTCTCCGAAGGATCGTGCGAGGGGATGCGCCAGTTCACTGTCTCGATGAGAGTACCCGGGCAAGCGCACTGGCCGAAGCCGGCGGGTGCGCCTGGTTTGATGTTGAGGATGTTCGGGTTGTCGAGCGTGTAGACATAGTCGAGCCACTTGTCGCCACCGAAGCTCCCACGGGGCATCTCGTACTTCATGATGTCGTAGTAGAGTCCCCAACTCGCGCCGATGCGCATCTTGCCGACGCCGGACGGATCGTAAGCGAAGCCAAGGCGCGGAGCCAGCTTGCTGCCGAAGCCGAATTCGATGGGCGTTGCCTGGATCTTCGGATCGAACGACGGCAGAAATTCGCGCTCCGATCGCAACCCGAGGTTCAAGGTGAGTTTCTTGTTGACGCGCCAGTTGTCGTTGATGAACAGTCCCTGGTTGTTACTCGAAACGTCGCCCTCAGTTGCGAATGCACGGTTGATGTAGTAGCCAAACGGCCCCCGGAAGTTACCGCCCTTCGTGACCGCGGAGTAAGCGCGATCCCAGTAGACGAACACGTAGCCATCGGGCCAACTGCCGGCCACCGGCTTGTTCGCCAGCCGGTTCAGATCCCACCCAAAGCGGAAGTTGTGCTGGCTGCCTCCGATGTTGGCAAGATAGCTTCCGATCACGTGCAGCGTGTTGCGAGTGAAGATATCCTGCACGGTTTGGCGGTTGTCCGGCGTGAAGTTTCCGGCGGGACCGATGAGGTTGGACGGCACACC
>JAEUQE010000522.1 GCA_016789785.1 Bryobacterales bacterium
GTGTTCTTTGCCCGGATGATCGGAGGGGTGACCGCCCACTTTCTCAAGGAAGTGCGGAATGAAGCAGCCGATTTGTTCGTTCGAGTAGTAGTGGCGACCGTCGCTGCTTGCGTCGCCGGGGTTGCCACGCTGGTGCTCAGTGATTCTGCGCCTTTGGATGAAATCCTGGTCAACTTGCTGGGGC
Organism: Bryobacterales bacterium; assembly: GCA_016789785.1. The sequence continues at coordinate 185 of JAEUQE010000522.1, forward strand.
TTCCGATCCTGGGGGCGATGATTGTCAGACACGGGAGAAGTCGCGTCAAGGGAGCGTTCTGTGAAGCCTGCGGTGTTTGGTGTGAAGAAGAGGACCTCGGCGTAGTGGAGCCTGTGCCCCTTCCGCAGATTCGTACAGCCCTGGAAAGTGGCGATCTTGGCGCTCTCACCGCGCTCCTGGCGTACGACATTGAATCGCAGGATTGGGAGAAACGGATCGCCTCCAGCGATGCTTCCGGATACGTCGTCGACTGGCTGCGGATCACCCTCCATCATTGCTCCGAGTGCGAGAAGTTCACCGCGCTCAGCGTGACGGAGGTCCGGCTTGCCCGAACCTTCTGGAGCAAGCGTGCCAAGACCACACTTCTCGGGCAGCCGAAAGGCACCGACGTGAACCGTATTGACCGCCTGCTGATTACTCCCGAAAAGGCAGCCCTTCTTCGATCCCACTTCTGCTCGGAGCCCGAGGCAACTGCCTCCACCGAATAGCCGCTACGGCTTCACCACCGACCCGTCCATCGCACGATCCGTCGGATAGATGCCGCCACCCTTGATCTCGCCAAGCGGGTACTTCGCCGCAATCTCTTCGCGCAGATCGATCCCGAGTCCCGGCTTGCCACTTTCGTACAGATAGCCATTGCGAATCTGCGCGCAGCCGGGCATCATCTCATGCACCGATTCCGGAAACGCGTTCTCTTCCTGAATCCCGAACGCGGTGCTCGAAATATCGACGTGATACGCCGCGAGTTGATTCACCGGATCGTTCTCGCCACCTTCCTGAAACGCCGTCTTGCAGCCGAACATCTCGCACATCGTGGCGACCTTCTTCGCTTGCGTGATGCCGCCGATCGCCGACACGCGGCAGCGCACGAAGTCGATCAGCCGCTCGCTCACCAGAGGCAGATATTCATAAGGATGCGAGAACACTTCACCCACCGCTTGCGGCGTCGTGCACGCCTGACGAATGTGCTTGTACCACGCCAGATGCTCCGGTGGCAGCACGTCTTCCACGAAGAACATCTGGTAGGGCTGGACGCGGCGGCAAAACTCCACCGCGTTCATGCCGCTCAAGTGCGAGTGCACGTCGTGACACAGCTTCGGCCCAAAGCCGACCTTCTGCCGCACATAGTCAAACAGCGGCGGCACAGTGTCGACATACACTTCTTCATCGAACGCCGGCCCTTGATATCCGTTCTCCGGGCGCGACCCTTGCCCGGCAGGCACGAAGCCCCCTCCGCCATAGTTTCCGAATTGCACACGGATATGCCGGAAACCCTTCTCCATCGACTTCTTCACGCTCTCTACTGCCTGATCCTTATCGCGGCCACCGGCATGGTCGTAGCAAGGCACCGCATCGCGAGCCTTTCCTCCCATCAACTCGTAGACCGGCATGTTGGCGCGCTTGCCCTTGATGTCCCACAGCGCCATGTCCATGCCCGACAGCACATTGTTGTTCACTGGACCGTTGCGCCAGTAGGTGCGCACATGGCCCGCCTGCCACAGATCCTCAATGCGCGCGGGATCCTTGCCGATCAGCCATGGCTTCAGGTGCTTCTCCAGCGCCGCGATCACGGCGTGCGTTTGAAAGTGATTGCCCGCCGAACCGATGCCGTAAAGGCCGGGCTCGCTGGTGATCACCTTGACGAAGATCCAGCGGTAGTTGCGGCCGCCGCTAGTGGGGATGATCTTCACATCTTTGATGGTGAGTGGCGGAAGGCCCGCCGTGCGCTGGGCATAGAGCGATGCCGTTGACAGCGCGGACCCGGCAAGCGTGGCAAGGAATTCTCGGCGTTGCATCGAGACATAACCTATCATGTCCGGCAAGCATGGTGCGCCTTGACACATGGTGCGCCGCGATCTGGCAAGCTGGAAGCATCAAACATAAAGCGAGGGAAACGTTTTGGACAAGTACCTGGTGGTTTTCGCTGGCGCTGGACTCGGCGGGTTGCTGCGTTTCCTCGCAGGCATGTGGATCACGGCGTGGTACGGCGGACGCTTTCCGCTGGCGACGTTCCTTGTGAATATCAGCGGCTCGTTTCTGATTGGTCTCCTGATGACGCTGCTCACCGAGCGCTGGCAGCCGCATCCGCACTGGCGCCTATTCCTCGTGGTCGGCGTGTTGGGCGGGTACACAACATTCTCGAGCTTCGAATATGAGGCGCTGCAGGCGACCCGGGAAACCGAGCGCGCGATGGCGTTTCTCTATCTGGTGAGCAGCGTCGTGGTAGGCTACGCCGCGGTGTGGATGGGCGCCATGCTCGGCGCGCGCCGGTAGCGCTGAATCAGTGCTGCCACACCTGCGTACGCGTCGATACGCCGCCCGGCCGCATCATATCAATCCGGATTTCCAACGGCTGCTTTTCCTCCAACACAAACGTGTGTTCGAACCGTGAGCCGGGCATCATGCGAGGCATTGCGATCTGCTGGCGGTCCAATGGAATGCCACCAAAACCGTAACCCACTACGCGAAGTGCGTACCCCTCCAGCCGGAAGGCTGGCACACTCGCGCGGATCGCCACCATGACGCGGAA
>JAEUQE010000523.1 GCA_016789785.1 Bryobacterales bacterium
TCCGATGGAGAGGATGGAGATCGGGATGGCGGCCTCCATGCCTTGCCCCACCTTCAAGGTGCTGTAGGCCGATGCGACGGTGAAAATCACACACAGCAGCAGTCCCCACAGGGTCGCCCGGAGCGTGAGTTCCTCTGGCGCCTGCCGCGCGCTCACCAACGGTTGATAAGCTTCTCCGGGTTTCAGCGGCGTGTATGCGTTCTCCGGGAGCGAACGCGTTTCTTCCATCTGCATGTTTTCCCCCGATGCGGTCCAACCGCATGCGGCACCCCGTCGGAACTACTGGCGAGATCGAGCCGGGATCGCTCTTGCGGTTCCCGGAAGAGCACAGTGTACACCAGCGGGCTCGGGCAAGGCTGAAGGCCGGAATCGCCCACGCCCCCAGCGCCGAAGCTTGGTATACCGTTTCACAAGTACGCTCTCGCGCTGCTGCGGTAGCGCAGGCATTCACGTCGGCATTCGTGCCTGCCGCTTCCCCGCTCAAGGGGAAGCCGTTTTGCCGCTTCCGAAGCTCGTTCCGGCCCAAGTTACGATTGTTCACCCCTCCGAAATGCGTGACCGAACTTCCGAAACGGGCCACTTAGTAAGTCGTCATGCACCAGCGATCCGGCAGTAACTGTTAGGCGTCCCGGATTCGCCGCCACCATGCGCGTGTTTCCGGATGTCCGGCTTTGGGACACCGCCATCCCATCAACGGACAAGTTCGAGGCGTCTCCTTCTCCAGAACCGGCGTTCCTGCATGATTGCACGCGTGCGCGTTTGACAACGTTGGCTATCAAAATGCTGCTATTCAGTTCAGGTGATGCTCAACGCTACAATCGTGTTGGAACGCCATCTCTGAACTTCCGCGCTGCCCAAGCCCGGAGAAGAGGAGGAATGCCCATGTTCTTTAGCGACTTTCGTTTCGCCGCACGGATGCTCGCCAAAAGCCCCGGGTTCACTACGGTATCCGTGCTGTGCCTGGCGATCGGAATTGGTGCGAATTCCACGATCTTCAGCTTGGTGGATGGCTACTGGACGCGCCCCTTGCCGGTTCGCGATCCCGGTGGACTGGTATATCTGTCCACTGCCACCCCTCGCTCTGCCCGCGCCGCTCTCTCCTATGCCGAGTTCTTGGATTACCAGAGCCAAGCCCAGGCATTCACCGGGCTGATTGCGACGGAGCGTCGCGGTCCCATCCTCACGGGAGACGGCTTTGCGGAATCGACAATGTCGAACGTTGTCAGCGAGAACTACTTCGGCGTCCTTGGCGTCGAACCTCAGATAGGGCGCGTTTTCACTGCTGACGACGCGAACACCGGCAATCGCGTCGTCGTCATGAGCCACAACCTCTGGCGGCGGCGATTCGGCGGTGATCCCGGAATCATCGGCCGGAGCGTGCGGCTCAATGGCTCGTATCTCGTCATTGGAGTGGCTCCCGAAGGATTTCGCGGCACCGAACTCTGGCAGGACTCCGATTTCTGGATCCCGATGAGTTCCTGGGATCCAAGTGGTGAGGAACGCAGTTCCCGCGAGTACCGCAGCCAAACGGTGCTGGGACGGCTCCGTCCCGGCGTTTCTATCCAAGCCGCACGGGCCGACGTCGCAGGCATCGCAGCCAACCTGGAGCGAGCTTATCCGAAATTCAATCAAGGTTGCCGCGCAGTGCTGGCGACCGCTACCGAGCATCTGTTCCAGTCGACAAGCTATGTGCCGTTTATCCTGCTCGGCATCGTGGCGCTCGTGCTGATGATTGCCTGCGCGAACCTCGCAAACCTGCTTCTGGCACGTGCGGGAAGCCGTTCACGCGAGATCGGCGTCCGCTTGGCCATGGGGGCCAGCCGCGGCCGGCTCGTCTCGCAGCTCATGGCCGAAAGCGTCCTGCTCGGCACGTTAGGGGCAGCCGTGGGCCTTCTGTTGGCTATGTGGCTCATCTCCATGCTTCCCGTTGTGATCGTCCCTCCCGCCAATAACTATCTCCACATGGATTTCCGGCTGGATCATCGAGTTCTCGCGTTTACTCTGGTTACGTCGCTGGTGACGATCTTCCTATTCGGGCTGACCCCGGCGCTCAGTGCCTCCCGCACTGACCTGGTATCCGTGTTGAAAGGAGAGGGCTGGGCGAAAACACGTCAAGGTGCCGTGAAGCCGCGCAGTGTACTCGTCGTCGTCCAAATGGCACTCTCGATGGTGCTCCTGGTAGGGGCGGGCCTCCTTGTCCGAACCTTCCTGTACAGCATGACACTCGATCTCGGATTTGAGCGGCGGGACGTGTTGGTCGCCAACATCGCACCTCCCTACGGCGCTGCACGTTCCCGGGCGTTCTACCAGCAACTCATGGAGCGGCTACATGGGCTGGCGGCGATTCGAGAAGCGACGCTCGCACTGCGGGCTCCGCTCAGCGGATCCGGCGGAGGTCTCGCGGAACAAGTCACGATTCCGGGCCGCCCCGGTCAGCCTGGCGATTCGGTTTCCCGCATCAAATACACGGTCGTCGATCTGAACTACTTCCGGACTCTCGGAATCGGCTTGCTGCGCGGCCGGGACTTCGGCGCCCAGGATGGCCCTGGCAACGCCGCCGTTGCCGTCATCAACGAGACCATGAGTCGCCGCTTCTGGCCCGGCGAGGATCCGGTCGGGAAAACCATCCGGTTGGCGGGACAATCCCCTGCCTCCACGCGGACGATCATCGGAGTCGTTCGCGACACGCGAATCAACTCGATCACGG
>JAEUQE010000524.1 GCA_016789785.1 Bryobacterales bacterium
GAGGCAATGCGAAGGGCATTGGCTCGGCTGTTCGTCTTCGCGCTGTCTGCGGCGCTATCTTTCTCGCAGACCGTTCCCGCAAAATCCATCGCAGGCATAGTCAGGGATCCTAGTGGCGGCGTGATTGAGAGGGCCGCCATCCGCATCTCATCCGCGACCGGTGCGGACCAGCGCCTCGCGATCACTGGTAGCGATGGCCGTTTCCGCTTCGACAACGTGCGTGCGGGATCGCTGATTCTCACCGTGGACGCCGACGCCTTCGAGAGATTCGTGCGGCCCGTGACGCTCAACGGGCGCGACAACACTGAGGTCGCGGTCACACTTGCGATTCGAGCCCTGCCCCAACAAGTCTCGGTCACCGCGAGCAACTATATCCAGGATCTGGATGACTCCGCGCGTGCCGCCTCCGTACTTGGCCGCATGGAATTGGACCGGCGCATGGAGTTCTCCGTAGCCGAAGCGTTGCGCGAGATTCCCGGAGTTCGCATCACACAAGTCGGCGGCCCGGGCCAGTCCACCAACATCCGCATTCGCGGTTTACGCGCGCAGGACACCGCGTTGCTGATTGATGGCATGCGCCTGCGTGATCCCGCGGCCACCCAGTCCGACGCAAGCGCCGTCACCGCCGAGTTGCTCACATTGAATATTGCGCGATTGGAAGTACTCCGTGGTTGTGGTTCAGCGATGTATGGCACCAATGCAATGGGCGGCGTGGTCAATGTGATCTCTGATGCGGGCGGCGGTTCACTGCGCGGTGATCTGCTCACAGAAGGCGGCGGTCTCGGGTTCATCCGGTCGCAAGCGCGGATGTCAGGTGGTATCGCGCAGGACCGCCTGATGTACTCGCTCGGACTTGGCCACATCAACGTCATGGAAGGCGTGGACGGCGACGACCGCGCACGCAACTCCAGCGGACAAGGCTTCGTGCAATACCGTCTGCGTCCCGTGTTTCTGCTCAGCGCGCGCGTGTCGGCAACGAACTCCTTCCTCGGCTTGAACGCCTCACCCGCGCTCACCGCCAATGCGCCGCGAACCGGCACGGTCACCGCAATCCCGTTGTCCAACTTGGATGCGGACCGCCGTCAACAAGGGCAACCATTCTCGCTTGGAAACGCCACTGTGTTTCAAGCGCCCAACGACCCCGATAGCCGGCGATCCACGTGGCTTACATCAGCACTGTTTGCAGCCGATCATCAGCTCACGCCGAAGTTGCACTACCGGCTTGCGTATCAACTGGTGGACGTGCGGCGCAGTTTCCCGAACGGCCCAGCCGGCATCGGCTTCCAACCACGTTTCTGGGAGGTGTCCAACTTCGATGGCCGCATCGACACCATGCAGGCTCGCTGGAACTACAGCGGACTTCGCCACATCCTTTCCGGAGGCTACGAGTTCGAGCGTGAGGCCTTCGACAACAGCGGCGCCTCGCGCGTACAACCCGGCATCGGAACGGGCACGGAGACGTTCAATCGCGCTCGCGTATCGCAACTCTCCAACGCGCTCTTCGTGGAGGACCGCCTGCGTCTGCTCGGCTCCAAGCTGCAAGTCACATTATCCGGCCGCGCGCAGACTTTCAATCTCCGTGCGCCCGTCCTCACCGGAGGCACACCCGCTTATCTCGGAGCACCAGTTCCCAATCCGCCGAATGCCTTCACGGGCGATGCCGCGGTGATGTACCGCTTCGAAAAATCGAACACCAAGCTCCGCGCGCATGTTGGGAACGCCTACCGCGCGCCGTCCCTCTATGAGCGTTACGGCACAGGCTTCTTCGGTGGTTCGTTCGCCCCTTATGGCGATCCGCGGCTGACCCCGGAGCGATCCGTGGGTGGCGATGCCGGCATTGATCAATACATCGCCGGACGCCGCGCGCGAATCTCAGCCACCTACTTTTACACGCAGCTTGAAACCGTGATTGGCTTCGATTTCACTGGCATCGTGAATCGCACCACCGATCCCTTCGGCCGCGGTTCCGGCTACTTCAACACCAACGGCGGCCTCGCCCGTGGAGTGGAACTCGAAACGCAAGCCGCACTGTGGCGCGGCTTTCAGGTGACCGGCGCATACACTCATACGCGCACGCTGGAACGCCGCGCGGTCGCTTTGGGAACGCTGCTCACGCCTCGCATCTTCGCCCACACTGTCACGTTGAATGCATCGCAGACATGGCGCCGCTGGACTGCTACCATGAACTTTCTCGGTGCGCCGGAATTCATTGGAGTCATCTCAGGCAGAGCCGTCGCATGGGAAGGACCGAAGCGGCTGGACACTGTGGTGAGCTACCGTTTGCCACTGGCCGAACGGCTTCGATCGGAGTTATTCTGGCGGGCGGAGAACCTGCTGGCCCAGCGCTATTTCGAAGATGGATTCCGCACGCCGGGCCGGTGGATGCTCGCCGGTCTGCGGCTGTCCTTCTGATCCGCAAACAACACGATGAGAGGAGCGTAGGTTGAGTCTGTTCACGCTGCGATGCTTCGATCGCTGGATGACGCTACGCTTCCCTCATCCGATGCAGTGCTGGAGTTGGGCCATCGTCAACGGTGGAGCCGCTGTCAGCGACACCCTCGCGTGGCTGTTTCTTCAGCCGGATGAAATCTCGCACTCAATCGATGTCGCCGCCTGGTACCGCGAACAACTACGGGATGTGGGCCTGGAACACGCTGTTGGATTGATGACCAGCCGCCGGCGGCAT
>JAEUQE010000525.1 GCA_016789785.1 Bryobacterales bacterium
CAACCGCGCGCGTCGCATGCCACAGCGTTTTCACCTTCAGCAGATCGACGGTCCAGTAATAATCACCACCCTCGGACGCCGGACGGCGGTTGCCGAGAATACCGTGCTTGTCGGGCACAACGCCCGTGATCAACGTAGTATGCGAGGGCCACGTGACGGTCGGGAGAACGCCGGCAACTCCATCGGCCCACTCGCCTTCCGCGAGAATGCGGCGCATGTTCGGAATCTTCAGACCAAGTGCATCGGCATCGCGCAGATAGCGATGATCCAAACCATCCACCGAGATCACCAACACGGGCCGCCGGGTCTGCGCGGTGGCGATCAGAGCGCAAAACAGGAGCAAGCAGAAATGTTTCGGCATCTCAATCCATCTTCGCAGCCCGTGGCGACACGAGTTGCGCAAGCTGCGGGATGTCGAACGCTTCCAGCAGGCCGAAGCAGAACATCTCCGGCGCCTTGTCCACCATGGAATTCTCTTCGATGATTTGCTTCAACGACTTCAATGACCCGTGCAGAGCGACACCCGCAATTGCCTTCTCGTGCGCGGCGGCGGCAATCAGACCAATCAGACTGGTCCTGCGTCCGAAAGCTTCGAGTGCGGGCGCACGTCCGAATCGCTGGCGCGCCCATTCGGCGATTGCGATCACTTCGCCAGCCTGCGCGCCTAGCGGACGTTCGCCGAAACTGGCGATCTGCATCTGAAAAAGAAAATCGCGGCGGCCCATTTTCGACTCTCCGAAGCCCATCGGATCCACCGCCAGTACGCGCTTGCCCTGCGCCACCAGCGATGCTACTTCCTTCGCGGCTTTCGCGCGCCCGTCGTCGGCGAGCACGATCACGGTCTCACGAGCGTTGGCCGGCGCGATCTCCGTCACCGGCACGTTCCATGTATGACTCATGCGAATGCGCCAGTGATCCACGGTCACGTTGCCCGATTGCTCGCGCCCCAGATCCTTCGACTCGGTGGTGTACTTCATCAACTTCACGACACGCACCAGATCCTCACGCGACCTTGTACTGGGCCTCGGCAGATTCTGTGCAAGCCCCATGGCAAGCGAACGGAAGGTCGCATTCGGATCCGGCAGTTCCACACGGAGTTGCTCCGCGGTGCGCACTTCATTCGCGGCGGGGATCTCGTCAACCGCGACACTGTCTCGGCCCCCGTAGAACTGATCTCGCAGGAAACGGTACAGCTCCTCGCGGCTGGCCTGGTCGTAGTTGTGACCGTTGCTGTGGTTGATGTAGTACCGCAACTTTTCAGCGGCTCCGAACATCGAATAAAGTGGCCGCATGTGCTGCACCAGCGGGCCCATGGCGTAATCCGCGCGGAAGCAGCAGTTGTCCTTTTCGTTGTTGATGAACATGAGCGGCTTCGGCGCCATCATTGCGGAGAGATGCAGATAGTCGGCCAGCGTGGCCAGATCAGAAGGCGTCTGTTCGCTATCGCCGAGATCGAGATCAGGCCACTGCGCGCGCGTCACGAAACTCGAATGCCCTGCCACGGGAACGGAGAGCTTCACACGATCATCCAGCGCGCTGAGGATGGTGGTCTGCCATCCGCCGCCGGAAAGCCCTGTCACCGCGACACGCGCGGGATCGGCGTTGGCATGCGTGAGCGCGAAGTCCAGCGCTTTTTCGAGCGCGAGATAGAACACCGCCAGTCCGCTGGTGCCTGCGAGATCGATCTGCGGCATCGCATAGTGATTCAATTCCGGGACATCGAGTTGGCCCTTGCCGAGAAACTCCATGTTGAACGCGAGCATGCCGCGCCGCGCAAGGTTGATGCAGCGCTCCTGAATGTAGCCCGTGGACATGCCGACCTTCTCGTGGCCGTTCACGTTCATCACAACGGGGGCCTTGCCGCTGAGTTGCGCGGGCTCATACAACAGACCCGGCACCCACAATCCGGGTACGGCTTCGTAGCGGAACTTGCGCACGCGGTAGCCATTCGCTTCGATGACGCCGTCCCATTCCGCCTTACGCGCGGCGGTCCGCCAGCGTTGCGCTTCGCCGCGCAACACGACGCGATCGAGCAGGTCCTTACGAAGTTGTGTGACGTAACGCTCCCATTGCAGAGCGTTCGATGGTTGCGGCAAGGGAGGAATGCGCGACGCCGTGTACACCTGCGCCTCCACTTGCGCCTGCTTGGGATCAAGCAACGGTTTCGAAAGCCACTTCGTGACGTCTTCCGGGCTCTGCGCGGAAAGAAGAATCGGGATGAGAAAAGCTGCAACTCGCATGGGTATCTGACAGCCTATCCGATTTTGGGCTGCAGCCTCATCCCCGGGCAGTGGACACCTCGCCTTCCATACTGGACCCGCGTTCGAAGTCCGGCTAGGTGTTTCCGAGGGGTGAACAATCGACAGCATAGCCGCATTGAGCTTCGGGAGCGGCGGAACAGGCTCCCCTTGGGAGGAAAACGCTGGAGTTTGGCTATTTGGGCACCGTCGCGCGGTCAGTTGCGTGGTCTGGATTAGACTGAAAGTGAACCTATGAGAATTCGTGTGATTGTCCACAAAGCCGAGGAGGGAGGGTTCTGGGCCGAAGTCCCTTCGATACCGGGTTGCGCCACGCAAGGCGAGACCATGGAAGAAATCGAGGCCAATGTTCGCGAGGCGATCGAAGGATGTCTTTCCGTCGAGGTTGAGCAACCTTTGCTCCAGATGGA
>JAEUQE010000526.1 GCA_016789785.1 Bryobacterales bacterium
ACATCGCCGCGTCTTCCGCCGAGCATTCCAGTGGGGGTGCATGTCGAGGCATGCCAAAACATTATCATACAAGAATGTTTTAATGCAACTAAGCACTAGATTCAGTGCTTTCACTTGCGCTTTTTGACGCCGTTCACCTGGCGGTACCGCAGGCACTCCCGCCTGCTACTACCCTCTCAGGGGGAAGCTTGGTTGACTGCTTCCGAAGCCCGTTGAGGCGGAAGTTATCGATCGTTGACCCCTCGGAAATACGTAACCGAACTTCGAAAACGGGCCCAAAGCCTTTAAGCATAAGTGAAGAACATTGAGCTTGGTGGTGCCTGATTTCGCAGGCGCCTGATATCAGCGAGCCTCCAGAGAGGCGGCCAGCCTTCTTGCCCACGGAGCGTGCTCTTACCCCCGCAACCGCTCTGCAAACCGCAACAACTCCATCCGGTGCATCGCCAGCACGGCCGCGCTGCACACGAACACCACCAACGCCAACCCGAACAGCTCTCCCCGATCGCCTACCGCCGGAAGTGAAATTCCGAGCACCAGCAGGTGACTCGCAATCGCGCCGCTGATAATGGTGAGCGAAAGCACCGCGCCGAAGGAAACGGTGCTGGGAAGCAACAGCAGAATCGACGCCACCAATTCGGCGACGCCGGAGCCGATTCTTCCCAACGGCTCCGCCCCGAGCGTCCGGAAAATATACACCGATTCCGGCGCGCCGGTGAACTTGAAAAACAGCGTTTGCAGCAGAATCACCGCCGCTATCAAACGCAATGACCAACTAGCAATGAGAAACGCCCGTGTGGGTTCCATGTTGTCCTTTCTGATAAGCACGGAAGCGTGCCGCCGCCTCCTTGCCAAGATAGCGATCCAAAAGATGAGGTTCGGTGGCCAGCAGATCGACCACAATCAAGCCGTCGAGCGCGTGCGCAAAGTCGCGATCGACATTGAAGCCGAGCAGCCGGCCGCCGAGCTTGAGGTACTGGCGCAACAGCACTGGGACGCCCTGCGCCTTGGGCTCCAGTTCATCCACCAGTTCCGATAATTCTTCGAAGTCCCGCACCGCACTGGGCGGCGGTTCTCGCAGAGCGCCACGGCGAAGCGGAGACCGGCTGGTGACCAGTGGCGCCAATTCTCCCCACCACGCGCGCTTTTCCAGAAACGCGACCATCAATTCCCGCGATGCCGCCTGATATTGGCCACTGATGCTGACGGGCCCGAAGAGCACGCGGTAGCGCGGGTTCCGGCCGATGAATTCCCCGATGCCTTTCCACAACAGCAGCAGCGCGTTGTAGGAGCGCTGATACTCCGCGCGAACGAACGAGCGCCCGAGTTCCAATGCGGGTCCCAACCGCCCCAGCAGTTCCGGGCCGTAGCGGAAGAGCGTCTGCGTGTAGAGGTCGGGAGTGGTGTCCGTGCCCGCCAGCCGATAGGCTCCGGCGACCTCGCCCTTTTCCTCGTTCCAAACAAAAAGATGCAGATATGTTTCGTCGTACTTGTCCCGGTCCTCGCGGCGTCCGGTGCCCTCACCCACCGCGCGGAATGTGATCTCCCGCAAGCGCGCGATCTCGGAAAGCACGTTTGGAATCTCGTGCGCCGAAGCAAGGTAGACACGGAGCGCACCCGATGAGGCCAGTGGCGCGAGCGGCGCGAGATCGCTACGCAGAGCCTCCGTCGCCACCGGATCGGCTACCGCCTCATGACGCGGCATGTCAGTGTTCGCGTGCTCCCCGCGGCCGGCCAGCAGATAAGTTCGCCACCGCAGGTACGCGATTCGCTCTTCGTCGCTCGCAAGGCTCGCCAGCTTTTCGCCCGTAACGGCACGCCCGAAACGCAGGCTCACTCTGCAATGGCGCTTGTTCCAAAGTTCCCGTGCCAGCATCGCCGTGCGCAACCGCGGATGCAGCAGCCCGGCCGAATGAAACAGGACGCTGTTGTGCCCGCTGATGAACGCTGGTACGACCTTCACTTCCACCTGACGGCGGTGCAGCACACCCAACATGCGGGCGATGGATGGCTTCCACTCGCTATCCTCCACCACTCCGCGCCGCCATTGGTAGTGCGATACTTCCCCGGCGGGAAAGATCACCAGCAGACCTCCGCTTTCCAAAAACTGAAGCGCTTTCCGCAAGCCCGCGGGATTCGTGCGCGTGGCGTCGTTGCCGCCCATCGGATCCACCGTCACCAGTTGATCCCGCATCTCGGGAATGAGCGACAGCACACCGTTGGCGAGGATGCGAACGTCCGGCCGAATCTGGCGCAGTACGCTTGAGAGCAGCGCTCCTTCCAGCGCGCCGTATGGATGGTTCGCCACCACAACCGTGGCGCCCGTGCGCGGAATCGCGGAGAGGTCGCGCGAGGAAACATCGTAGCGGATCTCCAGCGCTTCCAGCACTTGATCGGGCAGCGGCCTTCCGGCTTCAAACGAAGTGTAGAGTTCGGAAAGCTTGTCGAAGGCGAGACAGCGCCGCAGGAGATTCTCCGCGAATTGCGGGAGCGGGAACGGAGCCAGTGACTCCCAGGCGGCGCTGAAATTCGGTGCGAGCATACCCTTAGATGCTCGCCACGGGCGCGGCTATTCCGTGCGCACAACGCGATCGGCGATGAAATAGTCGACCCCGTTGGCCGACTTCCTCTCGCCTTCCACCATCACACGCTCACCAGCCCA
>JAEUQE010000527.1 GCA_016789785.1 Bryobacterales bacterium
GGCACCTTGCGACGTTGCTTGGGGGCGCGTGCGCGATGCCTTCGGTGCGGCTGGTGCAAGCTCCAGTGTTTCATGGCTACAGCATCTCGCTGTGGCTGGAGTTTGAAGGCGATGTGGCGGTAACCGACATTGAGACCGCGCTTGCTTCCAACCATGTCGAACTGGTGGGACCGAAGGAAGAGGGACCGTCGAATGTATCGTCGGCGGGGCAGAGCGGAATTGCCGTGGGCGACATCCGCATTGACCGCAATCATCCGCGAGCGTACTGGATGTGGCTGGTAGCTGACAATCTGCGCGTGACGGCGGACAATACTGTGGATGCGATCGAGCAGGTGCTTCCATGAAGCGTCGCGGATTTCTGACGGCCGCGGCTGGCGCCACACTCAGCGCCACATTGGGTGGCTGCGGATATCATGTGGCGGGCCGTGCGGATCTGCTGCCGAAGACACTGCGCACGATTGCCGTTCCCGCATTTGCGAACAACACTCCGCGATATCGTCTGGCGGATCGTCTGGCACAGTCGATCACCCGCGAGTTCATCTCGCGCACGCGTTATCAGATTGTGAGCGATCCCACACAAGCCGATGCGGTATTGGAAGGCGGAGTGGTGAATATCCTCACGGTGCCGATCACGTTTTCCACGAACACCACCGGCGTGCAGATCCACGTATTTCTGCGAGTGACGCTGCGGGAACGGGCCACGGGCAAGGCGCTCTATGAGAACCCAAGCCTCGAATACCGGGAACGGTACGAGATCGCGACGGACCCGGTGGCTTATTTCGAAGAGAGCGATGCTGCTTTGGACCGCTTGACCCGGCAGGTGGGAGCGTCCGTGGTGTCTGCGGTATTGGAGGCGTTCTAAGGGATGACTCCGCAGCAATTCATCGCACAGATCAAAGGGCCAGGGCCAGCGCCGGTATATCTCTTCGCGGGTCCGGAAATGCACCGGCGCCGCGGATGCCGCCGCTTCCTGATTGAGAAGTTTCTGCCGGGTGACATGCGTGAAGAAGGGCTGACGCGGCACGACCTGGACGATCTCTCGGTGACCGAGGTGATCGACGATGCGAGTTCGTTGTCGTTGTTCGCGACGAAGCGGGTGATCCTTGTGACTTCGGCGGAGGCGGGACTGCCGAAGGGTGCGTTGTCCGATAAGGAAGAACTCCCGGCGCAGGCGGCGCTGAAGGCGTATGTGAGGAATCCGACGCCGGACGTGGTGCTTGTGTTCGACTCTTCGCGCATCACCTACGACAGCGAGGATAAGACGAAGATGGAGCGTCTGCGCAAGTTCTACGCAGCGATCCCGAACGTGGTGGAGTTTCCCGCCTACACCGAAGAGGAAGCGCGGAGACTGGCAGCGGATGAAGCGAAGCGCGCGGGATTGGCGATTGGCGCGCCGCAACTCGAGGCGTTGGTGGAGAGCCTCGGTAATGATGCCGTGCGCATCGTCACGGAGATTGAAAAGCTTGCACTGTTCACGGGCGGCAATCGCGAGGTGACGGATGACGACATCGCGTCCATGACGCCGGATGCGCGGGTAACCAGTGTGTTTGCGCTGGCCGCGGCATTGGGGCGTGGCGATCGCGCGGCGAGCTTGGATCTGCTGAACACGCTGGTTCGCGACGGTGAGTATCTGCCTCTGGTATTGACGTTTCTTTCTTCGCAGTTCCGCTATGCGCTTGCCGCAAAGGAAGAGGGACTGCGGTCAGCACAGCAGATCCAAGGGCATTTCACGAAGCTCGGAGTTCCCCTGTGGTCCTCGCGCGCGCAACAGGTGCAGCAGACGGTATCGGCATTCACGAAGCCCCGCATGGAGGCCGCGATCAAAGCGATCTACGAGGCGGACAAAGGCATGCGCGACTGGAGTCCGGATGATCGCATTGTGATGGAGAGGCTGGTGCTCGCCATCACGCGATAGGCCGGACTGACCAGGAATCCGCTATCCCGGCGCCGCTCGTATCCCTATTGCATGAACGTGTTCATCAGCGGCGGCACGGGCTATCTCGGATGCGCGCTTGTACCGCGGCTTCTGGAGCGAGGTCACACGGTGCGCGCACTGGCGCGGCCGGGATCGATGAAGAAGCTGCCACCCGGAACAGCCGTCACGGGCGACGCGCTGGATTCTTCAACGTTTCGATCGAGTGTCAGCGGCATGGACACGTTCATCCATCTTGTGGGGACTCCGAAGCCGGCGCCCTGGAAAGGGAAGCAGTTTCGTGCCGTGGATCTGGTGTCGCTGAAGCATTCGCTGGCGGCGGCCATGGGAGCGCGAGTGCAACACTTCATCTACGTGAGCGTCGCGCAGCCGGCGCCGGTGATGCGTGCCTACATCGAAGTCCGCCGGGAATGCGAGGCTTGCCTAGAACGCTCGGGAATCCCGGCCACGATCCTGCGGCCATGGTATGTCCCGGGACCCGGGCATTGGTGGCCACTCGTGTTGGAGCCGTTCTACTGGATCGCGGAGCAGTTCGGATCCGCCGCCGCCCAACGGCTGGGCCTGGTGACGCATCGTCAGATGGTGAACGCGCTACTGTGGGCGGTCGAGCACCCGGGCGCCGGCATTCTCGACGTCCCCGCGATCCGGCGGTTTGGCGTTTGAGTCGCCGTCGCGGTCCTCATCCTGGACGGGGCGCGGCGGTTTCGGCATCTGAATCTGTGGT
>JAEUQE010000528.1 GCA_016789785.1 Bryobacterales bacterium
CTGCGGGACGCGATCATTCCGAGGATGCGCAAACTGGATCTTTCCAGCCGCCCCTGGGAGAACGGCTATGGCATTCCATCCGGTTTCGACGATCCTGTGGAGGACCACCCGTACCTGTTCAACGCGATCTATTCCGGACGGAACTTCGACATCACGGAACTGGAGCGTATGACCGGTGCAAAGACCACCAATGCGGGCCATCCTTCCGGTCACGCCGTTGTGGCCAACGAATATGGCTGGCTGTGGCTGAACCGGGATGGATCACCAACAGCACTTACTGAGCGTGTGTACGAGAAGTTGCTCGGCAAGGATGCGACCCCGCAGCAGCGGTTTGACCTTTACAACTACTATCTGGCGGGACTTACTGAGTTCTGGCGAGCGCACCGTAACTTCGCGGGCGTGCTGCACTTTACTTTCCTGACGTGCAGTTACCCTGGGGTGAAGACGTCGGATCATTGGCGCGACGTGGCCCGGTTGGAGCTTGAGCCGGGTTTCGCCGATTGGATGCGGGAAGCGTTCAAGCCCCTCGGCGTGTACGTGAACTTCTGGCGCGCGGAGCTGAAAGCCGGTGAAGATCGCATTTACCCGGTGATGATGATCAACGATGAGCCCCGGCCGGTAAGTGGAGTGCTCACGCTTCGCTTTGCGCCGGATGGTGCGAAGTACGAGCAGCCGTTTGAGCTGCCTGCCTATGGGCAGCACACGTGGAATGTCCGGCTGGCGGCGCCTGGGAAATCCGGCGACTACATGCTACGCGCCGAGGCGGCGGCGGGCGGGTCCGCCGAGCCAACCGTGAGCCGGCGGAAAGTGCGGGTGCGATGAGCGCCCCGGCGCTATCGAGAGCCTGACGGTTTGGGCGCTCAGGTAGGAACGCGTACGTCTCGCGCGGCAATGGTCGCGTGCCGGCGGGCCTGAAAGCCGTGGTGCGAGAGCCAAGCGGGTGGTCAACTTCTGGTGGGCAGGGTTGGTAGATTCTCTGGCGATCGCTGGGGGTTCCGCGGGGTTGACATCCGCGGGAGAAGAGTTTCCGCTACCATCGTTGAATATGCCTGGGATTCTCAAGCGCGCCATGCGCCGCTTACCGCTCTTGGTGTTTGCCGCGATCTGCTGTGCGCAGGACGCGGAGATGGTGCTCAGCACGTCGGTCCGCTACAACACGATGAAGGCGAGTCTGCCGCTGACAGACGAACAACGCAAGGAGGCGGACAAGCTCGGCTCTGAAGCGATGCAGCTTGGCTTCACGGGCAGGACCGGCGATGCGATGCGCAATCTCTATCGCGGCATGGCGGTGATGCGCGGCGCGGCGTGGACGCCCGTATTGGAGCTTGCCGCATCGTTGCAGCCGA
Source organism: Bryobacterales bacterium (assembly GCA_016789785.1). Next base: position 1,347 of record JAEUQE010000528.1, read on the forward strand.
AGCTGAATCACCATCTCATCGCGCCAGGGAACACGGTGACGCTTGCGCTGAAGCCGCTGTATTCGAGCGGCACAGCCGATCAAACGATGAAGGTCGCGCTGGTGCTGAAGCCCGCCAAGGGCGATGGTGCCGAGAAGGAGATCGCCACTTCCACCATCACGGGTACGAAGCTTCCCGCGTCAATTGATGTCGCGCTTCCGCCGGGCGTGACGGGTGACTATTTCCTGGAGGCGCGCCTTACCGACAGCGAAGGCAACTTCGATGCGAAGGCGAAGGATGCGTTCGTCAAGACCATGCCGGTGCGTATCCAGTCTTTTGTCGACGAAGCCCGGAAGCTGGAGAAGCGCCTTGCCGCCGCGGATGAGAAGAAGCACCCGAGTGTGACGACCGCGGCATTGGCGCTCTCGCTCTATGAGCGCGCCGACCGCGGGGAAGCGAATCCGCATCGCGCCGATGTCTCGCGGACGTTCGCCACAGCGAATGAGATCCTCGACGCGGTGGAAAAGGGCAAGGACCCCTTTGCGGGCAAGACTGGCGATTTCCATCGCGCCTATCGTTCCGCTGTCGACAAGACGCTGCAGCCGTACCGGCTCTACGTGCCGGAGCGTTACGATGCGGCGAAGCCTGCATCTCTTGTGGTTGCGCTGCATGGCATGGGTGGCGATGAGAACTCGATGTTTGATCTCTACGCGGCTGGCTTGATCAAGCGCGAAGCGGAGAAGCGTGGATTCTTCGTGGTTGCGCCAAAGGGCCGCGGACCGGCCTCCATGTATCGCGGTGATGCGGAGAAGGACGTGCTGGCAGTGATTGGTGAGGTGCGCCGCGACTATGCGATCGACGCTGAGCGCATTTACGTGATGGGCCACTCGATGGGTGGCTTCGGGTCGTGGAGCATCGCGATGAATCATCCGGATTTATTTGCCGCGCTGGGGCCGGTTGCCGGTGGTGGCAACCCGTCGCGCATGGCGGCGATCAAGCATGTTCCGCAGTTCGTGGTGCATGGCGACAACGACCGCACGGTGCCGGTGACCCAGTCGCGCAACATGGTGGAAGCGGCGCGCAAGGCTGGCGCGACGGTGGAGTATGTTGAGGTGCCTGGAGGCAATCACATCGACATCGTGGTGCCGAACATTGCGGCGATGTTCGATTTCTTTGCGAAGCAGAAGCGGGTGGTTAGCTTCTAGCAATCAGGCGTCAGCGATCAGCTCCGGAATTAGCGCGACGAACGCCGAACCTGGCGTGCGGTGAGGTTCTGCTGAAACGCGAGGTTCTTGCCGCCGGTTCGTTTAGAAACACTTCGAAG
>JAEUQE010000529.1 GCA_016789785.1 Bryobacterales bacterium
GGCTGCGGCACGTCACATGCGAACCGTTGGTGGCGGAGCCATTGTGAACATCGGTTCCGGCTGCAGCAAGGTGCCGTTCCCGAACCTCGTGGATTACACCGCCAGCAAAGGCGGCATCGAGATGTTCACCAAGGTGGCGGCCGTGGAGCTCGGCGCCTATCAAATCCGCGTGAACTGCGTGGCGCCCGGCGCGGTCGAGATCGAGCGCACCAAAGAGGAAGCCGGAGACTACGCGGGAACCTGGGGTAATCTGACGCCACTCGGCCGCATCGGGTTGCCGGAGGACGTGGCGAAAGCGGTCCGCTTCCTGGCGTCTCCCGATGCGCAATTCATCACCGGCCAGACGGTGTGGGTGGACGGGGGACTGTTCACCAAGCCGGCCTGGCCATACTAACCTTCACGATCTCCGCGAAACTCGCGGACGGAATCAGGCTCAAGTGAAGCGGCCGCCTCCGGCACCGGCTCCGCACCCTGACGTCGCGAAGGCGGACATCAGCCGGTCCCGGGTCTTCGAGCCGCACTGCGGGCATTCGATCGGCTCGTCTGCCTCGGCGAACCGCCGCAGCTTCTCGAAACTGGAACCGCATTTCTGGCAACGATACTCGTAGATCGGCATACTACTTCCATGGTATCAATCCCGGGAGATTTGTCTCGGGAATAGTGCTCATGCTGTATGTCACCCATACAGCCATTGCTGTATATTAGGATCAGCGTGCTCAGATCGGCCAAAGTGTGGGCGCTGGCAGGTGCAACTCTGTTGTTGGGCCTCCTGGCTGGAGTGTGTGACCCCGAAGGCCCATCGGACAAGGCGATTCGAAGCCAGCGTGTACGTGTCAGCCGGGTGGCAAGACCAGACCTGGACCACGATTCTTCCGATCACGCATTGGAGAGTCTTCAGGGAAAGGTTGCTTCCAATCTGGCGAAGCAGGTTGAACCCCGAAAAGCTCCACTGCCGGCCGCGCTGTTCAGTCCTACTTTCTGGAACCCGCTGCCCACCGTTTCGGAATGGGTAGCTGGATTACGTGTTTCGCATTCACCTCTTTCTGTTCCGGGGCTCACTCCCGGCCGTTCGCCCCCTGCCTTCCAACCGTTCCGCAGCTAGTTTTCAAAGCCCGGAGCTGAGTGCCCGTTCGCCCATCCGAGGTGGCGTGCCGAGGCTGCGGGAAATTGGCCGTGCTCCCGGCGCGCACAGTTCATTTGCGGGAGCAGTGTCGTTAGTCCTGTGAGAGGGGTTCATCATGAATAAACTGTTAAAGGGTTATCAGCACTTCCACGACGATATCTTTCCCGAAAAGAAGCCTCTGTTTGAGAAGCTTGCCGGAGAGCAACATCCACGAGCGCTGTTCATTACCTGTGCGGATTCGCGAGTTCTTCCCGACTTGATCACTCAGGCGGAGCCTGGGGATCTCTTCATCAACCGGAACGCCGGCAACATCGTGCCGCCTTATGGGGAGCGCAACGGCGGCGTATCCGCAACGATCGAATACGCCGTTCTGGCTCTGGGTGTGCGCAACATCATTGTATGTGGGCATTCGGACTGTGGAGCGATGCGCGCGGTCATGCACCCGGAGAAGGTCAAGGACATGCCGACGGTGGCTTCGTGGCTCTTCCACGCCGAGACCGCCCGCCGCATTGTTGACGAAAACTACTCGGAGTTGGAAGGCGAGAAGAAGCTCAACGTTCTGATTCACGAAAACGTCCTTGCCCAACTGGACCACCTGAGGACTCATCCGTCCGTCGCCTCGCGCCTGACTCGCGGGCAACTCAGCCTCTACGGCTGGGTGTACGACATACGGACGGGTGACATCGATTCTTACGATGCGGAAACCGGGCACTTCGTCCCCCTGGATCCCGATAAGCCGGTTACCGCGAGTCTGCCCCCGCGTAAGCTGCTCGCACTGGGCGCCTAGGAGGTTCGCATGCCGCAGAAGAGCTTGTTCCGCCAGGATTTCCTGGCCTCCGTTGTCGTGTTCCTGGTCGCCCTGCCACTCTGCATGGGAATCGCGATCGCTTCGGGCGTTCCGCCGGCAGCGGGGCTCCTGACGGGAATCATCGGCGGACTGATCGTGGGATCGTTCTCGGGGGCGCCCTTGCAGGTGAGCGGACCCGCCGCCGGACTGGTGGTGATCGTCTTCAAACTGGTGCAGGATCACGGGGTCGCGATGCTTGGTCCTGTCGTGCTGCTCGCCGGTGCGTTTCAGATGCTGGCGGGCGCACTCCGTATGGGGCAATGGTTCCGCGCGATCACCCCGGACGTGATCTACGGAATGCTCGCCGGAATCGGCGTGTTGATCTTCGCAGGCCAGTTTCATGTGATGCTTGACGACAAGCCGCGTGCCAGCGGTCTGGAAAATCTGCTTTCGATACCCGAAGCAATCTACAAGGGCATCTTCCCGATCGATGGCAGCCCACACGAAATTGCCGCGATCGTCGGGCTGTCGAGCATCCTGATCCTCGTGCTATGGACCAAGTTCCGTCCGGCTGCCATGAAGTTCATCCCGGGTGCGCTGGTTGCGGTTCTGACTGCCTCCACGGTGGCGGCAATCCAGGGCCTTGAAATGAAGTACGTGGATGTCCCCGCTAGTCTGCTGGCTGCGATTCAGATTCCAACACTCGAGTCGCTGCAAAAGCTGGCGACCATGGA